>NZ_JAOVQN010000001.1:0-389410 GCF_025673445.1 Ruegeria marisflavi
GGGCAGCGTGTTCACATGGGTCAAATCTCGGTGGAAAATTATGGGGCTACCGGGTCACTTCTCAGCAAAAATCAACAGCGTAAGGCGATCCGGTGCTTCGAGTTCCCACCAGTGGACGTGCTGCGTCGCGCGGTAGTGGACCGCTATGATCTAAATGGGACTGGCGATGTCGAATAGTATCGACATCGACGCCCTAGGCGCGGGGGGCTTTGCCCCCCAGCCCCTTCCCAAGCTCATGACAGTGGAAGAGGCCGCCATGAGTATTCATGAGACGGTGCGGCCCAGCGCCATACGTGCCGCAATACGACGCAAAGACCTGAGCGCCACTAAGATTGGTCGGCGCTTCTACATCGAACAAGGCGAACTCAAAAGGTACATATCATGCCACGTAAAAGAAAACCGGCAAGGCTCTTTCAACGAAAGGACGACGGAGCTTGGGTCATCATCGATGGCGGCAAACACATCCGGACAGGATTTGGTGAAGGGCTTCGTGAGCAGGCAGAAGAAGCACTAGCCCAATACATTCGGGAGAAAACGACCAAAGAGATCGTCACGGTCGGGCTCGACAAGATCACGATCGGTGAAATTCTCGTTCGCTACGGCGAAGAGAGAATGGATGACGTGAAAGACCCAGAACGCCTTCTCAATGCTATAAAAGCCCTCGCCCCGTACTGGGCGGATAAGAGCGTTGCCGAAGTCAATGTCGCGACCTGCAAGGGCTATCTTCGTTGGCGCGGTATGTCTACGTGGACGATGCGGCGAGAAATGGGAACTCTGAATGCAGCACTTAGACTAGCGGCAGAACGTAGACGTATTCCATATGCACCGCCGGTAAAACTGCCGCCCAAAGGCGCCGCCAAGGATCTCTGGCTGAGAGATCAGGAGCTTTCGGAACTCCTCTCCCACTCCGCTCCCCACGTTCAACGCTTCATCCGCATCGCAGTCGCGACTGGTCGCCGAAAAGGCGCCATACTGGGCTTAAGATGGATGCCATCTCTAACGCATGGCTGGATCGATCTAGAACGTGGCGTGATCCACTTCTTGGGCAAGGCAGAGGAAGAGACGAAAAAGAAGAAGGGTGTGGTGAGAGTCCCGGAGAAACTTCTCGAGGAGATGAAGACTTGGGATCAGGACTCCCCCGCTGTCATAAGCTATGAAGGTAATCCAGTTGCAGATATCAAGAAGGCTTTCGCCGCTGCGGCGCGGCGTGCAGGCCTTACTGAGGTGACGCCCCACACGCTTAAACATACCGCAGTCACATGGGCGTTCATGGCGGGTATGACACTGGAGCAGGCTACGGACTACTTCGCCACCTCAAGGGATACTCTGGAGGATGTGTACCGATCCTACAGCCCGCATGCGCAGAAAGAGGCAGCGGCAATCATGGATCGGGTCCTCTAGACGCTTGAGTGATACCGCCTCCGCGCCGAAACGAAGCCCATCTGTCTCCGTGGCGTTGAGAACAAAGAACGGACAGAACCGCCCTGAAACGTTGCGGATATCATTGCGCCATATAGCATAGAAAACAAAAGGCCCCGTCAGGGGCCTTGTTTTATTGGTCGGAGTGAGAGGATTCGAACCTCCGGCCCCTGCCTCCCGAAGACAGTGCTCTACCAGGCTGAGCTACACTCCGACCGTGGCGGGTGATCTATACCCGACATTTCGCACATGCAAGAGGTATTCTGTTCGATTGCGAGGAATCAGAGCCGCTTGCCCGCCACGGGGAGTTGCGGGAAACTGGCCTTAAGCGAGCGGTGAAAAATGGACGGAAACTTCTTCTTACTGGTTGGCGGAATAGGCATGTTTCTCCTGGGGATGGAGATCATGACAGCCGCATTGCGCGATGCAGCCGGCAGCAACCTGCGAACGATCTTGACCCGATTTACGACCACGCCGATGCGGGGCGTCTTGACCGGTGCCGCGACGACGGCGGTGGTACAATCCTCTAGCGCGACAACCGTGATGACGGTCGGGTTTGTCGGCGCTGGGCTGTTGTCCATGCCTCAGGCGTTGGGTGTGTTGTTCGGGGCCAACATCGGAACAACAGCCACGGGCTGGCTGGTCTCCATCCTGGGCTTCAAACTCAAGCTCGGCAATATCGCCATGGCGCTGCTTTTGCCGGCGGCGCTGGCCGATCTTCTAGGCAGGGGCGCAATCGCACGGGCTGGACGTGTGCTCGCGGGGCTGTGTCTGTTGCTGATCGGCCTAGACCTTATGCAGTCCGGGGCAGGTGACCTGACCACCCATGTCACTCCGGACGTATTGCCCAGCGGGGGGCCGCTGGGGCTCTTGGCCATTGTTGGGCTTGGCGCGGGCATCACGATTGTGATGCAATCCTCCAGTGCGGCCATGGCTTTGTCACTGGTCATGCTGTCGGCGGGAGCGATTTCGCTGTTGCAGGCGGCGGCGATTGTCATAGGAATGAACATCGGCACGACATTTACCGCGGTGCTTGCCTCGACCGGCGGATCGGTCCCGATGCGGCAGACGGCCCTGGCCAATCTCTTGTTCAACATTGTGACATCCGTCATCGCCTTTCCCACTCTGCTGCTGATACGTCCGTTTCTGGAGCATATGGCCGATAACAGAGACGCAATGACCGCGCTGTTGGTGTTTCATACCGGGTTCAACCTGATGGGAACCGCGTTGTTCCTCCCCTGGACCGCCCTGTTCGCCGATTGGGTTGCGCGTATCATGCCGGACAAGAAACCCGACCGCCTGTTCATTCTGGACCGAGGAATACTGAGCGATGCAAACACTGCCCTGCTGACGGCGCAATCGGCGACGGCCCTGGTCGCCGCGCGGCTGTTTTCAGCGCTCGCCTCTGCAATGGCAGAACGACCGGATTATCGGCCACTGTCTGCGGTCGGACTATGTAGAGACGCCCTGGAGGATCTGCGCGGTTTCCTGTCTGAGGTCAGCCTTTCCAAGGAGCGCCGCACCGAGATGCAGGTCTATTCCGACCTGTTGCACCAGATCGACCATCTGTCACGATTGCTGGAGCGGACGACCCAGACCGAGAACATCGACAAGCTGTTGAACGACCGGCTGTTGCGCAGGCCAACCCTTGCCACTGGTGCCGCGCTTGGGCAAGCCAGTGGAGCTTTGGCTGCCAGTGGGACGGTCAAGAGGCTGGAACGCCTAGGCGGGATCGTTCACGCCCGGCGCAATCGTCACCGGCGCGCGATGCTGCTCGGGGAACATGCCGGATTATTCAAGTTGACCGAGGTCTTTTCGCACACCGATGCAATGCGCTGGCTGGATCGAGTGCTGCACCATGCCGAGCGCGTCGCGCATTATCATCGGTCGGCGGCCGGTGGATTGCCTGCGGCGGACGGGTCCACCGCAGGCTGAAAGGTTTTACAGGCTGGCGTCGAGCGCGGCCACCACGGCATCGCCCATCTGGGTAGTCGAGACGGGCGTTACCCCTTCTTCACCCAACAGGTCCGCTGTGCGTACGCCATCGGCCAACACCTTCTCGACTGCGGCTTCCAGGCGGTCCGCCTCGGCGCCCTGGTCAAAGCTGTAACGCAGCGCCATGGCAAAGCTGAGGATACAGGCGATCGGGTTCGCCTTGCCCTGGCCCGCGATGTCGGGGGCAGAGCCGTGTACCGGTTCATACAACGCCTTGGGGCGGCCATTGGCCATCGGGGCGCCCAGCGACGCCGACGGCAGCATGCCCAGAGACCCGGTCAGCATGGCCGCACAGTCAGACAGGATGTCGCCGAACAGGTTGTCGGTCACGATCACGTCGAACTGCTTGGGTGCGCGAACTAGCTGCATGGCGCCGTTGTCGGCGTACATGTGGCTCAGTTCCACTTCGGGATAGTCCTTGCCCACCCGGGTCACCACCTCGCGCCAGAGCACGCCGGATTCCATCACGTTGGCCTTTTCCATCGAGCAGAGCTTCTTGTTCCGGCGCATTGCCAGTTCAAAGGCGGAACGCGCGGCGCGTTCGATCTCGCTTTCGGTATAGCGCTGGGTGTTGATACCCACACGTTCGTTGCCTTCTTCGAAGATGCCGCGCGGTTCGCCGAAATAGACGCCCGAAGTCAGTTCGCGCACGATCATGATATCGAGCCCGGCCACCACGTCCTTTTTTAGCGACGAGAAGTCCGCCAGGGCATCGAAGCACTGGGCCGGACGCAGGTTCGAGAAAAGGTCCATCTCCTTGCGCAGGCGCAACAGGCCGCGTTCGGGCTTCAGGCTGAAATCGAGGTCGTCGTATTTCGGGCCACCAACGGCGCCCAACAGGACCGCGTCTACCTCTTGGGCCTTGGCCATGGTTTCATCGGCCAGCGGCACACCGTGCACGTCATAGGCCGCACCGCCGACCAGGTCTTCGCTCACGTCGAATTTCAGGCCTCGATTGGCACCGAACCAGTCGATGATCTTGCGCACTTCGGCCATGACTTCCGGGCCGATACCGTCACCGGGAAGGATGAGGAGCGAAGGGTTGGGCATGGGGCGTCTCCTAGCGTTACGTCGCACTCGCCCTAGCGTGGCGCGCGCATCCGGTCAATGCGGCGCAGGACCCAAAATCAACGGAAAACACCAGAAAACGGGCGGTTTGGGGCCTGGGAGGCTTTGTCTTATATCCGGGCTGTGCGCAATCCGTCGGCCAGCAGGTCCCAGACCCGTCGGATGCGTGGCGTTTGACGCATCGCCTGGGGTGCGGCCAGCCAGACTTCGAGCCGCGGGATCTGCAAGTCGAACGGAAGGATTTCGACCAGCGGGTCGTGTTCAGCGATGGCGCGCTGCGAAAATCCGATGCCGCAACCGGCGCGGATCAACTGCCAATAGGCGCTTTGATTGTCGCAGCGCACGGCGAAGTCATGCCGGGTGGCGGGCCAGTCCAGGGATTGCATTGTATTGATAATCAACGGGTTTTCATCGAACCCAACAAGGTCGTGGCTCAGAAGGTCCTGTGCGGTGGCGGGGCGGCCGGCGCGGTCCAAGTAAGAGGTCGCGGCGCAGGCGCACATTTCGATGTCGCGGATGTGGCGTGCGACGATGTCCACCTGCCGTGGCCGATACATGCGCACGGCGATGTCAGCGGCGCGGAACAGCAGGTTTTCCGAGGCGTCCGTGGGCACGAGTTCCAGCTTGATCGAAGGCTCAAGTGCCCGTATTTGCGAGATAATTTCCGGCAGAATGTAATGGGACGCAAACACCGAGGCGGTGAGGCGAACAGTGCCCGCGAGGGTTTGGGACTGGCCCTCGGCCGCCAGTGCAATAGCGCTCAACGCTTCTTGGGCCTGTTGCGCCAGCGGCAGGATACGCGTGCCCGCCTCGCTAAGCTTCAAACCCCTTGGGTGCCGTTCGAACAGGGAGAGATTCAGGGCTTTTTCAAAGGCTTGGATGTGACGACCCAGGGTTGGTTGGCTGAGCGCAAGGCGCCGTGCGGCAGCGGAAAGAGAGCCGGTTTCGGCCACCGCAAGAAAGCTTTGAACATACGACCAATCTGTATGGGCGGGAAGTCTATCCATTCACAGATGAATACACGAAATACGAATTTGTGCAATTTATACATGCCGGACAGACGACTATGTCCATTTTGTACCATGATGTACACGACAGGAGACCAGCCATGACCCAGACAGTTCTGATCCTCGGCGCCTCGGGTCGGTTCGGCCGCAATGCGGCAATCGCCTTCCGCCGGGCGGGTTGGGCCGTGGTAGCGTTCGATCGCAAGCGCGACGATCTGCACAGCGCCGCGCGCGGGGCGGATGTGATCGTGAATGCCTGGAACCCGCCATACCCGGACTGGGCGCGGCAGGTGCCCGGGCTGCACGCGCATGTGATCGAGGCCGCGAAAGCCGCAGGGGCGACCGTCATCGTGCCCGGCAATGTCTATGTGTTCGGCGCACAGACGCCAGAGCCCTGGGGGCCCGATACGCCGCACCGCGCGACCAACCCGCTGGGCCGGATACGGATCGAGATGGAAGCCGCCTATCGCGCCTCGGGTGTACGCACAATCATTCTAAGGGCGGGCGATTATCTGGATACCGAAGCCTCGGGCAATTGGTTCGACCAGATCATGATCAAGCCTCTGGAGCGGGGGCGGTTCACCTATCCCGGCAATCCCGACATTGCCCATGCCTGGGCGTTCCTGCCCGACCTGACCCGCGCCACTGTCGAACTGGCGGAACGGCGGGAGGCGCTGCCGATATTCTGCGATGTGACATATGCTGGATACACGGCGAGCGGGCGGGACATCGCGCAGGCCCTGACAGAGGTGACAGGCCGTCCGGTGACGCTGAAACAGATGAGCTGGCTGCCATTGCATTTGGCGCGGCCATTCTGGCCGTTGGCGGGGTGCCTGCTGGAAATGCGGTACCTGTGGAACACGCCGCATCGGCTGGATGGTGCGGTGTTTGATGCGCTGCTGCCGGAGTTCCGGCAAACGTCGCTGATACAGGCGGTGGCACAGGCGATACCACCCGGGTTACGGCAGGGCGATATCCACCCAGACCAGCCGGTGGCGGCTGGCGTCTGAGGTTTCTCGTGCACCGGGTTCCCCGGCTGCGGGCCAGAACACGCCGGTGTCGATGACCTGCCAGTGGGCCGAGGGCAGGACATAATCCACCCGGTAGCGGCCTATGCCGGGCCAGTCGACCGTGTCCTGCGTATCCGGCCCCCGGTGTCCCTGCGCGCCCACCGTGGCGGCACCAGTGCTGGTGGGGGCGGGGTCTTGCAGGCGGGGGTCTGCCAGCAAATCGCGTAGGGTCTGGTTGAACCCCTCGCCATCCCATGGGTCGAGATTGCTGCCGCCGAGCAGCACGAAGGGGGCGCCGGGCAACGGCCCGAGCCCACCGTCCAACAGCACTTGCCAGATCCGGTTTTCGTCGCGGTTTCGCAGGCCATTGCGGTCTTCGGGACCGTCGAACACGGGCGGACCTGCCTGATAGGTCAGGAGCGAGACCTGCCCCGCGGGCGTGTCGATCGGTACCAGCCAATGGCCGGTCGATGACAGGCGCTGCGCGGCCTGTGCCGCGACCGAGGGAAAGGGTTTGCCGTTCCGGGTGGGCAGGGTCGCGCCCGGCAGGTCGCGCCACAAGAGCGCGGAGAAATCGCGCGCCTGCTCCGCCAGGATGGGAAAGCGCGACAGGATGGCGATGCCGTTCTGGCCGGTGAACCGACCATAGCCCTGCGAATCTGCGGCGTCGCCGGTGTACCCGTCGCCGTCGAGATCCAGATCGCTGGCAAGACCGCTATTGGGGCGGTTAGCAAAGAGATGCGGCATGAACCAGCCCGCTTCGGCCAAACGGGCCGAAAATGCCGCCAGCGCGCGCGCCTCCAGGTCCCAATCGACACCCTGCAAGGCGAGGATGTCGGGCTTGTTTCTGGCGATGACAGCAACGACGGCGGCAACCTGTTTGTCCCGCCCGCTTTGGATATCGCGCAGCATCAGGCCGGGGCCATCGCGACCCAGCTCGGCGTTGAATGTAGCGATACGTAGCGGTTCGGCGTCGGCGCACGTGGTTAACAGCGCCCAGAGCAGTACCGCCCGGCGGATCATGTCGTTGGTATTGCCTCGGCGTTCAGATAGGCGCGGCGACGCTTTTCCTCGATCATCTCGGAAATCCGCATCATGGCCAATCCGCGCATGATCATCGACGCCGGAAGGAAGGCCCAGGCGCTCATCGTCCAGATCAGGGTTTGGGGGCTCTGCAAGCTGACCGGGTTGATCAAGTCGGCGGCCATCTTGACGATAGCGGGAATGAAGAACGGCAGCAGGACACCAAGGATCATGTTGAACCGGCCGTCCCGTTGCATCCGAGCGACGACATCGCCGCCGGTCGTCGGGTCAAACAGCGGTAGATTGATCCAGACGTTGAAAGCCCCATTGCCGGTTGGCCATCCGCGGACCCGCACAGCGAACCAGAAGGCCAGAACGGTAACAAGCGCGATAATATAGGTCACGGCGGCCGCGATGCGGACGTTCTGTATCAGTTCGGGTGCGGCACCTGCCGGTAGCATCAGAACAACCAGACGGACCGGCGAATATGGAAAATCCGCGAGACGTGCGATCGTCAGCCCAAGACCGGAGAAAAGAGCGGTGATGTTGGTCGGCTCATAACTGTGTTTCACGATCAGTGTCAGGCAGGTGATCATGGTCATCAGTGCGATGAACCGCATCCGGTTCAGCGGCGGCGCATCCCGGAATTCGATAAAGCTGGGAAAGGCCGAGCTATATTCGGAGAATGTCATTACAAAGCCGAGGATCGCCAAAAGAACGACGATCTCGGTCGATGTAGCAGCGGTGCTGGGCAGATACAGTGCAGGAATGACGACGACCAGCGCCACCAATATTCCACGCAGAGCTGCGCCCGTGATGCGTCCTATCACTGTCCGATCCCTTCAAACTGGACAGGCCGATGCGTTGCCGAGCCTTTGTTCCAACTTGATCCCGCCTGCGGCGAGTGCCTCATTTTGGCCTCATTTGTGCCGCCATTTGGTCACGCGCTCAAGCTGTTGAGTCACGAGACCCGCCATTTGGGGCGAAATCATGGCGAAACTGGTGCCTTCTTGCATCAGAAAGGGTGAATTTTTGGGTCGGGTGGACGAATAAAACCACATTTAGTGGTTGTGACGTTGCCCGTGCATATTCCACTTATGATTGCGTGTTTGAACCGCGTAAAAAAAGCAACGCCGCACCTTAAGGGTGCAGCATTGCCAGGTATCTTGATCCGGTCAGGTCAGACCCAGGGGCGCGACTGGGCGGACTGAGATTCGAACGTGTCGATGGCGGCGGCCTTTTCCATGGTCAGGCCGATATCGTCGAGTCCGTTGAGCAGGCAGTGCTTCTTGAAGGCGTCGACCTCGAACGGGATAGTTTCGCCGTCAGAAGTGGTGATCTCCTGCGCTTCGAGATCGATGGTCATCCGGGCGTTTGCGCCCTTCTCGGCGTCTTTCATCAGGGTGTCGATCTGTTCCTGCGGCAAAACGATGGGCAGGATGCCGTTCTTGAAGCAGTTGTTGAAGAAGATGTCGGCGAACGAGGTCGAGATCACGCATTTGATGCCAAAATCCTTGATCGCCCATGGCGCGTGCTCGCGCGACGAGCCGCAGCCGAAGTTGTCGCCGGCCACCAGGATCTCGGCGTCGCGGTACTGAGGCTTGTTCAGCACGAAATCGGGGTTCTCGGACCCGTCGTCGTTGTACCGCATCTCGTCGAACAGGTTCACGCCAAGGCCAGACCGCTTGATGGTCTTGAGAAACACCTTGGGGATGATCATGTCGGTGTCGATGTTGATAAGCGGCATCGGCGCGGCGATACCCTGCAATTTTTCGAACTTGTCCATATCCAGGCTCCTGGTTCGGGCCCGCGTTTCATGCGGGCGCTAATCTCTGATAGGGATCGGGTTTGCGCATTCAGGCAACCCGATCCAGTTTCAAAGAGTCACAGGCGCGGACGGACTGTCCCCGGTCCCGTGACCCGGTTACGCGTGTTTTCCCGCGCTGCGCACGAAGAGCGCGGCGAAGATCAGGCCGAAGCCGTTGAAGAGCATCTCGATACCCATGAGGATACCCAGAAGGCTGAACGCCAGGCCAACCCCCGCATTCGCCATGACATAGGCGGCAAGGCCCAGCGACAGGATGCCGGAAATGAGTGTCGGCAAGAACAGACCGGTGCCGCGCATCTGGAACGACAGGATGATCCGGGCGATGCCACCAGCGGCAAACAGGATCATCACCACCGTGGCGAGCGTCAGCGTGCCTTCGAGCGGGTTCTTCAGGAACGACCAGCCGAGGAACACCATGATCAGACCCATGATGATCGACAGAATCTTGTTGCCCGCCCCTTCGACGGTGAACCCGCCCACAACCTGAAGTCCGCCGCCGATCAGCAGCATGATTCCTGTCAGGGTGGTAATTGCCACCGATGCCACCACCGGTGCTCCGAGGACGATAACCCCGAATACGACCGATAGCAGGCCCAGCAGCATCAATTTCAGCCAGTCACTCATTTCCGTATCCCTCAAAAAGTTAATTTGTGAGGGTAGTTTACATCAGTTCGCGCACATCTGTCAGCTTTCCCGTGATTGCCGCAGCGGCAGCCATCGCGGGGCTGAGCAGGTGGGTGCGTCCGCCGCGGCCCTGACGGCCCTCGAAGTTGCGGTTCGAGGTCGCGGCACAGCGCTCGCCCGGCTGCAACTGGTCGGGGTTCATAGCCAGGCACATCGAGCAACCGGCAAGGCGCCATTCGAAACCGGCCTCCTTGAAGATGTCGGCGATGCCTTCTTCCTCGGCCTGGGCGCGGACAAGGCCCGAGCCGGGCACGACCATGGCGCGAATGCCGTCCTTGATCTTTTTGCCTTTCAGGATCGCGGCGGCGGCGCGCAGATCCTCGATCCGGCCGTTGGTGCAGGAGCCGATAAAGACGGTGTCGATCTCGATATCCGACAGTTTCTGGCCGGGAGTCAGACCCATGTATTCGATCGAGCGGCGCGCGGCCTCGACCTTGCCACCCGTGAAATCCTCGGGGTTGGGGACGGTCGCGGTGATCGGCAGCACGTCCTCGGGCGAGGTGCCCCAGGTCACGACGGGGGCGATATCCTCGCCCTTGATCGTCACCACCTTGTCCCAATGGGCGTCGTCATCGGAATAGAGCGTTTTCCACCAGGCCAGCGCGGCTTCCCACTGGGCGCCCTTGGGCGCGTGCGGGCGGCCCTGGACGTAATCGAACGTCTTCTGGTCGGGCGCGATCAGGCCAGCGCGGGCGCCGCCTTCGATGGCCATGTTGCAGACGGTCATGCGGCCTTCCATCGAGAGATCGCGGATCGCCTCGCCACAGTATTCGATGACATAGCCGGTGCCGCCGGCGGTGCCGGTCTTGCCGATCACGGCCAGCGTGATGTCCTTGGCGGTGACGCCCGGGTTCAGCTTGCCGGTGATCTCCACCTTCATGTTCTTGGATTTCTTCTGGATCAGCGTCTGGGTGGCCAGAACATGTTCGACCTCGGAGGTGCCGATGCCATGGGCGAGCGCGCCAAAGGCGCCATGGGTGGCGGTGTGGCTGTCACCGCAGACCACGGTCATGCCCGGCAGGGTCCAACCCTGTTCGGGGCCGACGATATGCACGATACCCTGACGGATGTCCGAGACTGGGTAATAGTGGATGCCGAAATCGCGCGCGTTCTTGTCGAGCGCCTGCACCTGGATGCGGCTTTCCTCGGTCATCTGCGCGGGATCTTCGCGGCCCTCGGTCGTGGGCACGTTGTGGTCCGGCACGGCGATGGTCTTTTCCGGCGCGCGCACCTTGCGACCCGCCATGCGCAGCCCTTCGAAGGCCTGCGGGCTGGTCACCTCGTGTACGAGGTGGCGGTCGATGTAAAGCAGGCAGGTGCCGTCTTCGGCCTGGTGCGCGACATGCGCATCCCAGATCTTGTCATAGAGTGTCTTGGGGGACATCTGTCCTCTCCCGTGTTTTGATGGAATTAGCTGTGATCATGGCTTGGACCACCTTATAGGCGGGCCAGCACCGACCGGGTCGCGCCGAAGAACCGCTCGCGCAGGCGGGCGCGGTCCTGAAGGTTCATGTTCGGTGCGTTATAGGGTTTCATGAATGTCCAGATACAGGTGTCCCCTGAGTCTCGCAAGGTCTTGCGAAACAGGGTGTGGGACTGTCAAGCTGGGGGCGGGAGCGACCGAATGAACAATGACATCCTGCCCGCCACGCTGGAAGAGCTGTTGGCGGCGATCCTGACCACCGGCCAGAAACTGCTGGAGCTGTTCACGACACCGGGTTGGCGGCAATACCAGATGCTGGTCATCGTGGCGCTGGTCGCCGTGTCGATGCTGTTGTCGCTGATCACCCGGCGGTACTGGGAAGACTGGGCGCGGACGCGCGAGGGCTGGCCGAAATGGAAGCTACGCACGCTGGTGCTGCTGATGCGGCGGCTGTCGCTGTTGTATTTCGTGGTGCTGAGCTGGATCGTCTACCTGGTGATGCAGCAGGCCACATGGCCGTCGCGCAGCTATCTCATCGGGGTGGTGGCAACGCTGGCGACCGCGCTTTTGGTGATTGCGCTGGTCGCGCGGGCGGTGCGCAACCGCACGCTGCGGCTGATCTTTCGCTGGTCGATGTGGGTCTATGCCACGCTTGTCGCGCTGAACCTGACCGATACGGTTGCCTCGTTCCTCGACGGTGTTGCCATCGAGGTGGGGGCGCTGCATATCTCGGTGCTGGGGATCCTCAAGGCGGCGTTGCTGATCGGGGCGCTGATCACGCTGGCGCGGCTGGCCTCGCACGGGGCGTCGAATGCGCTGAAGCGCAACGACGATATCTCGCCCTCGATGCAGGTGCTGCTGGGCAAGGCGGTGCAGGTGTTGCTGTATGGCTGGGTGCTGATCGTGTCGATCCGCACGCTGGGGTTCGACCTGACCGGGCTGGCGTTCCTGTCCGGTGCTATTGGTGTCGGCATCGGCTTTGGCCTGCAAAAGGTGGTGTCGAACCTGATTTCGGGCGTGATCATCCTGATGGACCGGTCGATCAAGCCCGGTGACGTGATCTCGCTGGGCGAGACCTTCGGCTGGATCAACGCGCTGGGCGCGCGATATGTGTCGGTGGTGACCCGCGACGGGCGCGAGTACCTGATCCCGAACGAGGATCTGATCACCGGGCAGGTGGTCAACTGGTCCCATTCGGACCAGTTCGTGCGGCTGGACCTGACATTCGGCACCAGCTATGCCGACGACCCGCATGTGGTGCGTGCGGTGGCGATCGGGGCGGCCAAATCGGTCAAGCGGGTACTGAGCGGGCCGGGCCACGACCCGGTGTGCCATATCACCGGTTTCGGCGACAGCAGCGTCGATTACATTCTGCGCATCTGGATCAGCGATCCCACCGCCGGGCTGACCAACATCCGCGGCAACGTGTTCCTGGCACTGTGGGATGCGTTCCAGGCCGAGGGAATCTCGATTCCCTTCCCGCAGCGCGAGGTGCGCCTGCTGGGAGATGCGCCCGAAACAGGGGCGGATGCGCAACAAATCGGGGCAGAGTGAACCGACGTTGCGCTCATGGCGCCAAGGTTCATTGAATTGTCGTCACCGGATTGCTAAATTTACCGAACCCCAGCGTCGGGGGAACTGTCGACGCGTTGTATAGGAGGACGATGTCCTGTTACCTCATTCCGTGGCGGCCGAGGCCGTCCAGTCCGGGGCCGCGCTGATGGCTTCAACTGACACCACCAGCGAATTGCTGCTGGAGCGAATTCTTTCTTCCCTCGATGATGACAAGGCCGAAGACGTTGTGCAGATCGATCTGCGCGGCAGGTCCTCGATGGGCGATTACATGGTGATCGCGTCGGGGCGTTCGACCCGTCAGGTCTCGGCCATGGCCGAAAAGCTGGCGCAGCGCATCAAGGATGAATTCGGCTTCACGGCCAAGATCGAAGGCAAGGACGCCGGCGACTGGGTGTTGATCGACACCGGTGACGTGATCGTTCACATTTTTCGTCCCGAGGTTCGCGAATTCTATCAGCTGGAAAAGATGTGGCTGCCGCAGGGCGCCAGGGCATCGGCCAACTAAGGCGGTCCGCCGGTCCCGATTGAGGGGCCGGAGAGACGAAAGAGCATGCGTGTCAGCATATGTGCGGTCGGCCGAATGCGCGCCGGACCGGAGAAAACCCTGATTGACGACTACATGACCCGGTTCGAGCGCACTGGCCGTGCGCTGGGCCTTGGTCCTGCGCGCGTGGTCGAGGTCGACGACCGCAAGGGTGGCGGCATGGGCGCCGAGGCGTTGTTGTTGCGCAAGGCGGTCCCGGCGGGTGCGGTGCTGTGCACGTTGGACGAGCGGGGCAAGGTGATCTCATCGCCCGATTTTGCCGATCGGCTAGCGGGCTGGCGCGATGCCGGGCGGCAGGATCTGGCGCTGGTGATCGGCGGGGCGGATGGCATCGACCCCGACCTGCGGGCCGAGGCTGATTTCTCGATTTCCTTTGGGGCGATGGTCTGGCCGCATATGCTGGTGCGGGTGATGCTGGCCGAGCAACTCTACCGGGCGGCCACCATTCTGGCCGGCAGCCCCTATCACCGGGTCTGACGGGCATGGCGGGCCTGCTGATCGTCTATCATTCCAGAACCGGCGGCAGCCGTCAGATGGCCGAGACCTGTGCCGACGGAGCCCGGACCGAAGGGCCGGTTCTGCTCCTCGGCGCCGAAGAGGCCGGGCCAGATCACCTGTTGGCGGCGGGCGGCTATGTGTTCTGCTGTCCCGAGAACCTGGCGGCGATCTCGGGCGCGATGAAGGAATTCTTTGATCGCTGTTATTACCCGGTCTTGGGCCGGATCGAAGGCCGGGCCTATGCGCAGATGATCTGCGCTGGGTCCGACGGGCAGAACGCCGCCCGGCAGGTGGCGCGCATCGCCACCGGCTGGCGCCTGAAAGAGGCGCAGCCGCCCCTGATCGTCTGCACCCATGCGCAGACGCCCGAGGCCATTCTGGCCCCCAAGACCATCTCTGCCCCGGATCTGGAGACCTGCCGCGATCTGGGCCAGGCGCTGGGCGCCGGGCTGGCGATGGGGATTTTCTGAGAAAGGCACGTTTTCCTTGCCGCCTTGTGCCGGGCAACGGTACCCTTCCTTTCTGTCGAAGGTGAAAGGAGACCGGGCAATGCTGGCCGATGTCTGGCTTGCTATCCGGAATTGGGCGACCGAGCGACCAGAAGGTGTGGACGACCGGTTGGCCCGTATCAACGTTCTGGCGCGGGTCGGGTTTCCGAATGCGTTGATGGTTCACGCCGCCTTTGTGTTCCTCTTCTGGTATCTGGAAATCTGGCCGCTGATGATCTTCAACATCTTCAGTGTCCTGCTTTGGGCTGGCGCGACCTGGTGGATCACGATTCACAATATCCTGCACAGACCGCTGTTCTATCTGTGCCAGTTCGTCGAGGTCCCGCTGCACGGTGTTGTGGCAACGGTCTATCTCGGGCTTGCGCCGGGGTTCTTCTTTTACCCGCTGCTGACGATGCTGATCACCTCAATCCTGACCTTTGTCAGTCGTCCGATGCGGGCCGCGCTGTGCGTTATCTTTATCGTGTCGCTGGCGGCCAGCGGCGCCTATGTCATTTCCGCCGAACCGATTGCACCGCAGTCGGCCACATTCGACGCGGTTCTTTTCGCGATAAATTCGGTCATGTTCGCCAGCATGCTGGCCATGCTGTTGGGGGTGTTCGAATGGCTGGAGGAAGTGTCCGAGACCGAACTTGTCGAGTCGCGCCGGCGTTTGGAGGCGGTCTCGGCGCATCTGGCCAAATATGTCTCGCCGCAGCTGTACCAGGCCATTCTGAGCGGGAAACAGGAAAGCCGCGTGGTGTCGCGCCGTCGCAAGCTGACCGTGTTCTTTTCCGATGTCGTGGGGTTCACCGAAACCGCCGAGCGGATGGAATCGGAAGAGCTGACGGCGCTGCTGAACGAATACCTGACCGAGATGTCGAAGATCGCGCAGGCGCATGGCGCGAATTTCGACAAGTTCATCGGTGATGCGATCGTGCTCTATTTCGGTGATCCCGACACGCTGGGTCCCGAAGGGGACGCGCTGCGATGCGTCGAGATGGCCTGTGCCATGCAGGAACGAATGGAAGAGTTGCAGCAGCGCTGGAAGGCGAAAGGGCTGGAGCATCCGTTCCGCATCCGCATCGGCATCAACACCGGCTATTGCACGGTGGGCAATTTTGGCAGTGACGAGCGGATGGATTACACCATTATCGGGCGTCAGGTGAACCTGACCGCGCGGCTTCAGGCGGCGGCCGAGCCGGGGCAGATCCTTTTGGCGCACGAGACCTGGGCGCTGGTGAGCGACCGGGTGGACGTCGAGCCCGGCGAGACGGTCACGATGAAGGGGATCGCACATCCGGTACGCACCTATCGGGTGGTGGCAGGTGTGCCGCCTCGGAACCCGGTGGTGAGGGTGGACACGCCGGGGATCAGCCTGCGGCTTGATCCGGCTGGCATGGACGAGGCCGCGCGGGCCGAGGCCGCAGCGACGCTGCGGGCGGCACTGGGCGCGTTGGAAAAACAGTAAACAGCGGGTTATTGCGCCTGCCGCAGCCGTTCGAGCACCCGCAGCGAGGCATAGCCGTCGGGCATGATCCCAAGCGACAGCTGATAGTCGCGCACCGCGTTGATGGTAAGCGGGCCGATCTTGGCGTCGATCTTTTGCGTGTCGAACCCGGCGACGGTCAGGCGCTCCTGCAACTCGATCCGTTCGTCGAATGTGAGCGCGCGGTCCTGGCGTGGCCAGTCGCCGCGGATCGGGCCGCGACCGGCGATGCGGTCACCCAGGTGACCGACCCCGATCACATAGGCATCGGCGGTGTTATAAGTCTCTAACACAGCGAAATTGTCAAAGATCATGAAGATCGGGCCGGTGCCGCCGCCCGGCAGCAGGATCGAGGCCGGACCATGGTCGGGGACTGGTTTTCCGTCTGTGTCCCGAATGCCAAGCGCCGCCCATTCGGACGGCATCCGCGTCAGTTCCCGCCGCGCAGTGGCAAGGTCGAAACCCTGCGGCAGGGTCACTTCGACCCCCCAGGGTTGGCCGGTGACCCAGCCGTTGGCCTTGAGATAGGCGGCAGTCGAGGCCAGCGCGTCGGCCGGGTTGTCCGACCAGATGTTGCGCCGTCCGTCGCCATCGAAATCGACCGCGTGATCGCGATACGAGGTGGGCATGAACTGGGTATGCCCCATTGCGCCCGCCCAGCTGCCGCGCATGTCGGCGAGCCGGACCTCGCCCGCATCGAGGATTTGCAGCGCCGTCAGGAACTGTTCGCCAAAGAATTCGGGCCGTCGCGTGTCGAAAGCCAGCGAGGCCAGCGATTTCAGCGTACTGTCATTGCCGCGCACCAGCCCATAGGCGCTTTCCAGCCCCCAGATGGCGGCGATGACATGGCGGTCGACACCCCATTGCGCCTCGATCCGGTCGAACAGGGCGGCATGGCGGGCGACCGCCTTTATCCCGGCGTCAATGCGGGCAGAGGAGACCGCGGTGTCAAGATAGTCCCAGACGGTCTTGGTGAACTCGGCCTGGTTGCGGTCGCGGCGCACCACCTCGGCGTCATAGGTGAGGCCGGGCAGGGCGGCATCGAGCGTTTTTGCGGACACGCCTTGGGCCAGGGCCTGGGTCCGGAACTCGGTCAGCCAGAGCTGGAATCTGGCTTCGATGTCGGCTGTCACGGGTGTTGTCATCGCGGGTCGGCTGACAGGGCGGGCAGAGCTGGCCACGGCCAGTACCAGAGGAGCTTCGGCCAGTGCCGGAGCGCCAAGGCAAATCGCCAGCGTGAGGGTGAGTGGTTTCATGCTCTGTCCAGTCCTGCTGCCCGTGTCTTTATTTAGCGGCAAACCGGGGCTCGACAAAGGGGTCAGGCCGGTTGCGCGCGGATCTGTGCCAGCGCATCGCGCAGCATTGGCACCCGGCGGGGGCGAAAGCTGTCACCTGTCACCACAAGGTCGCGCATCCGGTCGAGCCGGAACACCCGCACATCCGCACGCAAGAGGCACCAGGCGATCAGCACGCTGGAGCGATCCATGTAGACGATGGACAGCGGATAGACTGTGCGCTGGGTCTGCGCCCCATGCATGTCGGTATAGCCGAATGCAACGGCAAGCTCGTCCCAGGTTGCGGCGCGCAGGGTGGCGACCGGGATCGTCGGCGGTTCGGGTCGGTCGAACCGGGTTGCGGTCAGCACCGCGTGGGTCAGCCGGTGCGACTGGCGCGGCGGCAGGCGGCCCTGCAACTTGCGCAGGGCCTGGCTAGCGGCCTGGCTAAGGTCGGGGTCGCCGATCAGCTCGGCCTCGCGCAGGCCAAGCACCAGCGCCTCAAGCTCGTCATCGGTAAACCCCAGCGGCGGCAGGGTCGCGTCCTCGATCAGGGTAAAGCCGAACCCCGCCTCACCATCGATCACGGCGCCAAGGCCACGCAGGGCATCGATGTCACGGTGGATCGTGCGAGGCGAGACGCCAAGATCCTGCGCCAGCGCGGCGGAGGTATGCGGCGGCGGGCCGGAGCGCAGCGCCTGCATGAGCTGGAACAATCGGGCAGTTCTGGACATGGGTTATGTTGACCCGGATCTGATGACAGAAATTGTCATCTGACTATCCTATCCCTCTGGACATCATACAAGGATGAACCCGATGCTGACCCTCTTGACCTTTCCTTCGGCCTTTGGCCTCTATTCCGGCAGCCCGTTCTGCGTGAAGGCGGCCTATATGCTGCATCTCTCTAGGCTGGATTGGCGTCGGTCCGACCTGCTCGATGCCCGCAAAATGCCCCATGGTAAATTGCCGGTCTTACGTACGCCTGAACGGCTGTTGGCCGATAGCGACGCTATCCGCAACTGGCTTGAGGCGGAGGGGGCGGAATTCGATCAGGGTCTGAGCGATCTGCAACGGGCGCAATCGCGGTCGATGATCCGGATGGCCGAGGATCATTTGTACTTCCAACTTCTCATGGATCGTTGGAGCGAAGACGAGGTCTGGCACCTTCTGCGCGATCGCTTCTTTGGTGAGGTGCCGCGCCTGATCCGCAATCCGGTCGCCAATGGCGTGCGGCGGTCGGTGTTGCGGGGCCTGAGGGCGCAGGGCATGGGGCGGTTCAGCACGGCAGAGCGGATGGACCGGGCAGAACGGGATTTAGAGGCGATTACCGCCTGTCTGTGGCATGGGTCGTTTTTGCTGGGTGATCGGCTTAGCGCCGCCGACCTGTCGGTTGCGCCTATGCTGGCGGCGATGCGGGCGACGCCGGTATCCACGACTTTGCAAAGGCGCGTCGCGGGGGACCGGATATTGTCGGATTACATCGATCAGGTGGATGATGCCGTGGGGATTTCATAGGTTCTAGTGCAAGCTGTCGGCCGCCGGGCCAGCGGTTAGCCCACGCCGCAGAATCTGGTCGAACTCGGCGCAAAAACTGCGGCTCAAACTATCGTACTGATCGTCGCCATACATACCTGCAAGCGTCGCCTGGGACGTCGCGAAGTAGCTGATGGCACCGAGCAGGTTATAGACAAAGGCCAGTGTCTGCGCCCGGTTGGCGACCCGCCAAGCTGGGCATTTCAGGATGTCATCGGTCAGCGCGTCGAGGAAGGGCTTCAGGTACCATCGACCCGCTTGTTCGGCGCGCTGAAGGTTGTCCAGCAGCTCGCGCTGGATCAGCCGGATATCCTGTGGGGCAGCAAGGGCGTCACGCAGAAAATTGTGGAAATAGATGGCGACCCTGACCTGGGGATCGGAATGGTCCGATTCGATATCGTGCATCCGGGTCATGAACCGAACCGATAGCGCCTGAAACACCTCGCCATAAAGCTTCTCCTTAGTGCCGAAATGGTGGATTAGCGCCTGTTTGGTCAGCCCTAGTTCGGCTGTTATCTGTGCAAGGCTGACACCGTAAAAACCCCGTTCGGCAAAGAGTTGCGTCGCCGCAGAGATGAATTGTTCAGGCGTTTTGGACATGGTTTCCCCCTTCTGTCGGGGTCAGAATAACAACTCTCTTGACGACTTACCATTCGGTAAGCATTTTACCTACCAACCGGTAAGTTTGTTGGAAGGAGACACTGATGGACAGGCAAACAGAGCTTGGGCTTCTGGGTGAATTGCTGGGGCTTGAAGGTGAGACCAGTGCATTCCTTGCGCCCACAGTCACCACATTCGATGTGAGCATTTATGAGGACCCGGCGCATTTTGCACGCGAGCGGCGCGCGATCCTCAGAGCCTTTCCCCAGATTGCGCTGCATGCCAGAGAATTGCCAGAGGCAGGATCTTTTCGGGTCATGGATATTGCCTGGTTGCCCGTGCTGTTGACCCGTGATCGTGAGGGTGAGGTTCATGCCATGCTGAACGTGTGCCGGCATCGGGGAGCGCGGCTGGTCGACGCGGCAGAAGGCTGCAAACATAGCTTTTCCTGCCCCTATCATGCCTGGAGCTACGGCAGTGACGGAACCCTGCGCGGGGTGCCGCATCAAAACCTGGTCTCGACAAGTCGGCAATGGGCTTGCAGCGGTTACCGGTGACGGAGCGGTTCGGCTGGATCTGGGTCGTGCCTAGGCCCGGCGAGTACTACGATTTCGAAAGTTTTCTTGACCCGATTGCGCCAGACCTGTCATGGGTGGGGGCCGAGCATATGCAGGTCATGCAGTCGGACGAGATCCTATGCCGGGCAAACTGGAAAACCATCGTCGAAGGAGGCATTGAGGCTTATCACTTCAAGGTCGCCCATGCGGACACGATCGGCCCACATTTCCTGGACAACCTGTCGACCTACCAGATGTTCGGGCCGCATATGCGGTCGGTTCTCGCCCGGTCCAGCCTGCCGCGATTGCGGGAGTTGCCACAGGACGAATGGGACATCCGGGCGGATACCAATATCCTCTACTCTTTGTTCCCGATTGATCAGTTGCTGTTGACGGAGGACCATCTGGCCTGGGTTCACCTGGCGCCGCTATCTGCCGGTGAAACGCTTATCCGGCTATCGACGGTGGCGCCCCGCGACGGGATGCCGGGGAGAGAGGCGCATTGGGCGCGAAATCACCGGATCACCTGTACCACACTGACCGAGGATTTCGTGATCGCCGAAGGGGTTCAGGCGGGCATTTCCTCGGGCGCCAATGACGTTCTGACATTTGGGCGGTACGAGGGCGCGTTGCATAGTTTCGCGCAACAGGTCGCTGCAGCGCTGAACGCCGCTTGAGCAACAACGCGCGCCATGCCTGGAGGAACACGGCGCGCGCCTGAAGTGCGAAAACCGAGGGAGGTACGGTTTGTCGCAAGAGATCCGCCAGCCCGGTAAACCGCAGGGGCGGGCGGATCCGAGGTCAGTTAACCGCCTTGGCTTCGAAGAGATCGGACTCGTCGGTAGGTTTGACCGAGGCAATCTCGATCCGGCGGGGCTTCAGCGCTTCGGGCACTTCGCGCTTGAGGTCGATGTGCAGCATGCCGTTCTCATGGCTGGCGCCGGTGACGCGCACATGATCGGCCAGGGTGAACCGGCGTTCAAATGCGCGGGTGGCGATGCCGCGATGCAGATAGGTCCGGGCGGTGTCGTCGGCCGCTTTGCGGGCCGCTACCACCAGAGCGTTTTCCTTGACTTCGACCGACAGGTCGCTGTCGGCGAAACCGGCCACGGCGATCGAGATACGGTAGGCGTCGGGAGCGGTTTTTTCGATGTTGTACGGCGGATAGCTCGGCTGGGTCACGTCGCTGGTCATCACACGGTCCATCAGATCGGCGATCTGGTCGAAACCGATGGTGGCACGGTGCAGCGGAGCAAAGTCGAAAGTACGCATGGGTCAATCCTCTTCTTCGAGCGATTTGTGATCAGTGCCCTCCTGTGCGGACGGGCGGTTTTCCACACCGGACCCCGCCCTGCGGCGATCCGGTGCACTCGAGATGGGAAAGGCCGGTCCGGGTTTCAAGACCCGCCGGGGCGGACGAATTTGGGGCCGGTGCCAGAGCTGCCGGACAAGCCGCCGCCGACCTTGAGCCGTTTGATCTCGGCCTGCGGGGCGGGGGCGTCGCGGCGCATCTGGCGCTTGAGGGTCTCGACCGTGCCGGACAGTTCCATGCCAAAGCCTATCGGGCGGCCTTCGGCCACGGTTCCGGCCGAAACCAGCGACAGGATGCGGCCCCGGCTGCCCTCGTGCGCCAGAATGGCCGCGCCGGACGAGCCAAAGGTCACGTCGCAATCGAAGGACATCAGCCCGGCCTGCCGCCACAGCAACTGGCAGGAGCGTTGGCGCGAGATCGCCTCGGCCCGGCCGCGCCCGTAGGACGAGACGCTGATTTCGCTACCGCTGACGTCGCCGGAATGCAGGGCAAAGGGGTCGGCCAGAGCGGTGGGGATCGGATCGGCCAGTCGCATCAGCGCCACATCGGCGCGGATACGGTCGGCCGACGGGGCGGCATTGGGGATGAAGCCATCAGGCGTGGCGATCTGAACCACGTTGCGTTCGGCGACCGACTTGCCATCGCGGAACCCGGCGCGAAAAGTGATCTCGCCAGGCTGGTAATGGGCCCGTGTACGGGCGTCGAAGGCGCAGTGCGCTGCGGTCAGCACCAGGTCCGGGGCGATCAGGGTGCCGGTGCAGAACCCGGTACCGGTGATGTCGAGCCGCCCGACCGCCTCCCATCCAAAGAGGTCATCGCGCTCGGTCAGGCGGCGCAGACCCGAGTTCTGCGCCGCCGCCGGCAGGGTGAGGCAAAGGCCAAGGAGAAGGGCGAGCAGAGCCCTCATGGCTTTACGAACTTTGCCCCGGAAACGGTGCCGGTGCCGCCGGGCGTGCTGCGGTTGACGCGCGGCAGGGCGCCGGGCGCGGCGGGGGCTGGGTTATCCAGCCCCGCCTTGAGCAACACGAGCGTTTCCCCCAGGGACGAGCCCAGCGCGACGCGCGCCCCTTCGACCTCGGCCTTGGCCGAGACAACGGACACGATGCGGGGATGATCGCCGTCAAAGCTGAAGACAGGTGCGCCCGACGAGCCGAAATCGACATCGCAGGACATCACCAGCACCCCTTGCTGACGGGCCATCACCGGGCAGAGCCGTTGCAGCGACGGTGCCTCGGCCCGGTCGTGGGCATAAGACACGACGCCGACCGACTCGCCGGTCCGGGGCTGCTTGCCGGTTTCGAACGGGATCACGGTGGTGTTGCGGATCGGCTGCTGCAATTGCAGCAGGGCAACATCGTTGCGGACGCGGTCGGCCGAGACATCGCCATCAAACCGATAGTCCGGGTGTTCGACGGCGCGGCGCACCGGGCGATAGGCCGAAGCTGCACCCCGCCGCCAACCGGCCAGAAACTCGATCCGGGTCGGGTCGATCCGCTGTTTCGTGCGTTTGTCGTAAAGGCAATGCGCGGCGGTCAGAACCAGGTCGGGCGCGATCAGCGCGCCGGTACAGAACCCGGTGCCATCGACATCAAGCCGCCCGACCGCCAGCCATTCGCGGCCCGCGTGGGTGGTTTCCAGGCTTTGCAGCCTTGTCGACTGGGCCTGTGCAACAACCGGCAGCGCGGCCAGCGCAAGTGTGATGATCCATTTGTACACGTGGCCCTCCTGCAACGGCTGCTGTTCGGGGTACGGGATGCGTTGGGCGAAAATGGGGCGCAGTCGGGGCATCTTGGCGCGCCGCGTGCTCTGCCGTGGCTTGCGCCGCGTGGCCAAGCTTGGCAGGGTCGCGTCAGGCTTGCGCATGGCGCGACGCCGCAGTCAGAACGAGGGTTCCCAATTGCAATCTTGTCGAGCGGTCAGGCCATGACGCTGTCTGCATCCCGGTCGTGGCTGGTTCTGGCGGGGTTGGCGCTGGGCGTGACGGTGACCAACGGGTTTGCCCGGTTCGCCTATGGCCTGCTGCTGCCCGCGATGAAATCGGAGATGCAGTGGAACTATGCCCAGGCGGGCTGGCTGAACACCGCCAATGCGCTGGGCTATATCGCGGGTGCGGTGCTGACCATGGTGGCGATCCGGCGCGTCGGACCGGTACGCCTTTTCATCACCGGGCTGATTGCCACCACGCTGGCGCTGCTGGCCACCGGAGTGAATGCCGAACTGTGGTGGCAAACCCTTTGGCGCATTCTGGCCGGGTTTTTTGGCGCGATGTCCTTTTCCACCGCCGGAACGCTGACCGCTGGCCTGTTCCGCGACGATCCAAGGCGCAACGCGCTGGCCATCGCGATCCTGTTCGGGTCGGGCGGGGGGCTGGGCATCGTGTTGGCCGGTGCCGCGCTGCCGCTGTTTCTGGAGGCGTATGGCCCGGCGGCCTGGCCTATCGCTTGGTACCTGATCGGGGGTGCCAGCCTGACCTTCCTGCCGCTTGCCCTGTGGGCGGCGGTGCAACAACGCGCCCCTGTCCAGTCGCAGGCCGGGCATGCCCCGTTGCCGCTGCGCCGGATGCTGCCGGAACTGGCGGGCTATGCCGGGTTCGGGCTGGGATATATCGTCTATCTGACCTTTCTGTCGGCCTGGATGACCGAGCAGGCGGCCAGCGCGCCCTTCATCGCGCTGGTCTGGGTGATCCTGGGGCTGTGCATCTCGGTCTCGCCGCTGTTGTGGCGGCCGGTGCTGGCGCGCCATGCCTCGGGCCTGCCGCTGGCGATGATCCTGACCGGTATCGCCGTTGGCTCCGCGTTGCCGGTGGTGTTGCCCAATGGTCCGGCCCTGTTGGTCTCGGCGGTGGTCTTTGGCCTATCGGTCTTCATGGCGCCGGGCGCGGTGACCAATTTCGCGCGCCAGAATTTGCCGCCGGAAAGCTGGGGCCGGGCGATCAGCCTGTTCACGGTGGTGTTCGCAGTGGCCCAGACGCTGGGCCCCTATGGCGCGGGATTGGTCGGTGATCTGGTCGGCGATATCGGCATCAGCCTGCTGGTCGCCGCCGGCCTCTTGCTGGCCGGGGCGGCGATTGCATCGCGGCAGAAACCACTCTGACTGTTTGACATCGCGCATTTTCCGACGGAAAACCGGTACCCGCTTTTCCTTGAAAATGCTTCAGCGCAGTATCGGCACCTCGGGTGCGCGCTTGCCCGGGGCCGTCATCGCCGGAGGCTGCGGCCCACCCGTGGCCCAATCCAACAGTTCGACCGTGTGCATGATGGGCAGTTCGGTCCCCGAACCAATCTGCATCATGCACCCGATATTGCCTGCCGCGATCAGGTCGGGTTTCTTTGCCTCAAGCGTGCGGATCTTGCGTGCCTTGAGCTTGCCTGAGATCTCGGGCTGCATCAGGTTATAGGTTCCAGCCGAGCCGCAGCACAGATGGCTGTCGGCGGGTTCGACTACGGTGAAGCCCGCCCGTTTCAGCAGGTCCTTGGGATAGGTCTTGATCTTTTGCCCGTGTTGCAGCGAGCAGGCGGCGTGATAGGCCACGGTCAACCCCTTGTCGGCACCTTGGGGCAGGTCGAGTTGCATCAACAGCTCGCTTATGTCCATGGCGATGGCCGATACCCGGGCGGCCTCGGCCGCCGGCGGCTCGTTGCGGAACATGTGGCCGTAATCCTTGATGGTGGTGCCGCAGCCGCTGGTGTTGATCACGATGGCATCCAGCCCGTCGCCATCCATTTCGTGCACCCAGGCACGGATGTTCTTGGCCGCCGTAGCGTGACTCTCGCTCGTGCGCCCCATGTGATGGGTCAGCGCACCGCAGCAGCCCGCGCCCTCGGCCACCACCACCTCGCAGCCCAGCCGGGTCAGCAGGCGGATAGTGGCATCATTGATATCGGTGTTCAGCGCCTTTTGCGCACAGCCGGTCATCAGGGCGACCCGCTTCTTGCGCGTGCCAGCCGGTGCAAAGCTCTGCGGATCGTCGTTGCGGCTGACCGGCGGGATATGTTTCGGCGCCATGTCGAGCATCGCGCGCAGCCGCGCATCGGGCATCAACCCGCGGAACGGACGGCCGATCTTGGCCCCCAAGAGCGCCAGCCGGAACCGTGTGGGATAAGGCAGGACGCGCGCCAGAATCCAGCGCAGCGCCCGGTCGCTGAACGGGCGGCGATAGGTCTGCTCGATATACTCGCGCGCATGATCGACCAGATGCATGTAATGCACGCCCGAGGGGCAGGTGGTCATGCAGGCCAGGCAACTCAGGCAACGGTCGATATGCTTGACGGTTTTGGCATCCGGCACCCGGCTGTTTTCCAGCATGTCCTTGATCAGGTAGATGCGCCCGCGCGGGCTGTCGAGCTCGTCGCCCAGCACCTGATAGGTCGGGCAGGTGGCGGTACAGAACCCGCAATGCACACAAGAGCGCAGGATCTCGTTGGCGCGCTGGATGCCGGGATCGGTCAGCTGTTCGGCGGTGAAATTCGTCTGCATCGCTTACCCCATCATTCCCGGGTTAAAGAGCCCTTTCGGGTCGAACCGCTGCCGCAACCCGCGCGACAGGGCCGCGAGCGGAGCTGGTTCCGGCTGGAACATGGCGCGCTGGGTCCGGTCGCCCCGGACCAGTGTCGCATGGCCCGCAAACTCGCCCAGCCGACCGCGCAGGTCGGCGCCTTCGGGCATCAGCGCCCAGATCAGCCCGCCGCCCCAGTCGAACAGCAGCGCTTCGGCCTTGCAGCGCGCGGCCAACTCTGGCGCGTCGCCCGGTTTCACCGAGATCCGCCAGACATCGCCCGCACGCCCGTGATACGGCGCCACATCACGAATGCCCGGCCAGGGATCGTCCTCCAGCCGCGCCACCGTTCCGAATGGCGCAAACAGTCGGCTCAGCGCCTCTGCCCGATAGGCGACCGAGGCTTCGAACCCCTCGATCCGAACCAGAGCCTGCCCCAGGGCCGGATCATAGGCCGCGCCGGTCACCTCATAGGGAGAGCCCAGCCCGGCCGACAGCGCGCGCACCGCGGTTCCCGCATCGGGCACAGAAACCGTCAGCGTGGCTTGCGTCTCGGCTTTTGGCAGCACCTTCAGCGAGACCTCGCTCAGCACCCCCAGCGTGCCCCAGGACCCGGCCATCAGCTTGACGAGGTCATAGCCGGTGACATTCTTCATCACTCGGCCACCATTGCTGATCACCTGGCCCATGCCGTCGACATAGCGCACGCCCAGCAGGAAATCGCGCGCCGCTCCCGCCTGTATCCGGCGGGGGCCCGAGATATTGCCAGCCACCACGCCGCCGATGGTGGGCGTGCCCTCGGTCCCCATCACCCCGCGATGATCCATCGGCTCAAATGCCAGCCGCTGCCCCTTAGCCGCCAGCACCGCCTCGATCTCGGCCACGGGCGTTCCGGCCTTGGCGACCAGCGTCAGCGCGCCGGGCTCATAAAGCGTGATGCCGCTCAGCCCCGAGATATCCAACTCGGCCTCCGGCCCCGGCACGCTCCGCGTCCCGCCGCCCCGTATCCGGACCGGAGCAGTCAGCCCGGCCACGATCTGGGCCAGTTCGGCCTCGCTTTCTGGTCTGAGCATTGGCTTTCCTCTTGCTGAAAATATCCCGGGGGGAATTGGCCGCAGGCCAAGGGGGGCAGCGCCCCCGCTACTCCGCGGCCACCTGTACCGCGCGTCGGCTTTCCGAGACCGACAGCGGAAACACCTTGGCGGGGTTCAACAGCCACTGCGGGTCGAACACGTCCTTGACCGCCATCTGCGCCTCAAGATCTTCTGCTGTGTATTGGTGCAGCATCAGATCGCGTTTCTCGATTCCCACCCCGTGTTCGCCGGTCAGGCAGCCGCCCGCATCGACGCAGAGTTTCAGGATATCGGCGCCAAAGGCCTCGCATTTCTCCAGGTCACCCGGCTTGTTGGCATCGAACAGGATCAGCGGGTGCATGTTGCCATCGCCCGCGTGGAACACGTTCCCCACCTTCAGACCGTATTCGCGGCTGAGTTCGCCAATCCGGCGCAGCACCATCGGCAGGGCGGAGACGGGGATAGTGCCGTCGAGGCACATGTAGTCGTTGATCTGCCCCATGGCGCCAAAGGCCGATTTGCGGCCCAGCCAGATGCGGGCGCTTTCCTCGGCCGACTGGCTTTCGCGCAGTTCCATCGGGTTGTGGCGCCGGGCGATCTCGATGATGCGGGTCAACTGGTCGTCGATTTCGGCTTCGGACCCTTCGACCTCGACGATCAGAAGTGCCTCGCATTGCGGGTAACCGGCCTTGGCAAAGGCTTCGCAAGCCTCGATGCAGAGCCGGTCCATGAACTCGATCGCCACAGGCAGAACGCCGGCCTTGATGATGTCGCTGACGCAGGCGCCCGCCACCTCGTTGCTGTCAAAGGCCATCAGCACCGGTCGCGCACCCTCGGGCTTGCGCAGGATGCGCAGCGTGGCTTCGGTGACCACGCCCAATTGCCCCTCGGACCCGCAGATGACACCCAGCAGGTCCAGCCCGCCCGCATCCAGATGGGCGCCGCCGATCTCGACCACGGTGCCGTCCATCAGCACCATGGTGACACCCAGCAGGTTGTTGGTGGTCACCCCGTATTTCAGGCAATGCGCCCCGCCCGAGTTCATCGCGATATTGCCCGCGATGGCGCAGGCCAGCTGCGACGAGGGGTCGGGGGCGTAAAAGAAATCCTCGGCCTCGACCGCGCCGGTGACGCTCAGGTTGGTGCGACCCGATTGCACCCGGATGATGCGGTTGTCATAGTCCGTCTCCAGCACCTCGTTCATCCGCGCCACGCCCAGGATCACGCTGTCGGCTGTCGGCAAGGCGCCCCCGGCCAGCGACGTGCCCGAGCCGCGCGGCACCACCGGCACGCCCTCTTCATGGCAGATCCGCAGCACATCCGACACTTGCTGCGTGCTCGACGGCAGCACTGCCAGCAGCGGCGGGCAGCGATAGGCCGTGAGCGCGTCGCATTCATAGGCACGGGTCTCGGACAGGTCGTCGATCACCGCGTCGGCGGGCAAGACCTGCCGCAGCCGTTGCACCAAGCGCGGTTTCTTGGCCAGAACGGTCGGGTTCGGGGTGGGCATGTCCATGAACAATCCTCCATCTGGTAAATTAATATTACCAATTTTAGGTTCTGGCAAGAAAAACCGGTAAGCCGTACTGTCGCGCCATGACCTGGACTGACCGCATACTTGTTTTTTCCGCGTTCGACTATGGCGCCGTGGCCGCGCTGATCTGTTGCTGGGTTTGGATCGGCTGGCGGATCGAGCATCCGGCGCCGGGAAGGCCGTCTGTTTCGGCTCTGATGGCCGATTTCCGGCGCGACTGGATGCGCCAGATGGTGACCCGGCAACCACGGGTGTTCGACGCGCAACTGATTTCGATCATGCGGCAGGGAACCTCCTTCTTTGCCTCGACGGCAGTGATCGCGGTGGGGGGCGGGCTGGCGCTGATCGGCAATACCGACCGGCTGGCCGGGGTGGCTGACGATCTGGCGCTGGGCGTGGCGCCCGCGCTGGTCTGGGAGATCAAGATACTGATCGTGCTGCTTTTCCTGTCGAACGCGTTTCTGAAATTCGTCTGGGCGAACCGGTTGTTCGGCTATTGCGCGGTGTTGATGGCGGCAGTGCCGAACGACCCTGATGATCCGCATTGTTTCCCCCGGGCGGCGCAGGCCGCCGATATCAACATCACCGCCGCCCGCAGTTTCAACAAAGGGCTGCGGGCCACGTATTTCGCGCTGGCCTCGGTCGCCTGGTTCGCGGGGCCGGTGGCGTTGGTCGCGGCGGCCGTGGTGACGACGGTCATCCTGTATCGGCGCGAGTTCGCATCGCATTCGCGCGAGGTGCTGTTGCGGCTGCCGCCGGATATCGCGTCACACACACCATCGTGACTGCGGCGTCTCGTGTGCCGGGTTAATCTAGGGCATGCGACATCTGATCCCTCTGTTCCTGCTTGCTACTCCGGCCTTGTCCGACCCTCCGGCCATCGAAGCGATTATCGCGACCCGGGCGGCAGACGGTTGGCGATTCGATGTGACCCTGCGCCACCCGGATACCGGTTGGGACCACTATGCCGACGGCTGGCGAGTGCTGGACTTGCAGGGCAACGAAATCGGGATGCGGACTCTGTTCCACCCGCATGAAACGGAACAGCCTTTTACCCGGTCTTTGGGCAATGTGCAGGTTCCCGAAGGGGCGCGGCAGGTTCAGGTGCAGGCCCGATGTAATCTTGATGGCTGGGCACCCGTGATGCAAATCGTGGACATCAAGTAGATCGCAAAAGAAAAGGGCCGGTCACCCGGCCCCCTGGTTTTTGGTTTGCGGATCCGATCAGCCGGGCGACATGCCCCGCAGCCGTTCCGAGCGGCGGCGCAGCAATTCCACCACCGTCAACAGGGCGATCGAGATGATCACCAGGATCGTGGCCACCGACAGAATCGCCGGACTGATCTGTTCGCGGATACCGTTCCACATCTGGCGCGGGATCGTCTGTTCGTCGAGTCCGCCGACGAAGAGCACCACCACCACCTCGTCAAAAGAGGTGACAAAGGCAAAGAGCGCGCCCGAAATCACGCCGGGCAGGATCAGTGGCATCTGCACCCGCAGAAAGGTGGTGACCGGATCGGCGCCCATGTTGGCGGCGGCCCGGGTCAGCGAGTGGTCGAAACCCACCAGCGTTGCGGTCACGGTGATGATCACGAAGGGAATGCCAAGCGTGGCATGCGCCAGGATAATCCCCAGATAGGGAATGCCCCAATCCTGGATCCGGATCGACGAGTAAAAGAAGAACAGACCGGTCGCGGTAATGATGATCGGCACGATCATCGGCGAAATCAGGATTGCCATCACCGCGCGGCGGCCCGGCATCTCGGGCCGCGACAGGCCCAGGGCGGCAATTGTGCCCAGTGTGGTCGCCAGGATCGTCGAGAAGAAGCCGATGATGATCGAGTTCTTGGTCGCCTGGATCCATTGCGCGTTTGACCATGCGTCAGCCCACCAGGATCCGTCGCGCGGCGCTTCGGGGGCCTGCATGCCAAAGGTCAGCAGCAGGTCGTACCAGCGCATCGAATAGCCCTCGGGATCGAACTTCAGCATCTTGTCGCTGAAGGTGAAGTAGGGCTCGGCGTTGAAACTGAGCGGGATGATCACCAGGATCGGCGCGATCAGGAAGATGAAGATCGCGACACATATCACCAGGTAGGTGTAGTGCCAAACCCGTTCCAGCGTCGAGGCGTGTTTGGGAAGAGCCATGTGCGGTTACCCCAGCTTCAGGTTGTCGATGCCCACGAGCTTGTCGTAGAGCCAATAAAGGAGCAGCACACCGCCAAGCAGCAGCGCGGCCAGAGCGGCGGCCAGCGACCAGTTCAGCGATTTCTGCATATGGAAGGCGATCAGGTTCGAGATCAGCTGCCCGTCGGCGCCGCCGACAAGGGCGGGGGTGATGTAGTACCCGACAGCCAGGATGAACACCAGGAGCGCGCCGGCGCCAATGCCGGGCACGGTCTGCGGAAAGTAGATGCGGCGGAATGCTGTCCAGCTGGTCGCGCCCAGAGAGCGCGCGGCGCGCACATAGGACGGGTTGATCATCCGCATTACCGAATAGAGCGGCAGCACCATGAAGGGCAGCAGGATATGTGTCATCGCAATGACGGTGCCGGTGCGGTTGTACATCATCTGCAACCGGTTATCGTCACCCAGCAGACCCATGCCGACCAGCGCGTCGTTCACCACGCCCTGACTTTGCAGCAAGACCATCCAGCTGGTGGTCCGCACCAGAAGCGAGGTCCAGAAGGGTAAAAGAACCAGGATCATCAGCAGGTTCGAATGGCGCAGCGGCAGGGTCGCCAGCAGATGCGCGATCGGGTAGGCCAGCACGAAGGTGAGGAAGGTGATCAGCAGCGACAGGGTCAGCGTGCGGGTGAACAGCTTGACATAGACCTGCCGGTTTTCCGGCACCATCACGATAGAGCCGTCGGCATCACGTTCGCGGTCGATCGCGGCCAGATAGAAGTTCAAGGTGTAGGACGACGAAGCACCGCGCATCGCCTGCCACAGGTCCGGGTTGCCCCAATCCTTGTCGAGGTCCAGCAGCGCCTCTTTGTAAGGCGGTTCCAGCTTGTTGGCACTGCGGGCGGCCTTGGTGAACATCGAGCGCGAGCCCGACAGTTCATAGTTGATGCGCGTCCCGGCCTGGCCAGGTGCCTTTAGCTCGCGCAGCACAACCAGGTCGGCGGCCAGCGCGGTATAGGCCTCTTCGTTTGGCTCGGTGCCGGGCGGGTTGGCGTCGAACCAAGCGGCGAGATTGGTCATGATCGGCGTACGGTCGCCGGTCGTGACGTCTTCCTGCCAGGTGAACCCTTCGTTGTAGACCGATTTGTACAGCATTTGACCGATCGGAAAGACGAAGGTGATCAGGATAAAGGCCAGTAGTGGCAGCACGAGCAGGAAAGCCCGGCGGCGGGCGCGGGCCTGAGCTCGCATCAGCGCCCCTTTGAGCGGTTTGCCGTCAGCGGTCGTTAGCGGCTGAGCGATATCGGTCATCTGGCGTTGTCCTGGATATTCGGGAAAGGCTGGGCCGCCCCCCGGTGGGGAACGGCCCGGTTTTCAGATCAGTTCGCCAGCCAGGCGTTGAAGCGCTCGTTCAGTTCGGCGTCCTTGTCGACCCAGAACTCGAAGTTGTTGACCAGCGCGTTCTTCAGGGCTGCTTCCGAGGTCGGCATGTGCGGCGCCATCTCGGTCTTGCCGTCCTGATAGAGGCCGACCAGAGCGCCCGAAGATTTGCGTGCCGGGCCATAGCTGATCCACTTGGCCTGGTCCGCCAGCGCCTGGGTGCTGGTCGAGAAGGCGATGAACTGCATCGCGGCTTCTTTGTTAGGCGCGCCTTTCGGGACCACGAACAGGTCGAAGTCGAGGATCTGGCCGTCCCACATGATCTCGAAGGGCTGGCCTTCGGCAACGGCTGCGTTGAAGATACGGCCGTTATAGGCGGTCGACATCACAACTTCGCCGTCTGCCAGCAGCTGCGGCGGCTGTGCGCCGGCTTCCCACCAGACGATATCGCCCTTGATCCGGTCGAGCACGGCGAATGCGCGGTCGACGCCTTCGTCGGTGTCGAGCACTTCATAGACTTCGTTCGCCGGAACGCCATCGCCCATCAGAGCCATTTCCAGGGTCGCCTTGGCCGACTTGCGCAGGCCGCGCTTGCCCGGGATCTTGCCGGTGTCGAAGAAATCGGCGATCGAGGCCGGTGCCATCGAAACGTTGGCGGTGTTATAGGCAACCGCGGTCGACCACACGATGTTGGCGACTGCGCAATCCTGGATAGCACCGTCGATGAAGTCGTCGGTGGCTGCGGTGCCATCGGGTGCGGCAGCCAGCATGCCCGGATCGATTTCTTCCAGCAGGCCTTCGTCGCAGAGGCGCACGGCGTCCGAGAACTCGACATCGGCGACGTCGACCGACACGTTACCGGCTTCGACCTGTGCCTTGATCGGGGTTGCCGGGTTGTCGGCGTCGACCGAGTTCACCTTGATGCCGGTCGCCGCAGTGAAGGGCTTGTGATAGGCCTCAACCTGGCTCTTGGCATAGGCGCCGCCCCAGGACATGACGGTGACTTCTTGCGCCGAGACGGCAAAGGCCGCCGACGTCAGAGCTGTTGCCAGCAATGCGGTCTTGAGTTTCATGTAGTTCTCCCATGTTGACCATTTTGGTTCGGTTTTTTGGATCGGTCGAAGCACGCCCCGGCCGTTTCCGAATTCAGCGCCCGTGAAAACGGGCGCGTGTTTGCGGCACCGGATCAGGCGTCCAGCGCGCGGCAATCTTCGGGCAGCCAGCCGATCTCGATCTGGGCGCCGGGCTCGAGGCGGACCTGGTCGGGTGCGTTCCGGGTCTTGATGATGAATTCATCATTGCCGGCCACCTTCAGGCGGGTGCGGAAAATGTCACCCATATAGATGAACTCCATCACCTCGGCCTTGAGCGTATGCGCGCCAGGTTTGAGCCGCGATTTGTTGAATTCGACCCGTTCCGGGCGGATCGACACCCGCGTGCGTTCGCCGGGCTTGCTGACGTTGACCGGTTTGCAGTCGATCAACTCGCCATCGTCCAGCCGCACCACCGCGATACCATCGCGGACTTCCATGACCTCGCCTTCGAGCGTGTTGTTCTCGCCGATGAACTGGGCGACGAAGCTGTTGGCCGGTTGTTCGTACAACTCGTCGGGCGGCGCCAGCTGTTGGATCACGCCGTCGTTGAACACGGCCACCCGGTCCGACATGGTCAGCGCTTCGGTCTGATCGTGGGTCACGTAGACAACGGTGATACCCAGGTCATGTGCCAGGCGGGTAATTTCGAACTGCATCTTCTCGCGCAGCTGCTTGTCGAGCGCGCCCAGGGGTTCGTCCATCAACACCAGTTCGGGTTCGAACACCAGCGCACGCGCCAGTGCGACCCGCTGTTGCTGACCACCAGACAATTGTGCCGGCCGGCGTCCGCCGAAACGACCCATTTCCACCATATCGAGCGCGCGCTTGATCTTCTCTTCGCGGTCGGACTTGCCGATCTTGCGTACCTCAAGCGGGAAGGCGAGATTTTCGGCGATCGTCATGTGGGGGAACAGGGCATAGTTCTGGAACACCATGCCGATGCCGCGCTTGTGCGGCGGGATGTTGTTGATCGGGCGCCCGTCCAGCTTGATCTCGCCATGTGTGGCTGTTTCGAACCCGGCCAGCATCATCAGGCAGGTCGTCTTTCCCGAACCCGACGGCCCAAGCATGGTCAGGAACTGGCCCTTAGGCATGGTGAGATTAAGGTCTTTGACGACTAGAGTTTCGCCATCATAACTCTTCTGAACGCGTTCGAATTCAACGAACGCGTCATTGCTGGCGCGTGTGGTCAATGCCACCTCCCCGTAATGAACGTACTGGCGATCTGCGTCGCGATTGACCCGAAGTTAAGCGCGCATGGCGGGTCGTTGCAACCGAATTGCGACAGTTTCAATACAGTTGCGACGCTTTCTGAGGGCATTCGACCAAGAGGGGCGAAAAAAACAGGCCGCTGAAAAACAGCGGCCTGTCGATTCTCTGCGGGTGCCTAACGGGTCAGGCGGCGCTTTTCAGAAGTCCGCGTTCGTTGATCTCGGCATGCGCTTCGTCCAGCGACTTGCGGATACGCACAAACATCTCGTCAATCTCGTCCGGGGTGATGACCAGCGGCGGGGAAATGATCATCCGGTCACCGACGTGGCGCATGATGACGTTGTTCTTGAAGCAGCGTTCGCGGCAGATATAGCCGATCGTGCCCGGTTCCGACGCGAACTTCGCGCGGCTTTCCTTGTTCGGGGTCAGGGCGATGGAGCCCATCATGCCCACGATCTTTGCCTCGCCCACCAGCGGATGATCCAGCAGGGCCTCCCATTTCTGCTTGAGATAGGGGGCGGTCACGTCGCGGACCCGGTCGACAATCTTCTCTTCTTCGAGAATGCGCAGGTTTTCGAGCGCCACGGCCGCGGCCACCGGGTGACCGGAATAGGTGTAGCCATGGTTGAACTCATCCTGGCCGATGACTTCGGCCACCTCGTCGCAGATGATCGAGGCGCCGATCGGCACATAGCCCGAGCTCATGCCCTTGGCGACGGTCATGATGTGCGGGCGGATGCCCAGGGTTTCGCAGCCAAACCAGTTGCCGGTACGGCCGAACCCGCAGATCACCTCGTCCGCGATCAGCAGGATGCCATACTTGTCGCAAATGCGCTGGATCTCGGGCCAATAGGTGTCGGGCGCCACAATGACGCCGCCGGCGCCCTGCACCGGTTCGGCGATAAAGGCCGCGACGCGGTCCTGACCCAGTTCCAGGATCGCCTCTTCCAGCTCGCGGGCGCGGGCCAGGCCGAATTCGGCCGGGGCCATGTCGCCGCCCTCGGCCCACCAGTTGGGCTGGTTGATGTGGTGGATGTTCGGAATCATGCCGCTTTGCGCATGCATTCCGGCCATGCCACCCAGCGCGGACGAGGCGACCGAGGAACCGTGATAGGCATTCTTGCGGCTGATGATGATGTTCTTGTCCGACTGGCCCTTGTTTTGCCAGTAGGTGCGCACAAGGCGGATATTGGTGTCGTTGGCGTCGGACCCGCCCGAGGAGAAGAACACGTGGTTCAGATCGCCGGGTGCCAGTTCCGCCAGTTTCTGGGCCAGTGCGATGACCGGCACATGGGTGGTCTTGAAGAAGGTGTTGTAATAGGGCAGCTCGCGCATCTGGCGGGCGGCGACCTCGGCCAGTTCGTCACGGCCATAGCCGATGTTGACGCACCACAGGCCGGCCATCCCGTCGAGGATCTCTTCGCCTTCGCTGTCGGTCAGCCACACACCCTTGGCACGGGTGATGACACGGGCGCCTTCGCGGCCAAGTTCGGTATTGGCCGAAAACGGGTGAACATGATGTGCGGCATCCAGCGCCTGCAACTCGGCCGTGGGCATGTGGTTGGTAATTGTCACCATCGGGTGAGTCTCCTGCGAAATTCGGTTTGGGGACAGAATATGATCAAATTTTTCGGTGTCAAATCGAATCGTGTCACGCCTCGTTTTCGGACAGCACGCCAAGCATCTGTTCCATGCCTTGTTCGACGTCCTGCTCCATTGCGCGCGCAACGCCTTCGGCATCCCCGGCGCGCAGGGCATCCAGCATTTCCTTGTGCCGGTCGGGCAGGTTCTGGGTGCCGAATCGGCCGCATACAACCCGCAGCGACGGACCGAAGCGAAGCCACAGCCGATCCGCCATCTCGGTAAGAATCGGCGCATCCGCGATTGCGTAGAGTAAAGCGTGGAAATCGTAGTTGGACCTCAGATAGCCGCTGACATCACCGGTCTCGATGGCGAGGTCCAGGGCGATATCCAAATGGTCCAAAGCTTCGACCGCCGCCGGGGTCATCTTCTGTGCGGCGCGGCGTGCAAGCTCGGCCTCGATTGATTTCCTTACGAAAATGACCTGGCGCAGATCCTCTTGCGTCAGCACCGGCACACTGATGCGGCGATTGCCCTGGAACATCAGCGCGCCCTCGGACATCAGGCGGCGGATCGCTTCGCGCACAGGGGTCATGCCAACACCGAGCGAATCAGTCAGTCCCTGGATGGTTACAGCCTGTCCCGGAGCCAGCTCTCCGAACAGAATCATGGCCCTCAAGGTCTGGTACACCTGTTCGTGAACAGGTTGTTTCGTGTCCGGTTGGACGGGTTTCGACGCCTGTTTTTTGATCATATTCAAAGGACTTGCCCCTATTTCGACATCACGGCTTGTCAGGTGTTCTACTTGATGAAAACATAAACACTGTTGCCGTAGAAGGCAAAACTTGATCAAATCTAGGCAGGCGGGAAAATACCCTCCAGCTCGCAGGGAGACATTCAATGACTTTTAAATCGCTGACACTCACGGCGGTGATGGCGCTGGCCACATCGGCGGCCTTCGCCGAAGAGGTGCGCGTCTACAACTGGTCGGACTACATCGACGAAGAGTTGCTGACCAAGTTCGAAGAAGAAACCGGCATCAAGTTGATCTACGACGTGTTCGACAGCAACGAGGTTCTGGAGACCAAGATGCTGGCCGGCGGGTCCGGCTATGACGTTGTGGTGCCCACCGGGACTTTCCTTCAGCGTCAGATCCAGGCCGGCGCGTTCCAGAAACTGGACATGTCGAAACTGCCGAACCACGCCAACATGTGGGACCTGATCGAATCGCGCACTGCGCAATACGACCCCGGCAACGAATATTCGATCAACTACATGTGGGGCACAACCGGTCTGGGTGTGAACGTCGGCAAGGTCAAGGAAGTGCTGGGCGAAGACGCGCCGATGAACAGCATGGATCTGGTGTTCAAGCCCGAGAACATGGAAAAGCTGGCCGCCTGTGGCGTGCATTTCCTGGATGCACCGACCGAGATCATCCCGGCAGCTCTCAAGTATCTGGGCGAGAACCCGGACAGCCACGAAGCCGACGTGATCGAAAAGGTAGAACCGCTGCTGATGGGCGTGCGGCCTTACATTCAGAAGTTCCACAGCTCGGAATACATCAACGCGCTGGCCAATGGCGATATCTGCGTCGCGGTCGGCTGGTCGGGTGACATTCTTCAGGCCCGTGATCGCGCCGCCGAAGCGGACAACGGTGTCGAGATCGAATACCACGCCTTCAAGCAAGGGTCGCTGATGTGGTTTGACCAGATGGCGATCCCTGTCGACGCGCCGAATCCCGACGCCGCGCACAAGTTCCTGAACTTTATCATGGACGCGCAGAACATGGCGGCGGCCTCGAACTATGTCTACTACGCCAACGGCAACAAGGCCTCGCAAGAGTTCCTGGTCGAGGATGTGATCGGCGATACCGCCATCTATCCGGACGAGGAAACCATGCAGAACCTCTATACCACCTCGCCCTATCCGGCGAAGACGCAGCGGACCGTGACCCGCCTGTGGACCAAGATCAAGTCGGGCACCTGATCGCCGACATCAATTGCGGGGCGGGCCGAGTGGCCTGCCCCGTTGCGTCTACCCCACTTTAACGAGACAGACGGGGGCTTACCTTGCAATCTTCGAAATTTGCGCCTTGGGACGATCCTGACGCGAAACCGTTGATCCGTTTCAAGAACGTGACCAAGCGGTTTGGTGAATTCACTGCAATCGACAACCTGACACTGGATATTTATGAGCGTGAGTTCTTTGCTCTGCTCGGTCCCTCGGGTTGTGGCAAGACGACCATGATGCGCATGCTGGCCGGGTTCGAAAGCCCGACCGAAGGCGTGATCGAACTGGCCGGGCAGGATATCGCCCCGGTGCCGCCGAACAAGCGGGCGGTGAACATGATGTTCCAGTCCTACGCCCTGTTCCCGCATCTGTCGGTCTGGGATAACATCGCCTTTGGCCTGCGCCGTGACCGCATGCCCAAGCGGGATGTCGAAGATCGCGTCGAAGAGATGCTGCGGTTGGTCCGGCTGGAGAAATTCGCAAAGCGCAAGCCGCACCAAATCTCGGGCGGGCAGCGGCAGCGGGTTGCACTGGCACGGTCGCTGGCCAAGGCGCCAAAGCTGTTGCTGCTGGACGAACCGCTGGGGGCGCTGGACAAGAAGCTGCGTCAGGATACGCAGTTTGAACTGATGGACATCCAGGAAAAGACCGGCACCACCTTTGTCATCGTGACCCACGACCAGGAAGAGGCGATGACCGTCGCCAGCCGGGTGGCGGTGATGGATCAGGGGCAGTTGATGCAGGTGTCGACCCCGGACCGCATCTATGAAACGCCCAATTCTGTCTATGTTGCCGATTTCATCGGCGACGTGAACATCATCCAGGGTCGTGCCACGCCCGAAGGCGAAGAGACCTATCGGATTGACTGGGCCGAGGGGGTGCAACCCCTGACGGCCAAATCGTCGAACGAGTTCGCGGCCGGTCAGACCTGTCATCTGGCCATTCGACCCGAAAAGGTGGCGATCACGGCCGAACGCCCCGAGGATGCCGCCAATGCGGTGCAGGGCCGGGTGCATGACATTGCCTATCTGGGCAACCTGTCGACCTATTACGTGGAACTGCCCAACGGTACGATCATCAAGGCGCAGACCTCGAACACGCGCCGGATCTCGCGCCGGACCTTTACATGGGAAGACACTGTCTGGCTGTCCTGGACGGCCACGGCGGGCGTTCTGCTGGCCAACTGATGCGCAGATTTCTTCTGATCGCCATTCCCTATGCCTGGCTTACGGTGCTGTTCCTGGTGCCGTTCGCCATCGTGTTCAAAATCTCGCTGTCGGACTATGCCGTCTCGATCCCGCCCTATGTGCCCCAGTTCGACTGGGCCGAGGGGATCATGGCGTTCATCCGCGAACTGGATTTCGAGAACTTCGTCTTTCTGACCGAGGACGACCTGTATTGGAAAGCCTATCTGAGCAGTCTCAAGATCGCCATCTCGGCGACCTTTCTAACGCTCTGCGTGGGTTACCCAATCGCCTATGGCATGGCCCGCGCGCCCGAGGAATGGCGCCCGACGCTGATGATGCTGGTCATCCTGCCGTTCTGGACCTCTTTCCTGATCCGGGTCTATGCCTGGATGGGGATCCTGTCGAACGAGGGATATCTGAACCAGGTCCTGCTGTGGACCGGGATCATCAACGAGCCGCTGACCATCCTGAATACAAATACCGCAGTCTATATCGGTATCGTTTACACCTATCTGCCCTTCATGATCCTGCCTGTTTACTCGGCCCTCGACCGTCTTGACGGATCATTGATCGAGGCGGCCGAGGATCTGGGCTGTTCACGGGCAAAGGCATTCTGGCTGGTGACCATTCCGCTGTCGCGGCCCGGCATCATCGCGGGCTGTTTCCTGGTCTTCATCCCGACATTGGGTGAATTCGTCATCCCGTCGCTGCTGGGTGGATCGGGCACGCTGATGATCGGCAAGGTGTTGTGGGAAGAGTTCTTCTCCAACCGCGACTGGCCGGTAGCCTCGGCTGTGGCAGTCATCCTGCTGCTGATCCTGGTGATCCCGATCGTGCTGTTCCAGCGCAACCAACAGAAACAGGCGGAGGCGGAGCAATGAACAGGCTGAGCTGGTTCAATACCGTATCCCTGACCCTGGGATTCGCCTTTCTCTACATCCCGATGGTCATCCTGATCGTCTACAGCTTCAACGAAAGCAAGCTGGTGACGGTCTGGGCCGGGTTCTCGACCAAGTGGTATGGCGAGTTGCTGGGCAACGACGCCTTCCTGAGCGCGGCCTGGGTGACCGTGAAGGTCGCGGTGCTGTCTTCGACTTTCGCCACCGTCCTGGGCACCATGGGCGCCTATGTGCTGGTGCGCGGCGGGCGCTTCATGGGTCGGACCCTGTTTTCCGGCATGATCTATGCGCCGCTCGTCATGCCCGAGGTGATCACCGGCCTGTCGCTCTTGCTGCTGTTCATCGGCATCGGGATCGAACGCGGTGTGATGACCATCGTTCTGGCTCATACGACCTTTTCGATGTGCTACGTGTCGGTGGTGGTGTCATCGCGACTGGTGACATTCGACCGCTCGCTGGAAGAGGCCGCGCTGGACCTCGGCTGTTCGCCGGCAGAGGCGTTCCGTCTGGTGACCCTGCCCATCATCGCGCCTGCGGTGATCTCGGGCTGGCTGTTGGCCTTTACCCTGTCGCTTGACGATCTGGTCATCGCCTCGTTCACCTCGGGCCCGTCGGCAACCACCCTGCCGATCAAGATCTTCTCGGCCGTGCGTCTGGGCGTCAGTCCGGAAATCAACGCGCTGAGTACGATCATGATCGGAATCGTCACGGTTGGGGTCATATCTGCCTCGCTGATCTCGAAACAGGCACTGGTTCGCCAGAAACGGGACGAGCAGGCGGCAGCACGCGCGCAATGAAGCGGATATTCTCTGACTTCGCCTATGGCGCCGGGCCGCGCCAGGCTTGCTGGTGGGACGAGACCATCGACGCGCCGGACTGGCCGGTCGCCTCTGGCGACATCCGGACGGATGTCGCCATTGTCGGCGGCGGATTCACGGGCATGTCGGCCGCCCTGCATCTGTCCGAATGCGGCGTGGCGGTGACCCTGCTGGAAGCAGAGGCGCCCGGTTGGGGCGCCTCGGGGCGCAATGGCGGGTTCTGCTGCCTGGGTGGCACCAAGCTGAGCGATGCGCAAAAGCGCAGACGTTTTGGCGACGATGGCGCCCGGGCGTTCGACCAGGCCGAGGTGGACGCGGTCGACCTGGTCGCGGAGCTGATCGCGCGCCACGGGATCAATGCCGATACGCATTCCAAAGGGGAAACGCGGCTGGCGCATTCCGCGCGCGCCATGGAGTCCCTTCGGCGCGAGGCGGACGCGGGTCATGGCAGGCTGCACGAGAAACATGATCTGGAGGCTGATGGGCTGAACGGTCAGTTCTTCGGTGGGCTAACCAGCGATGTCGGATTTGCGCTGAACCCGCGCATGTATCTGTTCGGGATGGCTTCTGCGGCGGCCGCGCGGGGTGTACGCCAGTTCCGCAACAGCCCCGTGACCCGGATAGAGCCGGGTAGACGGGGTCATGTTCTGCATACGCCTGCGGCCCGGATCGAGGCAGAAACCGTGCTGATCTGCACCAATGGCTATTCCAGCGAGGACATGCCGCCCTGGCTGGCGGGCCGCTATATGCCCGCGCAATCCAGTGTGATGGTAACCCGTCCGATGACCGATGCGGAGCTGCGGGCACAGGGCTGGACGTCGGATCAGATGGCCTATGACACCCGCAACCTCTTGCACTACTTCCGACTGATGCCGGATCGGAGGTTTCTGTTCGGGATGCGGGGTGGCTTGTTTTCCTCGCCCAGAGTCGAAGCGGCGATCCACGCCCGGATGCGTCGTCATTTCGATGCAATGTTCCCGGCCTGGGCGGGGGTCGAGGCGACAAACCTGTGGTCCGGCATGGTGTGCCTTGCGCGGGATCTGATGCCTTATGTCGGGCCAGTTCCCGGGTCGCCGGGCATGTTCGCGGGGCTTGCCTATCACGGCAACGGGGTTGCGATGGGCACCTATTCGGGCCGCGCCTTGGCGCGGTTGGCGCTGGGCGAACCGGCGGATCTGCCGCTGGCCATGCAGGGTCCGCTCAGGCGGTTTCCCCTTGGTCGCTTCCGTCGCGCGGTAATGCCGCCGGCCTACCTGGCCTTTGGACTGGCCGACCACCTTTGAGCCTTGCTTATTCGGTCAGCGCGGCGACCTCCAACCGGTAGGCGGGCGCATAATCAGGCGCGCCATTCTGCGCCCGCCACAGGCAATAAGCCGCCATGCGCCAGTGGAAAAAGGGTTTCAGCGCCTGATACCGACCGGTGACCTCCGGTTCCGCGTAGGCGGCAAGGAAGGAGCGTTCTTCGGCGATGGTCAAAGCCTTGCCGCGATAGACATGCTGCATGGCGGGGGACAGGAAGATTGCGATATCCTCGGCCGGATCGCCGATCGCCGGACATTGCCAGTCGATCAGCACCACCCCGTCTGCATCCATCAGCAAATTGCCCGGCACCGGATCGCCATGGATCAAAGATGTGCGTCCGGGAGCAATCATGCCTCCGGTCGGGCGCAATCTTTGCAGCTCAACGCACGCCTCGGCGGCGCACAAAGCCAGTATGTCTTCGGCATGGTCAAGCAGTTCGCAACTGCCGTTGCGGCCGCTGGGCAGGTCTATACCCGGCTCAAGGCTGTGCAGCCTGGCCAATGCTTCTGCCGCGCGGCGCGTATTGTCTTGCCAGGGCGCGCCCGGCGCATGATCGTAAAGCGCCCAGGCCTGGTCAGCATATTTCCCGGTTGCGCGCAATCGCGGCGCAAGGCCGGTATCGGCCAGCCGTTCAAGGCAAGCCCTTTCGGACATGGGATCGTTCCGGAACAGGGGATTGTGGAAATCCGTCCTGTAGAGTTTCAACACCAGATCTCCGGCATGACCATGCAGACGCCAGACCCGGTTGGTGCGGCCACCGTACAGAATCTCGAACCGGTCGCCGACGCTGGACAGGCCGCGCGCGCGCAAGTCCGCGACAAGGTCTGCTGGCGGTTTTTGGTCTTTCTGGTGCAGGGTGGGCCTCGGTCATTTGGTCGGGCCGGATTGCCCTGGGCGACGGTACCGCGCCCATCTTACCCATTGGCACGCACCGCCGTCACCGTCGAGGCCAAGATTGCCTGACCGCCATCAAGGATCAAGATCACTTCGCCATCTTCGATCTGTGCTTCGGTCACAGGGTGATAAACGGCGCTTGCTTCTTCCAGCAACAGCTCATCGCCCTGATAGCTTTGGATCGAAAAGCTGTACAAACCTTCGGGCCGGGCTGCGCCACTGTCCTCCTGGCCGGTCCAATCGACAGGCTCGGCCGAGACCGGAACCTGGAACCGGTCGACAACCTCGCCGTCATCGTTACGCACGACGATGAAAGCCTTGTCTGCCGCCGCCAGTGGCGCGGGTGAAACCGTTACCGGCTGACCCGAGAAATGCGCCGGGGCAATGGCGCGCGCTTCTTTGCCAATCCAGCTGGACAGACGGGCCATGTCCGTTGCGCCTAACTGCTGAACCAGCGCAATAAGAGTGTCGTTGGTCTTTGTTTGCTGCTCGACCATCGAGAATTGGGCAAGTTGTGACGCGTATTCAGAGGAATCCAACGGCTCCAGCGGGTCTTGGTACCGAGCCTGTGTCGTCAACATGCGGATGAACGTGTCGAAATCCGAAACGCCGGTTTTGTTGGTTTCGGGTTGTCCCGAACGCTGTGTTTGCGTGGTGCTCTGGGTTGCTGAATGTATCGGTGCGGTCATTGTCAAAGCCTTATATCCAAACCGTTTGCCGCAATGCGTGGGCGGGTGGGTTCCTGAACTCCAGATCGGGTTTCAAAGGTTTCCGGGGCAGTGTGGCGTTGTCCCTCGGTTCGGCCCCGGTCAGTGCCATTTCCATTCTGCGACCCGCCAAAACTAAAAGTCACGTCGCCGTACCCCATGGCTCGAAACTCGGCGGACAACTGCTCAATATGGCGTTTCAAAAGATCCAGGGTTTCGGGTCGATCGGCGACTATTGCCATCGTCAAACTGCCGTCGCGTATCTTAAGTGACATCTGGACCGAGCCGAGTTCTTCGGGATCCAGCCTGATGTCAACCGTTCCGGCCTCGGTTGAGGCGGCAATGGCGCTCGCCATCTGGTTGGCAATTTGTCGCGCAGTTTCAGTCGTGGTCGTCGTTGGGGTTACGGATGTTGTTGTCGTATAGGCGGAGTACAGGGTTTCCCTGCCGCCGAAGGTAAAATCTGCGCCATAGTAGACCTTCCCTTCCAGCCAGCCGTCTTCCGTTGCGGGCGCCAAGGCGTTTCTGGCTTCGCCTGTTGACCACACCCCGAAGGAGGGAGTGCCCGTTCTGGATAGAGACAAGGCTGCAGGGGCCATTAGGATTGGATCAGTGCCTTGGCCAGGTGCGGCCGGTTGGGTCACAGTGGCTTTGGCTCTGCTGCCATGTGGCGCCGACTGGAGAGGCATAGGCGCGGAAAGCAGATGACCTGAAGCAGGCCATGGATGACTTTCACGGGCATTGATCAAATGGACAGTCGATTTTGGCGAGCCGTTTTCTGCATGACTTGATTCGTCTGGCAAGGAATGTTCGGGTCTGGCTCGGCGTGGATCACCGGGAACAGTAGCAGTCTCGATATCCGGGGGCATCCGCGACACGATGGAAAAAGCCGAGGTTTCCCGTGAGCCGCCTGAATGTTGCCTAGGTACGGAAGCGGTTGCACTGGCAGTACCACCTGCGCGTCCCGCCCTAACTTCCGTCTGCAAGGCGCCGGACGCTTCGGAAACCAAGCCTTGCTCGGTGAACAGACCCTGTTGCGCTTGGCTGCTGGGTGATGATCCTGATAATGTCGCCCGGAAGTGGAAGGACTTTCCTTGCGTGGCTGTCGTTGATGGATTGTGGCCAGTGACAAGCGGGTTCTCAGATCGCCCTGCCTGGTCACCAATGGCTGAGCCCCCCGTAATCTGATGAGATGTCAGGCCGACCTGAGCTTGTTCAACTGTCGGTTTGCGAACATTCGGTTCCCCGGGCGACAGTTCGGGATGATCTCCGACTGGCGATTCGGCTGGGGCATGGTCCGGTTCACGCCCGTCGTCGTATTCCTTCTCCGGCTCTGCATCGGCCAACGATTGGAGGGTGTTTCCTTCATCTCCGGTATTCTTGTCTTGTCTGGTTGGGATTGCGCCTTGCAATGAGTACATCCCCAAAAAATCTTCGGTCCGAGCCTTGGTTTCGGAGCGGGCCGGACCCACGCTCTTACCGGTTGTCTGGCCGACACCGGAAGACGAAGAAAGCTGGGAAAAAATCGAAAATGCCATGCGAAACCCGTTTGCTGCTTTGTGGATCTTTGCGGCATTTCGGTTACGTTTTTTTTAACTGCTTTTCGGTCTGATCGGGAAAGTTCGAAACAATTTCGAGGTTCCCCATGGAAGTTTCCCACACATCACGGTTGCCGGTCGTGGTTTCTCAGCACACTGCAACATCTCCCTTGCGCGCCGCGGCTGTTCGGCTGGAGGCGGCCTTTCTTGCCGAAATGCTCAAAGCCGCTGGTCTTGGGCAGGCACGCGATGAATTTGGTGGTGGTCCGGGTGAGGACCAGTTCGCCACCTTCCTGGTCCAACAACAGGCCGAACACATAGCCCAAGCTGGCGGGATTGGTCTGGCAGAAACCTTTTTCAATGCCCTGAAGGAAACCCAAAATGGAACATGACACCCTGAACGAGCTGCTTGCGTCGCTCGACAATCTGCTCGATTTGGAGCGGACCGCGCTTGTCAGTGGCGAGTTGGATCAGCTTGGCTCCATGACGGACGAGAAGGAAAGGCTGGTTGCGCAGATTAATGCATCCGTCGACCTGACGCCCGAGCAACTTGAGCCGCTGCACAGGAAGGTGACCCGCAACCAGGCGCTGTTGAACAGCGCTTTGGATGGGATTCGTTCGGTTGCAAACCGTATGGCCGAGTTGCGCCGGGTGCGTCAGGGGCTCGAAACTTATGACAGCGCCGGACAAAAGCACCGGTTTAGCGCCACGCACAGTTCGCAGATGGAAAAACGCGCCTGAGTTGGAATTGAGTCAAATTCGCTGAATGGGGCGGCGGCGTTTTAGCGATCCATTAGGAGATCAAGGGCAATGGTGGCCTCGCACCTCGGAATGAGTGTGGCGCGAGACCGGATCCCGGACTTTCGCACTCGTCAGAAAGACGTTTCCGAACGCCTGAACGGGCGGATGCAAACCCGGGCCAAAGGCCCACAAGATCAAAGGATGATGCTATGTCCAGCATTCTGACGAACAATGGCGCCATGGTTGCGCTGCAGACCCTCAAGTCGGTCAACATGAACTTGGGTCAGACCCAAAACGCCATCTCTACCGGCAAGAACGTGGCTACCGCCAAAGACAACTCGGCCGTTTGGGCCATTTCGAAAGTGATGGAATCCGACGTCAAGGGTTTCAAGGCGATCAAGGACAGCCTGAGCCTGGGTGAATCGACCGTCGCCGTAGCCCGAAACGCGGCCGAAACGGTGACCGATCTGCTGACCCAGATGAAGGGCAAGATCGTCGCCGCACAAGAGGACAACGTCGATCGCAATAAGATCAACGCCGACGTCACCGCACTCAAGGATCAGATTGCGGCCGTCGTGGGCGCGGCCCAGTTCAACGGGCTGAACCTTGTTGACGGAACAGCCGCCTCGGCTTCGATCCTGGCCTCACTCGACCGTGACAATGCGGGGAACGTGACCGCCTCATCGATTACTGTGGCCGGTCAGAACCTCTCTACAGGGGGTTACGCCGCCAAAGCAGTGTTCGATGCGACGAACACCGATGGTGTGTCGGCGGATGGACAGGATAGCTTTGGTTTCTCACTGGATGCTAATGGCGGTACCGACGATAACGGTCAGATTGAGTTCGAGCCGCACGGTACCGCCGCCTATGCTGCAGGCGACAGCTTCACGCTCCGTCTGGGCGATACCGAGGTGAGTTATACTGTCACCGCCGAAGATATCGCGTCGACCTCGGCGGCGGATGTGATCGCGGTTGGGATGAAGGCGGCTATCGAAGCCTCTGGCGCGAATGTTACGGTCGACTATAACGCTGCAAACTCGGGCCGGCTGGTGATCACCAATGGCGGTACTGACAGTCTGCACGTGTCAGGCCAGTTCACCAATGCAAACTCGGGTGGTTTGGGCGCGCTGGCTGCAATCGACGTATCGAACTCGGCAGGTGCGGCAGCGGCTCTGGGCTCGATCGAAACCCTGATCGGTACGTCAATCGACGCAGCTGCGGCCTTTGGTTCGGTCCAGGGGCGGATCGAGACGCAAAAGACCTTCATCTCGAACCTGACCGACTCGCTCAAATCGGGCATCGGTTCGATGGTGGATGCAGATATGGAAGAGGTCTCGGCGCGCTTGCAGGCGCTTCAGGTCCAGCAGCAGCTGGCGGTTCAGTCGCTGTCTATCGCCAACCAGGCGCCGCAGTCGATCCTGTCGCTGTTCCGCTAAGCGTTCAGGCCGGGGCAGTTTTGCCCCGGCCTCCCCTGCAGACATCTCCCAACAGTAAGGACATCACGTGAACGCGCTTCTTCAGGCACGCCAGGCCTATTCGGCCGCTTCCGCACCGATCCGGACGCCGCGGAACATGGAATATGAGGTTCTGTCCAGAATCACTCACCGCATGCACAACGCGGCCAAGCGCGGCAATGCCGGGTTTAGTACCCTGGTCGAGGCTCTGCACGAAAACAACCGTCTGTGGGGTATTCTTGCCGTCGACGTTGCCGACAGTGCCAACAGCCTACCTGCCGATCTGCGTGGACGGTTGTTCTACTTGGCCGAATTCACCCAGGTGCATACCAGCAAGGTTCTTCGCCGCGAAGCGTCCGTCCGACCGCTTTTGGAAATCAACACGGCCGTGTTGCGCGGCCTTCGCAACGGAGGGTCGGCAGCATGAGCGGCCTTGTCCTGAAACTCGCTCCCAAGGAACGGGTGCTGATCAACGGAGCGGTGATTGAAAACGGAGATCGTCGTGGCAGGTTGTCGATCATGACACCCGACGCGAACATCCTGCGCCTGCGCGATGCCATCCACCCCGAGGAAGCGACGACCCCGGTGCGCCGCGTGTGTTACGCGGCGCAGTTGATCCTGTCGGGCGACAGTGATCCATCCGCCGCCAAACTGTCGCTGCTGCGGCGCATAGAAGAGCTGAGCCAGGTTTTCACAGATCGGGACAGCCGCAAGATTCTGTCCGAGGCGACCGAAGCTTTGGTGGCAGAACACTACTACAAGTGCCTCAAGGCGCTGCGTGGCCTGTTGCCGCGAGAGGAGCGCATCCTGGCGCTGCGCCCGCAATGAGCTTTCAACCCGTCCTTGTTTCGAACGGGATCGCGGGCTGGCGGTTCCTGCAACGGACATATGACAGTCAGTTACAGAGCTTCTCGAAATCCGCCGCGAGAAACCGTGAGGTCGACTATTTCACGGAAAAGATCAGTACCGTCAAAAGCGCCGAGGATCTCGTGTCTGACAGGCGCCTTTTGCAAGTGGCGCTCGGGGCGTTCGGGCTTCAGGACGACATCAACAATACCTATTTCGTCCGCAAGATCCTGGAGGATGGAACCACCTCGCCGGATGCGCTTGCCAACAAGCTGTCGGACAAGCGGTACCGCGAATTTTCCAAGGCGTTCGGTCTGGGTCCGGGTGAGATCCGCACGACTGGGCTGGCGACCTTCATGGAAGATATCGTTGCCCGCCACGAAGCGGCCAGTTTCGAGGCAGCGATCGGCACCCAGGACGAAAGCCTGCGCATCGCGCTTTATGCGCAGCATGAACTAAAGGCTCTGGCCGAAGATCGCTCGGGCGAGAACGCGAAATGGTTCTCCCTGATGGGTGTTCCACCGCTCAGGCAGATGATGGAGACCGCGCTGGGCCTGCCGTCGGGGCTGGGGCGGATCGACATCGACCAGCAGCTCGAGATATTCAAGGAAAAGCTGCAAGCACTGACCGGATCGGATTCGATCTCTCAGTTCACCGACCCCGAAACGGTGGAAAAGGTCACGATCGCCTATCTGGCGCGGGCACAGATCAACAGCCAGGTCATCGGAACCTCGGCCGCGCAAAATGCGCTGACCCTTCTGGGTGCCGCGTTCCGCTGAGGCATGCCGGTCGCTCCGGCAGGCGCCGGGCTCGGTTTCCCGAACATGTTCAGGCGGCAATCGCGTAACAGCTGACCGGATCGGTCACGTTATGAAGCGTCACGGCGCCCAGGGACAGGCAATCGCCGCAGACCGGGCGAATGTCCTCTGACACCACGATCCGATGCTGTGCCGATTTTCCGTAGTCACCCAGACGGGCGGCCACATTGGCCGCCTGGCCGATCACAGTGAAATCCAGCCGTTCGCGAGATCCGACATTGCCATAGGTCACCCGGCCATAGGCAATCCCGATGGCGCAGTCGAGCGTCGGCGCCCCGTCGGTGCCTTGGGCCAGGGTCGACACGATGCGGGTCGCGGCGTCCAGAGCGTTTCGTTGCGCGGTCTCGGCCGTCGTGGCATTTGGAAACACCGCCAGTACCGCGTCGCCGATGAATTTCAAAACCTCGCCGTCATGTGCATGCACGATGTCCGACACGGTTTCGAAAAAGCGGTTCAGCAGAGCGATGTACCGGGCGCGACCCATCTGCTCCTCCAGCCGGGTCGAGCCGCGCAGGTCGCAGAACATGATGGCGGCGTCGATATCGTCGCCGTCGCCGCGCCGGATATCGCCGCCCAGCACCCGCGCGCCGGTGCGCTTGCCGACATAGGTTTCCAGCAGCGCGCGGGCATTCTCGGCTTGGGTGAAGACCTCGTAATAGCGCCCGATCACCGCCGTGCATTCGAACACCAGGCCGAGGTTCGCGGTGGTGAACCCGTCGGGGTGATCGCAGGTCAGGGTCAGGACATTTGTGCGGCCATCCGAAAACGGCATCGGCATGGCGACGTAATCTGTCGCCCCCTGTGCCCTCAGGTCTTCCATGATTGGAAAGCTGTTTTCGGGAGTGTCGACGTTCAACCGTTGACGCACGCCGCCCAACCCGTTCGAGACATGCCGCAGCGGGCTGTTCTGATATGCAGGATTGTCGTGCAGCTCGTATGTCGGGGCAAAGGTCGAAATCTCGGTCTTGCCCTTTTCCCAGATGTAATGTTTGCCGGCGATCAACGGATGCAAGGACCAGACCATCACGCCCAGGCGGGACACGGCAATGCCGTGTTCCAGCATCTTTTCGGCCAGCGCCAGGGTGAATGCCTCGGGGCTGCGGATTTGCGACGCCCGGCGCATCAGCCAATCCACCAGCGGTCCGCTGATATGGCCGGGATCGTCCTCGCTCAGCTCGTTCTCGCCCAGGTCCATCCGCGTGTAGGCACCGGGCATGAAACCGACATGGCCGCGAATGCCCTCGCTTTCCGGCAGGGGGTTTTCATAGGCCCAGACCGCGTTTTCCACGCGCTCGTCCTCCAGCAGCAGATCCTGGTAACTGGCGGTGCCCTTGAAGGGACAAAAGGTCTGCAACTCGGATCGCTCGCCAAGGCGCACCAGGACATCTTCGCGTGGCACGTAGACAGTTGGCGAAAGCCGGGTTTCGTACATCACCCTTGCACGGGATGTCACGGCCAGCAGGGTGCTGCCGCGGTATATCTCGACACGGCCCTTGAGCGGTTCGGTCCGGATGCCGTAACATTGGCCCAGCGACGTGGCATGGACGTTCATGAGCGGACTCCTTTTTGCCCATCCTATCAAAGGATGGGCGGGCAGGATCCCGAATCCAAGGGCACGCGCGGGGATTTTACCGGTGGTTGGCGGATGCGGCTTGTTCTGATGACACTTCTTGGCACGGCTCTGACCGGGCCGCTGGCTGCGCAACACAAGAAACAGTGGCAGCCGACACGCGACCAGTGCATCTGCATCGCCGTATGTCAGGCACGTGAAAACCCGGGTCGGATGACCAGCCAGCCGGGCTATGGCTGTCCGCATATCCGCGACGAGCTGATCATGGACAACATGGCGCGCTGCAAATGCCCGGCCTGGACACCGAATAAACCGGCAAAAGCCGAGCCGGGGCGACCATCGCCCAATCACTGAGCCTCAGACCATCTGGATGACGGATTTCTCGATCGCGAGCATATAGCCACGCTTGGCGATGTTCTTGACCAAAAGCGCACTGATCATCTGGTTACCCAGCGTGTCGCGCAATCGCTTGATCCGGGTCGCGCCCGCCGCCTCTTCGCAATCGGCGGCCTCGCGGCCGGAAATCACCGCTTCGATCTGGGCACCTGACAGCACCTCGTCATCCATCCGGGCCTCGGCCAGGACGGCAAGGGTTTCGATGGCGGCCGGAGTCAGCTGGAACTCCATGTTGTTGAGATACACGGTGTTCTCTTCGCGGCTGATCAGAAGCGAGGTGACCTGAATGCCCGTACGCTCGATCTGGGCCATGCGACGGTTGATCAGCACCAGCATTGCCAAAAACACCAGCGCCGCGATCATCATCGCGCTGGCAAAGACCAGCAGGACGAAGATCACCATGCGATAGCTCGACAGGGTATCGGCAAAGGCGGTGCCCGATTGGGCGAGAATTTCCAAGAGCCGGATCTCGGCCTGGGTGGTCAGATCGTTTTCGATAAACACCCGCTCGACCCGCGCGTTGAACGCGTTGGCGTCGGGAAGGGTAAGGAACAGGAAGGTGGCGGTCGTGGCCAGGATGACCACGATCGCCGCGATCCCCATCCCGATCAGCCGCGTGCCCGAGCGGCGCGCCTCAGAAACGGAGAAAATAGGGTCCGGCATCGGCCTTCCTTTTGTCCAGGCCTTCGGGACCGAAGACAGAGATCACGTTCAGCAGGGTCCAGCCAGCAGTCTGAAGGCGCGTGGCGACTTCCGGAGCGGCCTGACCGGCGGAACAGGTGGCGACCTGCATGACCCCGTAGTGAAGACGCAGGGGTTGTTCTTGCTTGGCCTTGTATTCGGCATAGCAATCGGCGGCGCGGGCCGGAACCGGAAGCAGGGACAGGGCCAGAATGGCCAATATCGGGACGGTGTGTTTCATGCCGCTCATCCTGCGTCCGAAACCCGGGATATTCAATAACAACAGGGCGATGCGGGCTTTGATATCGGATAACAGGGGGGCGATATTGCTTGTCCGACGGGGCCGGTCCCAGGTTGGTGGCATCCCGAACTCGCCCTTTGATGGGGTGCCCAATCACCACTGAACAGGAGTTCACCATGCACCGTAAGTTCATTGCCCTCGTCGTATCCACCGCCATTGCCGTCACCGGTGTTTCTGCCAGCCAGGCCCGTGCTGCCGACGCGCATGATATTCTGGGTGGTCTTGCCGCGGTCGCCATTCTGGGTGCCGCGATCCACCACTATGACAAGAAGAAAGAGCGGCGCAGACAGCAAGAAGAGCATGTCTCGCGCAATCCGATCCACCCCTACCCAATCCCACAGCCCGAACCCAACAGGCATGGCTACCCTAAGCCGCGCCCGCTGCCCCAGGACATCGCGCGCTATAACCTGCCGTCGCAGTGCCTGCGCGAGGCAGAGGGGTATCGCGGCGCCGGACCGGTTCTTGGGGCGCGCTGCCTGTCGCGCTACTACAAGTATTCGGAAAGCCTGCCGGAACAGTGCAAGGTCGCCTATTGGAATGGCGAACGTACCCGGTCGGCCTATGAGCCCAACTGCCTGCGCAAGTACGGCTACAAGGTCGCCTACAACTATTGAATCGAGCAGCCCGACGCGAAACGCGTCCACGGGCAGGGGGTGCCTCCTGCCCATTTTCTCTTGTCTTGAGGATGGATTTGCGGTTTGCCAAAGAGATGATCTATCCGGATTTCGAATTTGAAAAGGCGCTTGCCGCGCGTGGGTTTCTCCGCATCGCGGGGGTTGACGAGGTGGGGCGCGGTCCACTGGCTGGCCCGGTTGTGGCCGCCGCCGTGGTGCTGAACGCCGAAGCTATTCCCGAAGGACTGAACGATTCCAAGAAGCTGACCGGCAAGCGGCGCGGCTTGTTGAACGACCTTCTCAGGCAAGCCGCCGAAGTTGCCGTCGGAGAGGCTTCGGTCGATGAGATCGAACAGTACAACATTCTGCGCGCCTCGCACATGGCGATGCGGCGCGCGGTCGAGGCATTGGACCCACCGCCCGATTTTCTGTTGATCGACGGGAACATGATCCCACAGGGGATCGACATTCCGGCGCAGCCGGTGGTCAAGGGCGACACAAGGTCGGTGTCGATTGCAGCGGCCTCAATTGTGGCAAAAACATGGCGCGACAGGGTTATGGTGGATTTGGCGCAACAGCATCCCGGTTATGGCTGGGAGCGGAACGCCGGATATCCGACACCCGAGCATCGCGCGGCGCTCCAACATCTTGGCCTAACCCCACACCATAGGCGTTCGTTCAAGCCGGTGCACAAGATATTGTATCAAGAGTAATTTGTAACCTCCTGATTCAAAAAAGAATTTGACCGGGAATCCGGTTTGACTCATCCTGTCTTCAACCAAATGAGCGCAAAAGCGCCGTGGAACTTGAGGCAGTATATGACGACCACAAAGACTCTGGGCGCGACAGCGCTCCCGTTAAACACGATTCTTTCCGGCGATTGCGTCGAGGTGATGAATTCATTGCCTGCGGCCTCTGTCGATCTGATCTTTGCGGACCCGCCGTATAACCTGCAACTCAAGGGCCAGTTGCACCGACCGGACAACAGTCAGGTCGACGCGGTCGACGACCATTGGGATCAGTTTTCCAGCTTTGCCGTCTATGACCGGTTCACCCGCGATTGGCTGAAAGCCGCGCGACGATTGCTGAAACCGAATGGCGCGATCTGGGTGATCGGATCTTATCACAACATCTTCCGGGTCGGCTCGGCGCTTCAGGATGCGGGGTACTGGATCCTCAACGACGTGGTCTGGCGCAAATCGAACCCGATGCCGAATTTCCGTGGCAAGCGGTTCACCAACGCGCATGAGACGATGATCTGGGCCTCGAAATCCGAAGGCGGCAAGTACACGTTCAACTACGAGGCGCTCAAGGCGCTGAACGAAGGTGTGCAGATGCGCAGCGACTGGGTCATGCCGATCTGCACCGGGCATGAGCGGCTCAAGGATGAAAACGGCGACAAAGCGCACCCGACACAAAAGCCCGAGGCGCTGCTGCACCGGGTTCTGGTCAGTTCGACCAATCCGGGCGACGTGGTGCTGGACCCGTTCTTTGGCACCGGCACCACCGGCGCGGTGGCCAAGATGCTGGGTCGCGAGTTCATCGGCATCGAGCGCGAGGAAGCCTATCGCAAGGTTGCTGAAAAACGCATCGCCAAGGTGCGCAAATTCGACCGCGAGGCGCTGGAAGTCAGCGCCAGCAAGCGGGCAGAGCCGCGCATTCCATTTGGCCAGCTGGTCGAGCGCGGTATGCTGCGCCCGGGCGAAGAGCTCTACAGCATGAACCAGCGGCACAAGGCCAAGGTGCGGGCCGATGGCACCCTGATCGGCCAGAACATCAAGGGCTCGATCCACCAAGTCGGTGCGTTTCTGGAAAACGCGCCCTCGTGCAACGGCTGGACCTATTGGTGCTTCAAGCGCGACGGCAAGGTGGTGCCGATCGACGTGCTGCGCCAGCAGATCCGTTCGGAACTGGCAAACTAACCCGCAAGATCCCAAGCATACCGCCGGTGCCTGTGGCCTGACACATGGCACTACACCTTGCCCCGCCGTATCACGGCGGGGTTTTTTTCAGTGTCGCACCCGGTTTGCGGTTGCGATTATCATGCCTATCTCGACCGCAGGAACGAGGAGAAGCCCGATATGGCCGATATCACAGCCCCGGCGCGCCGACGCGAGCGCTTTTTCTTTACCCAGCCGGACGAGTTCGATCTGGACAACCGATTCACCGAGGCGGCGCTGGAACGGCACAAGCGCGAGGGGCTGGAACTGGCCGTGCGCGCCCGCTGGGTTGCCATGGTGGTCATCGCGGTGTTGCTGGTCTTCGTCAATCCCCAGTGGGAGGTGCTGTATTATCACGGCATTCTTGGCCTGATCGCGCTGAACGGCTGGTTCATTCGGCGCGCCGGCCGGGTGGGCCAGTCGCGGACCGAATTGTTCCTGATCTTTGTAGATCTGTTGATCATGACGCTGGGCATGATCGTGCCAAACCCGTTTTCCGAGGATGTGCGCCCGCTGGCGATGCAATACTGGTTCGACAATTTCCAGTATTTCTTTGTGATCCTGGCTGCGGGTACGCTGGCCTATTCCTGGCGCACGGTGATTGCGATCGGGACATGGACCATGGTGATGTGGACGACCGGCTGGCTCCTTGCCTGGTGGGTGTCCACGCCCATCCCAGAGTTGTCAGAGCGCGCAGCAGCAGCTTTTGCCCGTTTCCCGGACGTGGCCGAGCACATGGATCCCAACAGCTTCATGCCGGAACTTCGGGTGCAGGAAGTGGTGGTCTTTCTTATCGTGGCGGTCACGTTGGGTATCTCTGCCCGGCGCTTTAACCGGCTATTGATGAACAACGCGGGGTTGGAACGCGAACGCGCCAACCTGTCGCGCTATTTCTCGCCCAACGTAGTTGATGCGCTCAGCCAGAATGACGAACCGCTGAAACAGGTGCGGCAAGAGGATATCGCGGTCCTGTTCATTGACATCGTGGGGTTCACCCGTTTTGCCGCGGGTCGCGATCCCTACGAGGTGATCGAGGTGCTGCGCGGTTTTCACGCCCGGATGGAGGCGCAGGTGTTCCGCCATCACGGAACGCTCGACAAATACCTGGGCGATGGACTGATGGCGACGTTTGGCACGCCGGTGGCTGGCGACCGCGATGCTAGCAATGCTCTGGCCTGCGCCCGGGATATGGTGGTCGAGATCGAAAAATGGAACCGTGAGCGAAAACGCGCTGGCGAGCCTGAGATCCGTGTCGGTATCGGCGTGCATTTCGGGCCGGCGGTTCTGGGCGATATCGGTGCCAACCGGCTGGAGTTCGCGGTGATCGGCAACACGGTCAACGTCGCCGCCAAGCTCGAGGCGCAGACCCGCCTCTGCGCCGCGAAAATCGTGATCAGCGACGAGCTGCACGACCAGGTGCTGGAGGAGAATGGCGGCGCCAGCCGCTTGCTCGACGGTTTCGGCAAACGCGAGAACGAATGCTTGCCCGGTATCGGCGATCCGATGACGGTCTGGACGCTCTGAAAGGGCGGGCCGCTCCCGCCCGTCGGCCGGCGCATCGCAGATGCGCCACCTCCCGTTGGGCCGGGCGGCGCGCGCTGCGCGCCGCGGTTCAGCGCGGGGCCGGGTTCAGCGCCTTGTTGTAAGGTTTCCAGTCGGAAATCTCGGGGTAGTATTGCCGCCGCCAGGCGCGCACGCGGGGGTTCATCACCCGCTGCCACAGCGGCGGGATCATCGCCGCCACGGTCATAACGAGATAGCCATAGGGCAGTTGCGGCGCGTCCGCCTCGGTATGGTTTTGCAACAACGGAAACCGGCGGTCAGGCTTGTAGTGATGGTCGGAATGGCGTTGCAGGTTGATCAGCAGCCAGTTCGACGCCCGTTTTGCCGAGTTCCAGGAATGGCGCGGTTTGACATGTTCGTATTTGCCCTCGCCCAGGTGTTTCCGTGTCAGCCCGTAATGTTCGACGTAGTTGACCACCTCGAGCTGCCAGATCGCGGTACCGGCCTGCACCAAGAACAGGCCCAGACCGGCCCAACCGCCGATCAGCCCGGCGAGCGTCAGCATCACCCCCTGCAAGGCCCAATAGCGCCAGAACGGGTTGGCCGGATCGGTCCAGCGCTTGTCTTTGCGCGCCAGCATCTCGCGCTCGGCGCGAAAGGCCGAGCGCAGGCATTGCACCAGCACCCGCGGATAGAACCGGTGAAACCCTTCGTTATAGCGCGCGGTTACCGGGTCGCGCGGGGTGCCGACATAGCGGTGATGCACCAGCAGGTGTTCGGACCGGAAATGCGAGTAGAGCACCATCGCCAGCAGGATATCGCCCAACCAGCGCTCGAACCGGTCCTTCTGGTGCATCAATTCGTGCGAATAGTTGATCCCAATGGTCCCGGTGATGACACCGACGCCAAAAAACAGCGCGATCCGTTCTCCTGTGGAAAGGTGGTCGGCGCGGGTGGTGTACCAGATCAGGCCATAGAGCGTGATGAACTGCACCGGCACCCAGAGCTTGGTCAGCAGGATGTACCAGCCCAACGCCTCTTCGCCGGTCTCCGGGTCGGCGTTTTCCAGGTTCTCGCCCGTCGCCTGGTCAAGGGCCGCAAAGGCCCACCAGGTCGACAACGGAACCGCCAGCAGCCACCAACCGCCCTCAGTTGCCGCGAACCAGACCAACGGCACCAGCAGGTAGGATATCCAGAAGGGCAGGGCGCCTTGCCAGCGCGAGAGTTTCTCTGGGGCGATCATCGCACACTCCACAACAAACCGCCTGAATCCTAGACGTTTTTCCGGTCTCTGCCCATCGGTCTATTGGCCGCGCCACAGGTCGTATGCCTTGCGCATCACAGTCGGCAGGTCCGAGGGACGGAAGGCGTGCTTTTCGACGATATGCAACCCCTCGGGTGGTGGCCCCTTGGGAAGTTCGGCGCTGTGGATGCGTAGGATCAGGTGAAAATGAGTAAAGGTATGGCGCACTTCCCCCGGCAGTTCGCACCAGTCTGCCGCAAAGGGTGGCTTGGGGGCGGGGGCTTCGGACCAGTCCGAGCCGGGCCAGCCCAGCATCCCGCCCAAGAGGCCGTGATCGGGCCGCCGCTCCATCAGCCAGCCGCCATCGGCATGCCGCGCCAGATAGACATGGCCCAGTCGCACCGGCTTGTCCTTCTTCGGTGCCTTGCGCGGCAGGTCGGGCGCGGTGCCACGCACCCGCGCCAGGCAAGGGTCGCGCAGCGGGCAGATGCCGCAGGCGGGCGATTTTGGCGTGCAAATCGTGGCGCCCAGATCCATCACCGCCTGCGCGTGATCGCCGGGCCTGTCGGCGGGGGTCAGCTCGGCGGCCCGCGCCTTCAATTCAGGTTTCACGCCCGGCAGCGGTTCGGGAATGTCATAAAGCCGGGCCATCACCCGTTCGACATTGCCGTCCAGCACGGTTTCTGCCCGGTCAAATGCAATGGCGGCAATCGCGGCGGCGGTATAGGGGCCGATGCCGGGCAGGGCGATCAGGCCCTCGTAGGTATCAGGAAAGGTTCCGCCATGGTCCTGTGCCACCACGCGAGCGCATTTCAGCAGGTTGCGGGCGCGGGCGTAATACCCCAGCCCTGCCCATTCGCCCATCACCGCCTCGTCCGGGGCGGCGGCAAGCGCCTGAACCGTGGGCCAGCGCGCCGTGAAGCGGTGGAAGTAATCGCGCACCGCAGCGACGGTGGTCTGTTGCAGCATGACTTCGGACAACCAGACCCGATAGGGATCGGGGCGCACGCCAGCGGCGCGCGCCGCCGGGCCGACCCGCCATGGCATTTCGCGGGCATGGACGTCGTACCAGGCCAGCAATTCAGCGCTCACGCTTATGTGTTGCTGATCGCGCACGGAAAATTCTCCCTGGCTGTCGGGTTTCTCTGGCGCCGCAGCGCCCGAGAAATACAATAGCGCCATCAGAGTCGGATACCAGATGGCACAGAGACGATCCTCGACCCGCGGTTTCAAGCGTACGGCAATCCTGCTGGGCGACCAAATACGGCGTGCTGGCGAAAGCCGGGGCTTTGCGGTCAGTCGGGTGTTGACCCACTGGCCTGAGATCGTGGGCCATGACCTCGCCGCCATCGCACGCCCGGTCAATATTGGTTATGGCAAGGGTGGCTTTGGCGCTACGCTGACGGTCCTGACCACTGGGGCACAGGCCCCAATGTTAGAAATGCAAAAGGAGCAGCTGCGCGAACGGGTCAACGCTGCCTATGGCTATAACGCGATCAGCCGTGTCAGGATCACACAGACCGCGCCGACCGGTTTTGCCGAAGGGCAGGCAACATTTGAACACCGACCCAAGGCCGTCTCGACCGGTCCCGCGCCGGAAATCGCGACCGAAGCGTCCCGTGTCGCGCAGGGTGCCAAAGATGAAGATTTGCGCGCTGCCCTTGAAAGACTGGCACAGAGCGTTTTATCGAAGCAGAAATCATAAGAAAGGGCCTGAAATGAGCCGTATGGGAACCGTGATCTGTGCTGTTGTGGCGATTGCCGCTGGCGCTTACTGGCTGAGTCTGCCGTCATCCAACGCCAACTTGCCATCCTCACCACTGATCGGTGGCGCCGATGCGCAACAGGCCGAGGTCGATACCTCGACCATCGTCGAAATGGTCCAAGGGGCCGAAGACGCGCCTGTCGAGGTCATCGAATATGCCTCTTACACCTGCCCGCATTGCGCCCGGTTCCACGAGGACGGATACAAGCAGCTAAAGGCCGATTTCATCGACACCGGCAAGGTGCGGTTCATCTATCGCGAGGTCTATTTCGACCGTTATGGTCTCTGGGCTTCGATGGTGGCGCGTTGCGGCGGACCCGAGAAATTCTTTGGCATCACCGACCTGGTGTTCAAGGGTCAGTCTGAATGGGCCCGCGCCGGTGGTCCGGCCGAGATTGCCGACGAATTGCGCAAGATCGGCCGCCTGGCGGGCATCGACAATGACAAGCTCGACGCCTGCCTGGGCGATGCGACAATGGCACAGACGCTGGTCGCCTGGTACCAGGAACACGCCACCCGTGACGAGATCAACTCGACGCCGAGTTTCATGATCAACGGCAAGAAGGTCGAAAACCAGCCCTATGCCGATTTCAAGGCCCTGATCGAGGCAGAGCTGGCGAACTGATGACGCGGGCTGCGCCGCTTTCGGGACTCAGGGTCGTCGAACTTGCGCGCGTGCTGGCTGGCCCCTGGGCCGGCCAGACCCTGTCAGATCTGGGCGCCGATGTGATCAAGGTCGAAAGTCCCGCAGGTGACGACACGCGCGCCTGGGGGCCGCCTTTCGTGACACGCGACGACGATGTGTCAGCCGCGTATTTCCACTCGACCAATCGGGGCAAGGCATCGGTCGTTGCCGATTTTTCAACCGGCGAAGGGCAGGAAAAGGTGCGCGCACTGGTGCGCGACGCCGATATCCTGATCGAGAACTTCAAGGTTGGCGGGCTGGCCAAATACGGGCTGGATTACGCCTCGCTGTCGGCGATCAACCCCCGGCTCATCTATTGCTCGATCACCGGCTTCGGGCAGGACGGCCCCTATGCCCATCGCGCCGGATACGATTTCATCATCCAAGGCATGTCAGGTCTGATGTCGATCACCGGCGAACCCGAGGGCCAGCCGCAGAAATCGGGCGTGGCGATCACCGATATCTTTACTGGCATTTACGCGGTTACCGGCATTCTGGCCGCCCTGCACCAGCGTGACCGGATTGGTCGTGGACAGCATGTGGATATGGCACTGCTCGACGTGGCGGTGGCTGTCACCGCCAACCAGGCGCTGAACTACCTGGCCACGGGAGAGGTGCCGCCGCGCATGGGCAACGCCCATGTCAATCTTGCCCCCTATCAGGTGTTCGACTGTGCTGACGGCCATATCATCATCGCCACCGGCAATGATCGGCAATTCCAGCGGCTGTGCCGGGTGCTGGGGCTTGATGACATGGCCGAGGCGCCGGAGTTCCTGAAAAACCGGGATCGCCTCGCCAACCGCCGGGTGATGATCGCGCGGCTGAACGGCGCCACTGCGACCCGGGCCAAGGCCGAGTTGCTGGCCGCCTGCGAGGCGCACGGCATCCCTGCCGGTCCGATCAACGACATGGCCGAGGTGATTGCAGACCCGCAGGTGATCGCGCGCGGCATGCAGATCGCGCTTGAGGGTGTGCCGGGCATCCGCGCACCGTTCCGGTTCTCGGACGCCGACCTGGCCCTGCACCGGCCCGCGCCCAAGCTGGGCGAGGACGGTTGAGGTTCAGGGCGCAGGGGCAACCGCCAGCAGCATGTCGCGCACCCGGTCCGCATCTGCCATCTCCAGCCGCACCGGCAGGGTGATGACCTTGGACCGGAACGCGGGCGGCAGCCGAACCGCGTCTTTTTCGGTTGTCACCATCTGCGCACCAAGCAGCCGCGCCTCGTTTTCGAGCCGTGACATCAGCGCGGGCGTCAACGGCTGGTGGTCGTCCAAGGCCTCGGCCCGCAACACGTCCGCCCCTTCGTTGCGCAACGTGCGAAAGAACTTGGCCGGGTTGCCGATACCGGCAAAGGCCAGAACCGGGGTAGCGGCCCAGTCCATGCCGGTTTTCAGGGGTTTGAGTTCCGCCGTGGCACGCGGCAGGTCGATCATCGTCCCCCATCGGGCGGTGAAATCCGCCTGCGCGGCGGCATCCCCCAGCGACAGAACCAGATCGGCGCGCCGCAGCCCCACATCTACCGGTTCGCGCAGTGGCCCCGCCGGAATGCAAAAGCCATTGCCGAACCCCTGCGTCGCATCGACCACGATGACCGAGAAATCCTTGTCTACTGCCGGGTTTTGGAACCCGTCATCCAGCACGATCACGGTTGCGCCGGCCGCTTCGGCCGCCCGCACACCGGCGGCCCGGTCCTTGGCGACCCAGACCTCGGCAAAGGCCGCCAGCAGCAATGGTTCGTCGCCCACTTGTTCGGACTTGTGGCGGCCTGGATCGACCTGCACCGGCCCTTGCAGCGCGCCGCCATAGCCGCGCGTGACGACATGCGGCTCGTGACCTGCGTCGCGCAGCCGCTCGACTACCCAGATCGCGGTTGGCGTCTTGCCGGTGCCACCTGCGTTCAAGTTGCCGATACAGATCACCGGCACAGTGGCGCGGATCGGCTGACCCGCCCGCATCCGTCGCGCTGTTGCCCCGGCATAGAGTGCCCCCAATGGCCGCAGTAAACTGGCGCGCAGGCCGGGCTTTGCCGGATCGGTGTTCCAGAATTCAGGCGTCCGCACGTTCTGCCCCCCACCGGTCCAGTCGATCCTGGATAAGTTCGATCAGCTCATCGGTCAGATGTGCGGTTTCGGTCACGACCTCCCATCCTGCCAGTGCCATCGCGGCGGCGGCATCGGGCGCCAATAGATGCACGACTTCGGACCCCAGCGCATCGGCGTCGCGAACCGATCGCGCGGCCCCGGCCGAGGCGAGGCGAACATATGTGTCGATATGGCTGCGCACGTTCGGACCATAGAGCAGCGCCGAACCGAGAGCCACCGCCGTCAGCGGATCCCGTCCGCCCGCGCCGGGCTCCAAAGAACTGCCCAGAAAGGTCAAGGGCGACACCCGGTACCAGAGCCCCAGGGTCTCGGGGTCCGCGCTGATCGCCACCTGGGTGTGATCGTCGATCATGTCACCGACATCCCAGTTGATACAGCGCAGGTCCATATGCTCCAGCCGTTCGCGCAGGGGCCCGGCCTCTTCGGGGTCGGCGACATGCACGACCAACAGCGCCCGGTGCAGTGATCGCAGCGCAAAGCGATGGGCGGTCAGGACCGAGATGAACTCCTTGGCCTGGGTCCAGGCAGACAGCCAGACCGGCCGCCCCCCCAAAGCCGCATTGACGGCCGCCAGCTCGTCTTCCGGCCAGGGCGCCGGGTTCGCACTGACCTGTAACGGAGGCGAAGAGCGCACCTTGGCAGGGGCGACGCCTGCACGGCGCACCTGGCGGGCGGCGGCCTCTCCATTGGTTACGATCAGGTCAAAACAATCCAGAACCGTGCGCGTAAGGTCGGGCAACCACCGGTGCTTGCGCGCGGCCAGGTCGCTTTCGGCAATGTCGATCAGAACCATGGGCAGCCCGGATTGCGCCGCCTGGTCGATCAGGTTCGGTTTCAGCCCGCCGCCGGACCACAGGCACATGTCCGGCGTCCAGTGGTTCAGAAAACGCCGTGCCGACATCGGGTGATCTTCGGGCAGGACCGATACCAGCCCTGTGGTCGACGGCCAATCGTCGGTTCTTGTATCCCCGGGAATGGTGAACAGTGCCGACAGGTCGGGGCGCAACGTGACAAGGCGCTGGGCCAGATCGCACAGGGCCGGAAAACGGCCACGGTCGGCCACGTGAATCCACAGCAACTCCCCTTCGGGCCGCGACGGCATGTCCTTGCCCGGGGGATGCGCGCCGCGCCAACTGAGCACGCGATAGGCCGTAAGGCTGAGCGAGCGCGCCATGACCTAACGTCTCACCGACACGGGGCGGGCCGTGAAACTGGAAAACGGGTAAAGGGCGCAGGCCATGCGGTCGCTCCGGCGGGTTCGGTTCAAAATCCGCGGCAACCTAAGGCATCCGCGCTACAGGTCAAGCTTGCCCAATCCCGGCAACACGCGGTCAATGGCTTGCAATCCCCAGGCCGGCCGGGTCAAGCGCCGCCGCCAGCCCGCCATGTACGGTGTTGCCGCCCGCGATCACACCGGCCAGGCGAGGCCGGGCATTGTTGAACCTGAGGGGGGCGCCAAACCGGTCGGTGCAAAGACCGCCCGCTTCGCGCAGGATCAGGTCACCGGCGGCGATGTCCCATTCCCAACTGGGCCGCAGCGTAAGCATGCCGTCGAACCGGCCTTGCGCCACCAGCGCCAGCCGGTAGGCCAGCGATGGCCGATAATCGCGTTGGAACACAGGTGGCGTTCGCCCGATCCAGTGTTCCGGTAGCAGATTGGGCCGTGCGGCCAGAATATGCGCCTGTGCCAGATCGGCAGGGGCTGAAACCTGGATCGGGTCACCGTTCAGAAACGCGCCACCGCCCGCCGCCGCAGAGAACAGCAGGTCTCGCATCGGCAGATAGATCACCGCCGCTGTCACCACGCCGCGTTCAGCCACCGCCAGAGCATGTGCCCAGGTGCGCGAGCCGTCGGCAAAGCTGCGGGTGCCGTCGATCGGGTCGACAATGAACACCCGGTCACGATCCAGCCGGGCGCCACTGTCCTCGGTCTCCTCGCTCAGCCAGCCGTATCCGGGCCGGGCGGTGGGCAGCATCTGCTCCAGCATGGCGTTCACCGCCAGATCCGCCTCGGTCACTGGTCCTGCACCGTCGGGTTTGTCCCAACGCTGCGCCTCGCGGCCCGAATACCGGGTCGCGATACGCCCGGCCTCGTGTGCGGCACGGATCAGCAGGTCGAGGTCAGTTTCCGGCAAGCGTCATCCCCTCGATCAGGATTGACGGCACCACCCGCGACAGCCAGGTGCGGGCGTCGTTCGCGGGCACCATCCGCAGCAGCATGTCGCGCAGGTTGCCCGCGATGGTGCATTCGTTGACCGGATAAGCGATCTCGCCATTCTCCACCCAGAACCCCGAGGCTCCGCGCGAATAGTCGCCAGTATTGGGGTTGATGGTCGAACCGATCATGGATGTCACCAACAGACCGGTTCCCATGTCGCGCAACAGGTCGGCCCGGCTGGCTGTTCCTTGGGTCATGGCGATGTTCCAGTTGCTGGGCGAGGGCGGGCCGGAAATGCCACGCGCTGCGTTTGCGGTCGATCCCATCCCCAGCTTGCGCGCACTGGCTAGATCCAGCGTCCAGCCGGTAAGCACCCCGTTTTCCACGATGGCGCGACGCCGGGTCGCCAGCCCCTCGGCATCGAAGGGGCGCGAGCCCGAGACACGCGGGCGATGCGGGTCTTCGATCACCGACAGATGAGACGGCAGCACCTGTTCGCCCAGCGCATCCTTGAGCCAGGACGATCCGCGCGCAATCGCGGCACCATTGGCCGCACCCAGCAAGTGACCGATCAGAGACGACGAGATGCGTTCGTCGAACAGCACCGGGAATGTGCCGGTCGCGGGCTTTCGGGCACCTTGCGCGGCAACCGCCCGTTCACCTGCGATGCGCCCGATTTCGGCGGGGTCGCGCAGGTCCGACTGCCAGCTCCGGCTGTCGCCATCATACTCGCGCTCCATCCCCGTTCCGCTGCCTGAAATCGCCACGCAGGAGATCGAGCGGGATGTACGGCGGTAGCCGCCGGAAAACCCGTTTGTCGCCGCGATATGGATGGCATTTGCCCCGTATCCGCCGCCCGCGTCAGAAACCTGCGTCACGCCTTCGACCGCCAGCGCTGCGGCCTCGGCCGCCAGCGCATCCTGCATCAGGGCCTCGGCGGTGGGTTCGGGGGCGGGATCACACAGATCCAGAGCGTCTGCATCAAGGTTTCGGCAAATCTCCGACGGGTCAGCCAGCCCGGCATAGGGGTCCTCTGGCGCCTCGCGTGCCATGGCCACCGCCCGTTCGGCCATCGCGGCCAAGGTCTCGGGCCGACTGTCGGAACTCGACACGATGGCCTGGCGCTTGCCGATGAACACCCGCAACCCCAGATCGGTGCCCTCAGAGCGTTCGGCGTGTTCCAGCGCGCCGCCACGCACCTCGACCGAGACCGATGTGCCTTGGGTGACCATCGCATCGGCGGCCTCGGCCCCCGCCTTGCGGGCCGCATCCAGAAGTGCGTCGCTGATTTCCTCTACGGTACGCGGCATGGCCCCTCCTGTCATCCTGTCACCGAGGTAGCCGCCGACTGGGCCTGCTGCAAGCCCTACGCTGCGAATTGACGAACCGGGCGCTTTGCGCCCGGTTCCCAGAGTTTTCAGGTCACTTGATCCGCTGGCCGTTGGCCATGATATGGCCCTGCTTGTTGATCTCGATCGTCGAGTTCAGAGTGTCGGGCGCGTCGCCTGGCACCGCTAGCATACCCATCATCATCCGCGCGCCCATCGCGTCCTGGTCAGAAACAAAACCCATCGCGATCAACTTGTCGATCAGCGCATTTGCCCCCACCAGTGTAAGGTTGGCGACACCCGAGGGCGCGGGCATCCCGTCGAAACTCTCCAGGTCGCTGTTGTCGAACTCGAACGCGCCGGTACCGGTCAGCTTGGCGCCCACCATCGACACCAGCAGCTGGTTGATTTTCAACGTGTTCAGCTCGCCCGGCGCGGCGCCGGTCGCTTCCAGCGTCTCGGCAACGGCGGGGTCAAGGAAATCGACCAGAACCTTGGCAGTTCCCGTCAGATCGAGCGCAATGGTTGCCGGATCACGCGGCAGCGCCCCGGCGGGGTCGAACATGCCCCAGATCATGTCGGACATGGTGAAATCGGTCAGGTTCATGCCCAGGCCAAAGGGTTGCGGCGCATCGCCTGCCTGCACCGGAATATCCAGCTTGAAACCCGTCTTCGCCATCGCCAGATCGATCGGGAATGGCAGCTCTTGCGTGGTGATTGACATCTCGGCCCCGTTTCCGGTCAGGTCGTAGACGACATGCGAAGCGTTCATTGCGATCCGGAAATCGCCCCCCTGCGATTTAGAGGCAAAGGCAAAGGTCTCGCCGTCGCCGCTGCCATTCATCGTCCCGTTACCAGCCGTGTAGCTCAGCGTGCCGTCAAAGGCGAAACCCGACTTCAGCATGTTCGAGAAGTTGGCGGCATCGAAATCGGTCGGGATGGTGCCACTGCCGGCATAGGTAATGCCGCTCATGGCGCCGTTGAAGGTGCCGGCATCGTCGGATTCGGGGTCGTCGAAGGACAGCGCATAGCTCATCCCATCGGCGGTGAAATTCTGCACCATGTCACGCATCGCGCCGATCTTCATCTGCGAGGTTCCGGCCACGCCGGTGATGTCCATCGACGCGGTAATCGCGCCTTCGGGCATCGCTTCGCCGTCGGCCTCCAGCGCGGCGAGGCTGACCGTCACTTGATCCGCCGAATAGCTATAGGTCATGTCCTCGGGGGCACCGGATACGACCATCGACATGTTGCGGTTCAGATAGTTCACCGTTCCCTTGACCGCGTCCTCGCCTTCTGGGGTCACCACGAAATTGATCGGGAACTCTTCGGGCAGGACGATGCGCACGGTTCCATCGCCCTGGTCCGTCAGGCTCATTTCCGGCAAGGTCACGGCCAGCGCGCCTTCGGCGTCAGGGATCTGCATATTCATCGACATGCCCGAAATCGTCAGCGTATTGCCTGAGCGGCTTTCGGTTCCGGAAACCTCGTAACCCATTCCGCCAAGATAAGCTTTCCAGTCGGCCCAGACCTGGTCGGCACTCAGGTCGGCCCAGGCGCATTGGGTTGCGATGGTATAGGCGATAACGGCGCCCGACGTGCGGCGAAGGAAAACGGACATTCCAAGAACCTCTCTGGATAAATATCGCATCTATCGTCGGTTGCGATGCGGCGGGCGTCAAGGGGGCAACCGCTGGACCCTTTCCCCGTGCCAGAGTAGAACTCGACCGGAATTGAGGGAGATTTGAATGACCGACATGCAGGGAAAAACCGTTCTGATCACCGGTGCCAGCCGCGGAATCGGGGCCGAGGCCGGGCGAATCTTTGCCGAGGCGGGCGCCAATGTGGTGCTGCTCGCTCGCAGCGCCGACGCCGTGGCCACGCTGGCCACGGAGCTAGGCGACCAGGCGATGCCGCTGGCCTGCGACGTGGCCGATGCCGGACAGGTGGCCGGGGCGGTGAATGCCACGGTGGCGCGGTTCGGCGGTCTGGATGTCCTGATCAACAATGCCGGTGTCGTCGAACCGATCTCGCATCTGGCCAGTTCCGACCCGGCCGGTTGGAGCCACGCGATCGATATCAACCTCAAGGGCGTCTACTATGGCATGCGCGCGGCATTGCCGGTGATGCGCAAGGCGGGTGGTGGAACCATCCTGACGGTCAGTTCGGGCGCGGCGCATAACCCGGTCGAGGCCTGGAGCCATTATTGCGCCTCCAAGGCGGGTGCGGCGATGCTCACCTCCTGCCTGCATCTGGAAGAGGCGCATCACGGCATCCGCGCGATGGGCCTGTCCCCGGGCACCGTTGCCACCCAGATGCAGCGCGAGATCAAGAGCTCGGGCATCAACCCGGTCAGCCAGCTGGACTGGTCGGCGCATGTCCCCGCCGACTGGCCCGCACGCACGCTGCTGTGGATGTGCGGCGCGGATGCGGACGAATTCCGGGGCACCGAGATCTCCCTGCGCGACGAGACCATTCGCCGCCGGGTCGGCCTGATATGATCGAGCTGGAGCAGGACGGCGGTCTGTGGACCGTCACGCTGAACCGCCCCGACAAGGCCAATTCGCTGACCGTGGCCATGTTGGAGCGGCTGGTCGAGATCGCCGAAGCGGCGGGCGAGGCGCGGGCGCTGATCCTGACCGGGCGCGGCAAGGTGTTCAGCGCCGGTGCCGATCTGGAGGCGGCGCGCGCCGGTCTCGCCACTTCGGACCTGTGGGAGAGGCTTTCAGGTGCCATTGCAGCTCTGCCCTGCCTCACCGTCGCGGCCCTGAACGGGACCCTGGCGGGTGGCGCCAACGGCATGGCGCTGGCCTGCGACCTGCGCATCGCGGTGCCCGAGGCGAAATTCTTCTACCCGGTGATGAAGCTCGGCTTTCTGCCGCGGCCGTCGGACCCGGCGCGCATGGCGGCGCTGATCGGCCCGGCCCGGACGCGGCTGATCCTGATGGCGGGGCAGAAGATCACCGCGCAGGAGGCCTATGATTTTGGTCTCGTGGACCGGATCGTGCCTTCCGACCAGTTGATGGAGACCGCCCGGTCGCTGGTAGCTGATTCGGTTACCGCCGACCCGGACATCGCGGCTGGGATCGCAGCCCTCTGTCCATGAGGTTGGCCGCCCTCCACCTGCGCGCCGCCGATCCGGCGGCGCTCGCGGGGTTTTATCGCGACACTCTCGGCATGACCGCCAGTAAACGGGGCGAGGCGTGGCATGTCGGCTATGGCGGGCCAGATGCCGACCTGATCCTGCTGGCCGGTGGCGGCGGGTATCAGCATGATCGTGGCCAGCGGTATTGGAAGATCGGCATAACCCTGCCGGATGTGGACCTTGCCGTACAAGCGCTGCGGGCGCAGGGCGTCGCCGTCAGCGACCCGCGCCAGTTCGGCGACATCGGATACATGTGCCACCTGACCGACCCCGAAGGCTTCGTCATCGAGCTGTTGCAACAGGATTTCGAGGGCAACCGGCCGCCTGGGGCGGCCGATCCTTCGGCACCGTTCGCCGCGGCGACCTTGGCCCATATCACCTTGCGCAGCGGCGATATCGCCCGGGACGAGGCGATCTGCCGAGGGCTTGGGATGACCCTTCTGTCGGTGCAGGAGGTGGCCGACCATGGGTTCGATCTTTTCTTTTTCGGCTTCAGCGCACAAACCCCGCCGGACCCCGACCTCTGGTCGGTGGCGAACCGCGAATGGCTGTGGAAACGCCCATATACGCTGATCGAGTTTCAGCATGTCGAGGGGGCGGAATTCACGCCGGTCCCGGCGCTGGCCGGCATCGGCGTCGAGGGGCTGACAGCCACCGGCCTTGACCTGCGCGGCACGCCGCTGTTGCCATCGTGATCAGCGTCCCCGGCGCTTGCCCGGAACCTTTGATCGGAATCCTGGCGGGCGCTTGCTGACCCACTCCAGGAACCGTTCCAGCCGGGGATGCGTGCGCAACGCCTCAATCGTGTGAAACCTGCGCGCCAGTTCCGCTTCGGTCAGGGTCGCGTGCACCTCCTTGTGGCAGATCTGGTGCAACAGCACCGTCGGCCCGCCCTTGCCGCCCTTGAGCCGGGGGATCAGGTGATGCAGGCTGCCGCCTCCATCCGGGATCGGGCGGTCGCACAGCGGGCAGACTGGCGCGCTCTTGTCTTCGGTGTCCGTCATGGGCAAGAGGATGCACCACCACGCGACCGGTGCAAATAGGGACGGCAGGAAGGGCGACATGCAGATATCGGCCGAAACGGAACGACATGCCGTGAAACCGGCTCTGGTCATCGGCGCCGGGCCTGCGGGCCTTATGGCGGCGGGCGAACTGGCCCGTGCCGGTTTGCCGGTGGTGGTGGCCGAGGCGAAACCCTCGGTCGCGCGCAAGTTCCTGATGGCGGGAAAATCCGGGCTGAATCTGACCAAGAACGAACCGTTCGAACAGCTTCTTTCCGCCTATGGCAATGCTGCTGGTTGGCTACGCCCGATGTTGGCCGAATTTGACGCCGAGGCGGTGCAGCACTGGGCGCAGGATCTTGGGCAGGAGCTGTTCACTGGCTCCACCGGGCGGGTGTTTCCCAAGGTGATGAAGGCCTCGCCGCTGTTGCGGGCCTGGCTGACCGAGCTGGCGGCGCAGGGGATGGATATCCGCACCCGCTGGCGCTGGATCGGCTGGGATGGGGATGCGTTCGTTTTCGACACTCCCATCGGCGCGCAGCAGATCCAACCCGTTGTCACCGTTCTGGCGCTGGGCGGGTCAAGCTGGGCGCGGCTTGGCTCGGACGGGCAATGGGCCGGGCTGTTGGCGTCACGAGGGGTGGAGCTCTCGCCGTTTGCGCCTGCCAATGCCGGATTGCTGGTCAATTGGTCCGATTACATGACCCAGCATATCGGCCAGCCGGTCAAGAATGTCGCCTGGCAGGCCGGTGCACTGTCCAGCCGGGGCGAAGCAGTGATTTCCGCCCGCGGGCTTGAAGGCGGCGGCATCTATTCGGTCTCGACCGCCGTGCGCGATGGTGCGGCGCTGACGGTGGATCTCTTTCCCGATCTTGCAGAGGCCGAGCTGTCGCGCAGGCTGACGAAACCGCGCGGCAAGGCCAGCCTTTCGGCGCATCTGCGCAAATCCCTTAGGCTGTCCGGCGTGCGTGCGGCGCTGCTGATGGAATTCGGTCGCCCCTTGCCCCAACACCCTCCGGCGCTGGCGGCAATGCTCAAGGCGCTGCCGGTCCGACATGCCGGGACGCGCCCGATGGACGAGGCGATTTCGACCGCAGGCGGTGTGGCGCGCACGGCCTTGGACGACGCCCTGATGCTCCGGGCGCTGCCGGGCGTTTTCTGCTCAGGCGAGATGCTGGATTGGGAGGCGCCTACCGGCGGCTACCTGCTGACGGGCTGTTTTGCGACCGGCCGCTGGGCCGGCCGCGCGGCGGCAAGTTGGGCTCAGGCCGGGGTCAGCGCGCCCATACGCTGAAACGCGGGGCGTGCGCGCATTTCCTTGGCGTAATCCTTGATCTTGCGCGAGGTCACCGGGAAGCCTGCGCCATGTGCCCAGTTCAGACAATGGGTCAGTAGGATATCGGCGATGGTCATCTTTTCCCCTTGCAGGAAGGGACCTTCCAGCCGCGCCTCCAACCGGGCAAGGTTGCGCTCGAACTCCCATTTGGTGCAGTCGATGACGGCCGGAACCCGCTTGTCCTCGGGCAGGATGAACCCATGCCGGGCCGCGACCCACAGCACCGCGTCGATCTCGTCCAGCACGGTGTGGAACAGCGCATCCTGTTTGGCGCGTTCGATCGTACCGGCGGGATAGGTGAAATCGCCGTGCTTGTCGGCGAGATAGGTCATGATTGCCGAACTGTCGGTGATCATGTGATCGCCATCTACCAGAACCGGCACCTTGCCGCTGCCGTTCAGCGCCACGACCTGCGGGTCATGCGGGCCGACATCGATATGCTCATAGGGCACGCCCAGCTCTTCGAGCAACCACAACACCCGCGCCGCGCGGCTGCGGACCCGGCCAAAGACCTTGTACATTCGGAACCTCCGTTTCAATTGTCCTGCAGAATGGCTTTCGCGCCGCCTGCGTCAAGTGCGCACGCCGCCTGCTCACGTCAGCGCGAGCGAGACAGCATCGCCAGCCGGATCATTGCCCGCTCCACCAGAGGCATTTGCGGCGCCGATTGTCCGGCAGACCGAAGCGCAAGGTCGGTATCGGTCAGCACGGTCAGGGCCGTCTCCAGCCGTCGCGCGCCCCAGGTCTGCGCCTGCCCCAGGATGCGATCGCGACGCGGGCCATAGACCGGAGGGCGCAGCCGGTTGATCCCCTGTCCCGGTCCGCCCGGGTCCGAGGCGCAGGCGTAAAGCGTGCGAAAATGGCGGGTGGCAGCGATGCACAGGCCGGTCGCATTGGTCCCTTGCGCCTGCAACCGGCGCAGCAGCGGGCCAACGGCATCCATCTTGCCCTCGGCCACGACGTTCAACAGATCGTCCAACCCGGCCTCGGTCGAGCGCGGCGCGCAGTCGGTGATATCCTCAAGGTTGAGCGGTGCCGCGTCATTCAGCTTGTAAAGCGCCAGCTTCTCCAGCGTCTGCGTGAAATCGCCCGGACCCAGTTCGCGGGCAAGGTTGGCCAGCACCGACATCGGCTCGGGCGGCACATCCCGGATACCCGCTTGCGCCAGCATCCGTTCGATTTCGGCCCGCGATGGCGGATCGTCATAAATACCCACGGCATAGGCGTTGGGATGGGCCTCGAACCCTTTGCGCAGCTTGGACGTGGCCTTGAGCTGCCCGGCGGTCACCACGATCTGCGCGTCGCCCGGCTCCCAATCTTCCAGCGCGGCCAGTACCGCAGGGCTCGACAGCTCGGGGCAATCCTCGACAAAGGTAACGCGCGGGCCGGGAAAGAATCCCACCGCCTTGATCGCATCGACCAGTTGCGCCGGGTCCTTGCGCAGATCGCCACCCGCCATCCGGGTCAGGCGCATCTCTTCCTCGCCATTGGGGCCGAGCAGGGCCGCGATCACCTGCTGGCGTTTCAGCGCCACCCGCATCGCGTCGCCACCATAGATCAGCAATCCGGTCCGGCCCGCGTCGGGTTTGGCGAAATAGCCTTCGGCCTCGCGCGGGCTCAGCTTCATGCCGGCAAGTCCAGGGTGGAATACAGCTTGGTCGTCAGCATGTCCGACAGAATCGTCATCAGCCGCTGCCGCGCGTCGCGTTCACCCGCCAGCGTGTCCACCGTCGACCCGGTCGCGGAATAGCCGGTAAAGCTCTCGACCTCACCCGAGGCCAGAACCGCACCGCTGTCCTTGTCGCTCAGCTTGTAGGTCGCGGTGCCCACGATGGCATAGCGGGTGGTCTCGTTCGACGCGGTGATCGCCTGGCCCTGCGAGGTGGTCGTGACCTTGACGTCAAGCTTGTAGTCGGTCCCGGCCGCCGCGCTGCGCCCCAGCGTCTGTTCCAGGTTCTGCACCAGCCAATAGCTTTCGACATCGTCGGGGGCAGACACCTCGACCTTGCCATAGAGCGTACTGCCCGCGCCGCCGGGCCCATAGACCGGCTGGAATCCGCAGGCGGCCAGCGCCAGCGGCAGCATCAACAGCGCTCTACGGTTAAACCACCACATTTATGATCCGGCCCGGCACGACGATCACCTTCTTTGGCGCGGCGCCATTCAGCGCCTTTTGCACAGCATCGGTCGCCAGCGCCAGTTTTTCAACCTCGGCCTTGTCCATATCGACCGGCACGCTGATTTCCGCACGGCGCTTGCCGTTGATCTGGATCGGCAGCGTCACTGCGGTATCGACCAGCATCGCCGGATCGGCCTTGGGCCAGCTTGCTGTCGCAATCAGCCCTTCGCCGCCCTGATGCGCCCAGATATCCTCGGACAGGTGCGGGGTCATTGGCGACATCAACTGCGCCAGCGTCATGATCGCGTGTTTCTGTGCCGCCGCCCCGGCACTGGATTTCGCCAACGTGTTGGTAAAGGCATAGAGTTTCGCAATCGCCGCGTTGAAGCCGAAGCTTTCAACGCCATTGGTCACGTCGCGGATGCATTTGTGCATCTCGCGCAGCAGGTCCTCGTCACCCTCGCCCGGTGCGCCCGGGTCCATCTCGGCGATCCGGTCGCACAGGTTCCACACCCGGTTCAGGTGTTTGTGCGCGGCCTCGGCCCCGGCATCGGTCCATTCCACGTCGCGTTCCGGCGGGCTGTCGGACAGTACGAACCAGCGCGCGGTATCGGCGCCGTACCGGTCGATGATCGCGACCGGATCAACCACGTTGTTCTTGGATTTCGACATCTTGGCCGAGGGGATGATCTCGACCTCGGTGCCGTCCTCCAGATAGCCCTTGCCGCCTTCGAGGCGCACCGCATCGGGGTAGTGATAGACCGGGCGGCCGTCTGCGCCGGTGGTCTTGTAGATCGCGTGGGTCACCATGCCCTGGGTAAAGAGCGCGTTGAACGGCTCTTTCGATTTTTCGGGCAGGTGGCCGCAGATATGCATCGCCCGGGCGAAGAACCGCGAATAGAGCAGGTGCAGGATCGCATGTTCGATACCGCCGATATACTGGTCGACATTCATCCAGTAATCAGCCTCGGCCATGACGGTGGGCGTTTCGGCGCGCGGCGCGGTGAAGCGGGCGAAATACCACGAGCTGTCAACGAACGTGTCCATCGTGTCGGTCTCGCGCCGGGCCGGTTTGCCACAGGACGGGCAGGCGCAGTTGCGCCAGGTCGGATGCCGGTCCAGCGGGTTGCCGGGCACGTCAAAGGTGACATCGTCAGGCAGCCGGATCGGCAGATTTTCCTTCTTCTCGGGCACCACGCCGCAGCTATCGCAGTGCACAACGGGAATCGGGCAGCCCCAATAGCGCTGGCGCGACAGGCCCCAGTCGCGCAGGCGGAACTTGGTCACGCCGGTGCCCATGCCCTTGGCCTCCATCCAGTCGATGGTGGCGTCGATCGCCTCTTGCCCGGTGGCCTCGTCCAGCCCGGCGAAATGGTTGATCCATTTCACCTTTTCGGTTTTCAGCGGCACAAAGGCCTCGGTCTCGACCGGCTTGGGATCGTCGAGCGCCACAAAGGTGTCGATCACCGGCAGGTCGTATTTACGGCAGAAATCGAGATCGCGCTGGTCATGCGCCGGGCAGGCAAAGATCGCGCCGGTGCCGTAATCCATCAGGATGAAGTTGGCGACCCAGACCGGCAGTTCCCAGTCGGGGTTCAGCGGATGGCGCACGCGCAACCCGGTATCGGCCCCCAGCTTCTCGGCCTTTTCGATGGCTTCCTCGGTGGTGCCGCCCTTGCGCATCGCGGCTACCTTGGTGGCGAGGTCGGGGTTCTCGGCCTCAAGCGCCTTGGTCAACGGGTGATCGGGCGAGATGCCGAGGAACGAGGCCCCCATCAGCGTGTCAGGCCGTGTGGTATAGACGTCGAGCGAGTCGATGCCATGGGCGGGTTCGGTCAGGGCCCAGGAGAATTGCAGCCCGCGCGACTTGCCGATCCAGTTCTCCTGCATCAGCCGCACCTTGGCGGGCCAGTCATCCAGCGTGTCGAGCGCATCCAGAAGCTCGCCCGAGAAATCGGAGATCTTGAAGAACCACTGTGTCAGTTCGCGCCGCTCGACCAGTGCGCCAGACCGCCAGCCGCGCCCATCCTCAACCTGCTCATTGGCCAGAACGGTCATGTCGACCGGGTCCCAGTTCACCACCGCGTTCTTGCGATAAACCAACCCTTTTTCAAGGAAATCGAGGAACAGCGCCTGTTGCTGTCCGTAATACTCCGGGTCGCAGGTGGCGAACATGCGCGACCAGTCGAGGCCAAAGCCCAGCGGCTTCATCTGCGCGACCATGGTCTCGATGTTATTGTAGGTCCAGTCCTTGGGGTGTCCGCCGCTGGCCATGGCCGCGTTTTCGGCCGGCATGCCAAAGGCATCGAAACCCATCGGGTGCAGCACGTTGAACCCGTTCGACAGCTTGTAGCGCGCGATCACGTCACCCATCGTGTAGTTGCGTACATGGCCGATATGGATGCGCCCGGACGGATAGGGGAACATCTCGAGCACGTAATACTTCGGCTTGTCCGCCGTGCGCGCGGCCTTGAAGATACCGGCCTTGTCCCAGGCCTCTTGCCATCTGGCTTCGATTTCGGTGGCGGAATAGCGCGACATGGCAGGTACGGTCCTTGGTGAATGCAAACGCCGGGCGTGAACCCGGCGCGGTGATAGATCGAATTGCGGCGAGGTTCTAGAGTTTGTTGTCGGCGATCCGCAGTTGCCGTGCCCGCGAAAGAATCGCGTCTTCGACCGCGCGCGCGGTCGACGCGCTGACCGCGCCGCCTCCGTTCGTTTGCAGCGAAACCTTCAGCGACCGCGCCTCCAGCGCCGGATCCTTGATATGGACAGTTGCCCGATAGGACCGGCCACCGCCCGGCGGCGTGCCGTATCCGGTCACGATCAAGCCGGTGAACGGATCGACCGACTGCACCGGCAGAAAACTCAGAACATCCAGCGAGGCAGCCCAGAGATAACGGTTCACCTGAACCGTCTGCTCGGCCTTCGAGGGTCCGAACACATCCCAGATCGACGATTTCTCGTAATTCGTGGGCGCGCTTTCGCGGTTGTTGGCGATATAGGAATCATCCGCGGGTGCGGCATCAGCGATGCGAACACCTCCACCGCGGTTGCCGCAGGCGGCCACACCCAGGCACAAAGACAGTACAAGGGTGGCTTTGAGCGCATTTTGCAACGTCATCGGACAATCCCACAGCTTTCTCGTGATGAATGTCCTACCCAAGCCGCTTCCTAGGGGCAAGCCTCTATAAACCGGGAACGCCCGCGCGCGTACGGGAAATCGGGCCCAAACCCCGAAACTGGGGGCGAAATCCGCAGGGCGCGCCCCGGGACTGTGGCAAAGCTGCACCATCCGTGACGACTTTGTCCCTCATCGCCCGGCAAGGCTTGCCAAAAAGGGGGTGAAAGAGCGAAACCCCTGTCCATACCCACGCCGGATTCACTGGTTTGGGCGTATGAATGAAAACCGAGGGAAACACGATGAAAAAAGTTCTCTTCGCAACGACTGCGCTGATCGCTACCGCAAGCGTCGCAGCAGCAGACGTTCGTATCAGCGGCTACGGCCGTTTCGGTCTGGACTACAACGACGCCAACGACCGCGCCGTGAACGGTGTCTCGAAGACCACCATCACCAGCCGTCTGCGTCTGCAGTTCGACATGTCGGCAGAAACCGACGCAGGTGTTGCTTTCGACGCTCGCTTCCGTGCACAGGCTGAAAGCCGTGACAACACCCCGGGTGGCGCAGCCTTCAACGGCGCTCGCTTTGGCGTGTCGTACCAGGGCTTCCGCGTGAACGTCGGCAACATCATCGGCGCAGTTGAAAACATGCCCGGCACCTACCTCGAAACCCGTACCGCAGGTATCGGTATCGACGGCGCCAGCTTCTACTCGCACGTTGGTAACGTGAACAACGAGTTCTTCAACTGGGATGCATACTCGTCGGCAGGTACCGGTGTGAACGGCGTCGAATTCATCTATTCGACCGGCGGCTTCACCGGCCACGTTTCGTACTCGACCCGTAACGGCGCCGTTGCTTCGGACCGTATCGGCGTGATGGGTGCCTACACCTTCGGTGACTGGACCATCGCAGCTGCTCACCAGTCGTCGGACGCCATGTGGGAAGACAAGACCCTGGTGTCGGTCGCCGGTGACCTGGGCCAGTTCGGCGTCCGCCTCGCATATGCCGACAACGACGGCATCTCGAAGTGGGGCATCTACGGCAACATGGACATCGGTTCGGCTTCGAACCTGCTGGTGTTCTACACCGACGAAAGCGCAGTTGACGCAGCTGACGTTCTCGCCGGCCGTGGCGACAACCGCGACAACGTTGCCGGTTCGAACGCCAACGAAGGTGGTTCCTACGGTATCCACTACTCGTACGACCTGGGCGGCGGCGCTTCGCTGGAAGCAGGCTACCGTCGTGCGTCGAACGACAACGACACCTTCCAGGCCGGTGTGTACTTCAGCTTCTAAGCTGTACACCGCTTGACGGTATCGAATGGGGGCAGGTCTTCGGACCTGCCCTTTTCTTTTGCGCCGACATGGTGTTTTCCTTCGGCAAACCAGATCGGGGGATGCCATGTCGCTGCAAGAGATCAAGAACCGCATCGCGAGTGCCGAGCAGGCCGCCGGCCGACCAGAGGGCGCGGTCAAGCTGATCGCCGTGTCCAAGGTTCAACCAAACGACCGGGTCGAGGCGGTACTGGAACAGGGCCACCGCGTCTTTGGTGAAAACCGGGTGCAGGAAGTGGCCGGGAAATGGCCCGCGTTCAAGGAACGGTTCAGCGGCGTCGAACTTCACCTGATCGGTCCCTTGCAGACCAACAAGGCACGGCAGGCCATGGAACTGGTCGATGCCATCCATTCCGTCGACCGCCCGAAACTCGCCAATTCCCTGGCTCGGCTGGCACAGGAACTGGGCCATTGCCCGGACCTGTTCATTCAGGTCAACACCGGGGAAGAGGAACAAAAGGCCGGTGTCCTGCCAGCCGAGGCGGACGGCTTCATCGCCGAATGCCGCGCGCTTGATCTGCCGGTGCGCGGGCTCATGTGTATCCCCCCAGTCGAGGAGGAGCCCGCCCTGCACTTCGCGCTGCTGGCCAAAATCGCCGCGCGCAACGGCCTTGACGGTCTCAGCATGGGGATGAGCGGCGATTTCGAAAGCGCCATCGCGCTGGGCGCCACCCATGTCCGGGTGGGCTCTGCCATTTTTGGCGACCGGACTAGCGCGGCGGGATGATCAACCGGCTGCCGGGTTCGATCCTGCCCGCGATCCACAGCAGATCGCGGCGGCTAAACGCCACGCAACCCTCGGTCGGATACCCAGGTCGCCGCCATTGGTGGATAAAAATCGCGGACCCGCGCCCCGGTTCCGCTTCGGGCCAGTTCCAGTCGGTCACCAGCACCAGATCATAAAGCGGATCGGCCCGGCGCAACCGTTCGTGGCTGTGCCCATAAGGCGCCCGGACCAGATGGTTATAGGCGGCATCGCCCATGTCGTCTGACCACAGATCGCCCGGCCCGATGGGCCGCGCCCAAGTGGCAGGCGGCGCCATCCGGTCGGCGCGGAAAAGCATCCCGACGATCCGGTGTTTGCCCACCGGCGTCGCCCCGTCACCCTCGCGCTTGTCGGTCTGGATGCCGCCCTTGCCGATGGAGCAGGGGAAATACCGGCCCAGAAACCGCACCCCGCGCGGCGTCAGCACCAGATCACGCGGACTCACAGCATATGGCCCGATTTGGCCGCCTTGGTCGCCAGATAGCCGCGGTTATGGGCGGTCTCGCCCACCTTCAGCGGCACCCGTTCGGTCACCGCGATGCCTGTCCGCTCCATCATCGCGATCTTGGCGGGGTTGTTGGTGAGCAGGCGCACCGCCTTGAACCCCAGCGATTTCAGAATGTCCGAGCCCAGTCGAAAGTCGCGCTCGTCGTCCTCGAACCCCAGCCGGTGATTGGCCTCGACCGTGTCAAACCCCTGATCTTGCAGGAAATAGGCCCGCATCTTGTTGGCCAGCCCAATGCCGCGCCCCTCCTGGTTGAGGTAGAGCAGCACGCCCGCGCCTTCCTCGCCCATCTGCGCCAGCGCTCCGCGCAGCTGCGGGCCGCAATCGCATTTCAGGCTGCCCATCAGGTCGCCGGTGAAACAGGCCGAATGCAGCCGGGCCAGCACCGGCTTGTCCCGGTCGGGGCGGCCGATTTCCACCGCGTAATGTTCCTCGCCACCATCCTCGGGACGGAACACATGCAGGCGCCCGGCCTCGGAGACTTCCATCGGCAGGCGCGCGGCGGCTACCTCGTGCAGTGGGCTGCGCTGGCCCAGATGCGGCGCCGCGCGGGCGTGATCCAGGCAGGTCAGCCCATGCGCGGCGGCAAAACCGTGCCCGTCCGTCACTGCGACAACCACCGCCGCGGGCAACAGCCGGGCGGATTTCGTCAGCCCGATCGCCAGCCGGTGCAGCGCCGCGCTGCCCTGCCGCTCGGTCGTCAGCGGCCCTTTCATGGGTTGCGCGAGATCGTCCGACGGATCGGCCACCGCCTGCACCCAGGCGAGATCGGCAAAACCGGGGATCAGAACGCGCGCCAAATCGCCGTCATAGGCCTGCGCCTTCAGCGTTTCGGCCCGCCGCCCGGTCACTGCGATCACCGGCGTGCCCAGGGCACGCAGATCGGTCAGCCGCGCGGGCGACAGGGTTTCCGCCGCAACCGCCAGAACGCTCTCGCCCTCTTCGCCGGTCAGAACCACCGGTACCCCCATCCGCAGGTCGGCACGCGCCCGCGCCAGCAATTCGGTAATGTCGGGGATCAGGCTCATGGGTCTTGTCCAGTGGCATCTACAGCACGTACCTAGTGCGTGATGGCCGAAATGTGAAACATATTGCTGACGAAAAACACGAGGGCGTGAGAGAATTGCAGCAATTCTTGCCGTTTGCGTGTGGCGTGCTCAACTGGTTGGAAACGAGATTAGGAGGAAGCCGCGATGGCGCAGCTCAAGAAGATCCTGCTGGTGGATGATGACGACGACCTGCGCGAAGCGCTGAGCGAACAACTGGTGATGACCGAGGACTTCGATGTCTTCGAAGCCGAAACCGGCCATGCCGCAACCGACCGGGTGAAAGAGGCGATCTATGACCTCATCATCCTGGATGTGGGCCTGCCCGACACGGATGGGCGCGAGCTGTGCCGCCTGATGCGCAAGCAGGGGGTCAAAAGCCCGATCCTCATGCTCACCGGCCATGATGGCGACGCCGACACCATTCTGGGGCTTGATGCGGGGGCCAATGACTATGTCACCAAACCGTTCAAGTTTCCGGTCCTGCTCGCCCGCATCCGCGCCCAGCTGCGCCAGCACGAGCAATCCGAGGATGCGGTGTTCCAGCTTGGGCCGTACACGTTCAAACCGGCGATGAAGATGCTGATCACCGAGGACGAGCGCAAGATCCGTCTGACCGAGAAGGAAACCAATATCCTCAAGTTCCTGTACCGGTCCACCGACGGCGTCGTTCCCCGCGATGTGCTGCTGCACGAGGTCTGGGGCTATAACGCCGGTGTTACAACCCACACGCTTGAAACCCACATCTACAGGCTGCGTCAAAAAATCGAGCCCGACCCTTCGAATGCGCGCCTTCTGGTGACGGAATCAGGCGGTTACAGGCTGGTCGCCTGATGGTAGGGTTGATTCAGGTCAAAGAAACACCACAATGTTATCTTTAACTTGATACTTAACCCGTTCATGTCCGGGCAATGACATGTACCTCCCTGTTGGACTGGCCGGGCTTCGTGCCCGGCCTTTTTTTGCGCAGGCCATGGACATCGACGGACAAGGCGATAGGTTTCGCCGGACCCGATGAAAGCGAGACGCGCCATGCCCTTTACCCTTGCCACCTGGAACATCAACTCGGTCCGCCTGCGCGAACCCATCGTGTGCAAGCTCTTGGCCGAGCAAGGGCCGGACATCCTCTGCCTGCAAGAGATCAAGTCGCCCGTCGACAAGATGCCGGTCGAAAGCTTTGCCGACCTGGGATACCGGTACGTCGTGGCGCATGGGCAAAAGGGCTATAACGGGGTCGCCATCCTGTCACGCCTGCCGATCGAGGAAGTCGCGCGCGAGGATTTCGCGACGCTGGGCCATGCCCGCCACGTGGCGGCGCGGCTGGAAAACGGGGTCACCATCCATAACTTCTATGTCCCCGCCGGTGGCGACGTGCCCGACCGCGAGGTGAACGAAAAATTCGGCCAGAAGCTCGACTACCTGACCGAGATGCGCGACTGGTTCCACGCAAACAACCCCGAGAAATCCATTCTCGTGGGCGACCTCAACATCGCCCCGCGCGAGGATGACGTCTGGAGCCACAAGCAACTGCTCAAGATCGTGTCCCACACGCCCATCGAGGTCGATCATCTGGGCCAGGTGATGGAGGCGGGCAAATGGGTCGACATCACCCGCCAGGACATCCCCGAGGGGCTCTTGTATTCCTGGTGGTCCTACCGCGCCAAGGATTGGAGCGCCGCCGACAAGGGCCGCCGGCTCGACCATGTCTGGGCCACGCCCGACATCTCGAACGCGGGCCATTCCAGCCGCATCCTGCGCGACGCGCGCGGCTGGGACCAACCCAGCGACCACGCCCCCGTGTTTGCCAGTTTCGACCTGTAGCAGGGTCAAATCTGGCCCTCTGAAAGAACTGAGGTCTTGGTTTCCCCGCGCGTCAGGCGCATATAGGGGCCAAATCCGAACCGGAGAAGAGCTACGATGGAACTGCTGAATGGTGCGGGCGCTGTCCCCGCCGCCGATCTGATCAAGGACACGAACGAAGCCACCTTTATGGCCGACGTGGTCGAGGCCAGCCAGACGGTCCCGGTGATCGTGGATTTCTGGGCGCCCTGGTGTGGCCCCTGCAAGACGCTGGGCCCCGCGCTCGAGGCCGCCGTCACCGCCGCCAAGGGCGCAGTGAAGATGGTCAAGATCAACGTCGATGAAAACCAGATGATCGCGGGCCAGATGCGGATCCAGTCGATCCCGACCGTCTATGCCTTCCACAAGGGCCAGCCGGTCGACGGGTTCCAGGGCGCATTGCCCGCCTCCGAGATCAAGGGCTTTATCGACCGGGTGGTTGCCGCCGCTGGTGGCGAGGCCCCCGGTGCCGCGCTGGACGAGGCGGTCGCCGCTGCCGAAGAGATGCTGGAACAGGGCGCCGCCGCCGATGCCGCCGAAACCTTTGCCGCCATCCTGGGCGAGGAACCCGACCATCCCGGCGCCTATGGCGGTCTGGTGCGTGCCCATATCGCGATGGGCGATCTCGATCAGGCCGAGGCGATCCTGAACGGCGCTCCGGCCGAGATCTCGACCAAGCCCGAACTTGAGGCCGCCCATGCCCAGCTGGAACTGGCCCGGCAGGCCGCCAATGCCGGACCAGTGGCAGAACTCGCCGCCGCGGTCGAGGCCGATCCGGCCAACCATCAGGCCCGGTTCGATCTGGCCAAGGCGCTGCATGCCGCCGGTCAGACCGAACAGGCGGTGGCCGAGCTGCTGGACCTGTTTCGCCGCGACCGTGAATGGAACGACGGTGCGGCCAAGACCCAGCTGTTCACCATCTTCGACGCGCTCAAGCCCAACGATCCGATCGTGCTGAACGGGCGGCGCAAACTCAGCTCTCTGATATTTGCCTAATCGCCGAACCGGACTACACTCGGACGCATGATGCAATCCGCTGACCTGCCCGAAACATTGGCCGTCTTTCCGCTGCCCGGGGCGCTGTTGCTGCCCCGGTCCCGGCTGCCCCTGCATGTTTTCGAGCCGCGCTATCTCCAGATGCTCAGTGACGCGCTGAAAACGCCGCAGCGCCTGATCGGCATGGTGCAGCCCAACCCCTGCCGCAGCGACAGTGGCAAGCTGCACCAGATCGGATGTGCCGGGCGCGTGACCCAGTTCTCGGAAACCGAGGACGGGCGCTACATGATCACGCTCACCGGAATTTCCCGGTTCCGGGTTAAGTCCGAGGTCGAGGGCTTCACCCCCTACCGCCGCTGCAACGTCTGCTGGAAAGGTTTTGACCGCGATCTGGAACGCGAATGCGAGGCCGACGCCCGCTTTGCCCGCGATCCGTTCCTGCATCTGCTCAAACGCTATTTCTCGGCCCGCGATCTGGCGACCGACTGGGAAACCCTGTGCCAGGCCGATGATGAATTGCTGGTCAACTCGCTGTCGATGCTGCTTGATTTCACGCCCGAGGACAAACAGGCCCTGCTTGAGGCACCCTGTCTCAAGACCCGGCGCGAAACGCTGGTGACACTGATCGAATTCGCCCTGCGTGGCGGCCCGGATGAGGACAGACTGCAATGACCGAACCCAATACCGCTTTTGACCGCCGCATGCTCGAAGCGTTGGTCTGCCCGGTGACCCATGGCACGCTGGAGTACGACGCCGAAGCGCAGGAACTGCTGTCGAAATCCGCCCATCTCGCCTTTCCCATCCGCAACGGTATCCCGGTGATGCTGGTGGACGAGGCCCGCCGTCTGGATGACTGAACCGGTTGCCGCCTACATCCTCTGCGGCACCCCGCGCAGCGGCAGCACCCTTTTATGCGGCTATCTCGCGGCCACCGGAGTGGCGGGTCAGCCCGATTCCTTCTTTCGCACCCAATCCATCGACTGGTGGGCGAAATATTGGGGCCTGCCGTTAGAATTGCGGCGGGGAACCAATGCCTTCCTCAGCGCCTATCTGGCCGCCGCAATTGCCGAGGGGCACGGCAATACCCCCGTTTTCGGCCTGCGCCTGATGCGCGAGAACCTGGGCGATATGTCCGCCGCGCTCGACCGCCTGTTTCCCGGTCTGCCCACCGACGCCGCCCGCATCGACACTGCCTTCGGACCGACGCGTTATCTGCACCTGCGCCGCCGGGACAAGCTGGCGCAAGCGATCTCACTCGTCCGGGCCGAGCAATCGGGGCTCTGGCACGTCGCCCCCGACGGGACCGAGGTCGAACGCCTCGCGCCACACCGCGACCCGGTTTACGATTTCGACGCAATAGACCGCGAGGTAAAGGCGCTGGAAGCCTATGAACAGGGCTGGACCGACTGGTTTACTGCCCAGCGTATCGTCCCGCTTGCTTTCCACTATGAGGATCTGGCGGATACACCCGAACGGGTGCTCTCCGCCATTCTGGACCATATCGGACAGGACCCGGCCAAGGCGCGCGGTCTGGAACCCACGGTTGCCCGCCTCTCCGACGCGCTCAGCGCGGAATGGGCCGCGCGCTATCGCGCGCAGGTGTGCTGAACGTATCTCAGATCGGGCGGCCCTGCATCAGCTTGGGCAAGTCACCGGTCAGCCCCGCCGCCTCGCGCACGAACCCGCGCCGCAACCCGGGCAGTTTGCCCATCAGCCCCATGCCCAGGTCGCGTCCCGCCCGCAGGATCGGATTGTCGTTTGAAAACAGCCTGTTGAACACATCGGTCGCCAGCGCCAGCGTGGCCGTGTCGAACCGCCGCCACTGCTGGTACCGCTCCAGCACCGGAATCGAGCCGATATCCTCGCCGCGCCGTCGCGCCAGCGTCAGCACCTCGGCCAGCGCACCCACATCGCGCAGGCCCGCGTTCAGCCCCTGACCGGCAATCGGGTGCATCCCGTGCGCCGCATCGCCCACCAGCGCCAGCCGTTCGGCGACAAAGGCATTGGCGATGGTCAGGTTCAGTGGATAGGTGAACCGCGCCCCTTCCAGCCGGATCTCGCCCAGGAAATCGCCAAAGCGCGGGCGCAGGATCTCCAGATACTCCGCCTCGGGCAGCGCGTTGATACGCGCCGCCGCTTCGGTCCGCTCGCTCCACACGATGGAGCTGCGATTGCCCGGCAGCGGCAGGATCGCCAGCGGCCCCGGCGGCATAAAGAACTGATGCGCGATGCCGTGATGCGGCAGCTCGTGCGCGATGGCGCAGACCAGCGCCGTCTGGCCATAGTCCCAGCCGGTCCGCTTGATGCCCGCGCGCGCGGCGGTCCCGCTCTTGCGCCCGTCGCAGCCCACCAGCAGCGCCGCGCGCCGGGTCGCCCCGTCGCTCAGCGTCACCGTCACGCCGGTGGCGTCGACCTCCTGCGCCACCACCGACACGCCGTTCAACTGGGTGATGCCGGGCGCCGCGTCCATCGCTTCCAAGAGGGCGCGCCGCAGATACCGGTCCTCGACCATGTACCCCATCGGGCCTTCCTCGATCTCGGCATGGTCGAAATGCAGAAAGAACGGCGACGGTCCTTCGCCCGCATGGCCGTCGGTCACCTTGATCTCCAGCATCGGCTGGGCGTTGTCCGCGACACGCGCCCAAACGCCGATGGCCGCCAGCAAGCGTTGCGACCCCAGCGCCAGCGCATAGCCGCGCCCGTCGAACCCGGCGTCCGCTCGCACCGGCTCGGGCAGCGCATCGGCGATGGTCACCGAATGACCGTTTCCAGCCAGTGCCAAAGCCAGCGCCGGGCCGTTCAGCCCACCGCCCACGATCAGAATATCGGTTCTCTGTTCCATGCCGCGCAATATGCGCCTCGCTACGGGATTGTCCATGTGCAGTCCTGTCGCTACCGTCGCCCTCGACTCGCAGCGGGAGGATGACATGGGCGACTGGCTGAAGATGACGGCAAGCGATCTGGGGCGCGGGATCGGCGCGGGGCGGATCGACCCGGTTGAACTGACCGAGTGTTATCTCGATGCCATCGACGCGCATCCGCACCGCGACGCGATCTATGCCCGCGTCACGCATGATCGCGCCCAGGCCGAGGCCCGCGCCGCCGCTGACCGTGCCAGGCAGGGCTTGCGCCGGTCGCTGCTCGATGGAGTGCCGATCAGCTGGAAAGACCTGTTCGACACCGCAGGAACCGGGACCGAGGCAGGCTCGGCCCTGCTCAAGGGCCGGGTACCCGACACCGACGCGCTGGTTCTGCGCAATGCCACCGCCGCAGGCTCCGTCTGCCTGGGCAAGACACATATGAGCGAACTGGCCTTCTCGGGGCTTGGCCTCAACCCGATCACCGCCACGTCCCCAAATGTACACGACCCGAAATGGGCTCCGGGCGGATCCTCCTCTGGCGCTGCCGCCTCGGTTGCGTTTGGCCTTGCTGCCTGTGGCATCGGTTCCGATACCGGTGGTTCGGTCCGTCTGCCCGCCGCCTGGAACGATCTGGTCGGGCTCAAGACAACATCAGGCCGCATCAGCCTCGAAGGCGTTGTGCCCCTGTTGCTGAAATTCGACACCATCGGTCCGCTCGCACGCTCGGTCGAGGATGCCGCGCAGATGATGGCTCTGCTCGAAGGCGGCAAACCCATCGATCTGCGGGGAGCCGGTCTTGCGGGCAAGCGCTTTGCGGTTCTCGAAACTCTGGCGCTTGACGATGTACGAACACAGCCGGCCGAGGCGTTCGACACCGCGCTGCGCCGACTCGCTGAAGCCGGGGCAGAGATCGTGCCGCTGAAAATCCCCGAGCTGGTCGAAGCGATGAGCTTTTCGGCCATTCTTTACACGGCAGAGGCTTATGGCCTCTGGCGTGACGTGATCGAGGCAAACCCCTCTGCCATGTTCGACCAGATCCGCGAGCGGTTCCGGAGCGGGCAAAACTATTCTGCACCGGACTATGTCGCCGCCTGGGCCAAACTGGATGCCTGCCGCGCGGCCTGGGACATGGCCACCGCGGGATTCGATGCGGTACTTGCCCCAACGGCGCCGATCCCGCCATCCGACCGCGACAGGTTGATGCAGGATCAGGATTATTATGTGACAGAGAACCTGCTGGCCATGCGCAACACCCGCATCGGCAACATGATGGGGCTTTGCGCGCTCAGCCTGCCCACCGGCACGCCGGGCTGCGGCCTGATGCTGATGGGGCGCCCGGACTGCGAAGAGGCGTTGCTGCGTACCGGCGCCGCCGCCGAGCGCGCCTTGACCTGAATGCCACAATTCCCTGCCATGGCAACGCTTTGTCTGGACGCAAGCGGGGTTCATCTGTAATTTGATCTCGAACGGGGCGCGATGATCCCGAGACGAGGCAGACCAGATGAATTTCCCCGAGCGGTTTTCGAACCTACCGGCCTATGCATTCCCGCGCCTGCGCGCGTTGCTCGACCATCATGCGCCGGGCGGCGAGGTCGTGCATATGACCATCGGCGAGCCCAAGCACGATTTCCCGGCCTGGGTGACGGATGTCATCGTCGAAAACGCGCATCTGTTCCAAAGCTATCCGCCGAACGAAGGCTCGCCCGCCCTGCGCGGCGCGATCTGCGACTGGATCGCGCGCCGCTATGGCGTGATGCTTGACCCCGAACAGAACGTGATGGCCCTGAACGGCACGCGCGAGGGGCTTTATAACGCCGCCATGGCGCTCTGTCCTGAAAACAAGAACGGCCAGCGGCCCATCGTGCTGTGTCCGAACCCGTTCTATCAGGTCTATATGGTCGCCGCGATTTCGGTGGGCGCCGAGCCGCATTTCGTGCCCGCCACCGCCGCCACCGGCCATCTGCCCGACTATGCCAGCCTGCCCGCCGAGGTGCTGAACCGCACCGCCGTGGCCTATATCTGCTCGCCCGCCAACCCGCAGGGCGCGGTGGCCAGCCGCGATTACTGGGCCGAACTGATCGGTCTGGCCGAACAATACGATTTCCGCATCTTCGCCGATGAATGCTATTCCGAGATCTACCGCGACACCGCCCCCACCGGCGCGCTGAGTGTGGCCCGGGACATGGGCGCGCATCCCGAACGGGTGGTGCTGTTCAACTCGCTGTCGAAGCGGTCGAACCTTGCCGGTCTGCGCTCGGGCGTGATCGCGGGCGGGCCGGAAACGATGAAACATGTCAAGCAGTTGCGCAACTACTCCGGCGCCCCGCTGCCTGGCCCGCTTCAGGCCGCGGCCGCGCGGGTCTGGGCCGACGAGGCACATGTCGAAGAAAACCGCGCGCTCTATCAGGCGAAATATGCCGTGGCCGATCAGGTCTTTGCCGGGGTGCAGGGCTATATGCCGCCCGAGGCAGGGTTCTTCCTCTGGCTGCCGGTCGACGATGGCGAGGCGTCGGCGCTCAAGGTCTGGCGCGAAACCGGCGTCCGGGTCTTGCCCGGCGCCTATTTGGCACAAGGTAAACCGGGGCAAAATCCGGGCGAGAATTACATAAGGGTCGCAATGGTGGCCCCAAAAGAAGAATTGCAGCGCGGGCTGATCAAGCTACGTGACTGCATCTATGGCTGAGGTTCGAGGGTAGCATGGCATCATACAACGCACGCAGTCGGGATCCGCTTCTGGACAGCAACCTGCAAGCCGCGATTGAGCGGCGCGGGAAAGAGTTGCTGGGTATCGCGCTGATCGTTCTGGGTCTGGCTGCGGCCGCGATGGTCGGCTCTTACACGCCGGATGATCCGAACTGGATGGTCTCGACCGAGGCGCCGGTGCAAAACTGGACCGGCCGTTTCGGCGCCTCGATCGCTGCGCCTCTCTTCATGATCGTCGGCTGGGGTAGCTGGGGCCTGCCGCTGGTGCTGATCGCGTGGGGCATGCGCTTTGCCGTGCATCGGGGCGAGGATCGCGCCATCGCCCGCCTGATCTTCATGCCGATCTGGATCGCCGTCGTGTCGATTTATGCTGCCACCCTGGTTCCTGGCCCGGAATGGCGCGCCACCCACAGCTTTGGCTTGGGCGGCCTGTTCGGCGACACGGTGATGGGCGCGATGCTTACGCTGGTACCGGTCGGATCACATCTCATGGTCAAGCTGACCTCGCTGACCATGGCGGCGGTAATGCTGACGCTTGGCGTCTTCGTGTTGGGCTTTACCTGGCCCGAGGTCAAGCAGGGCGCCCGTCGCGTCCTGGTGGGGCTGATCCTGATGTATGGCGGGCTGATGACCCTGCTGGGCCGCAGCGCGACCGCCTCGCTCAGCGCGGCGCGGGCCTACAAGGAAACCCGCTCCGAACGCCGCGCGTCCGCGCGCCTGGCCGCGCGGGATGCCGCTGTGCTGGCCGCTCAGGAATACCCCGAGGAAGAAGAACTGGTCGAAGATCTGCCGCCACCCTCGGCTGCGGCTCAGAAACCCTCGTTGCTGGCCCGTATGCCGGCGCTGATCCGTCGGCCCGAACCGATGCCGCAACCCGAATTGATCGAACCCATGCCGGTCAAAGGATACGATACCATGCCCGGTGCCGACCGCATCCAGACCAAGATCGCGGCCGCCGTCCGCAGTCGCAAGGAGGCGACCGGCGTAGTCGCTCCCGTACCCGATCCGGCCCGTCCACTGACCAAAGGTCGGGGCCGCGGTCCGGACCCGCTTGTCTTTGACATCAACCTTCACGGCAGCCTTCCGGCCGAACCACCTGTAACCGCACGCGCTGCGCAGGCTCGCACCATGCCCGTCGAACCGCAGGTTCGCGCTGCATCGGCCGAACCGCAGGTTCGCGCTGCATCGGCCGAACCGCAGGTTCGCGCTGCATCGGCCGAACCGCAGGTTCGTGCCAGCATCGACTCGCAGGTGCGCGCCGCGCCCATGCCGGTACAGCCCCCGCGCCATGCCGAACCGGTTCTGATGCCCGAATGGGTCGAGGACGAGGTGACCGATCACTTCGATGCCTTCGAAGCGGCTGATCACGTCCCCGCGGAACCCTTGCCACAAGCACATTCGCAGGCGCACCAGCCCGCGCCGCAGCCGATGGCAAACATTCCCACCGCGCAGCCGCGCAAGGCTGTGGTTGAACAGCCTCTGCGTCGCAACTTCGCGCCCTCTCGTCGTGCCCAGGCCGAAGCTCAGCCTGCACTCGCCTTCGACGACCGAGCCGCGGCCTTTGAACTACCGCCGCTCAGCCTGCTGACCAGCCCGGCCAACATCCAGCGTCACCATCTCAGCGACGAGGCGCTCGAAGAAAACGCGCGCATGCTGGAAAACGTGCTGGACGACTATGGCGTCAAGGGCGAGATCGTCTCGGTCCGCCCCGGTCCCGTTGTCACAATGTACGAACTGGAACCGGCGCCGGGTCTCAAGGCCAGCCGCGTCATCGGTCTGGCCGACGATATCGCGCGCTCGATGTCGGCGCTTTCGGCGCGGGTCTCGACCGTGCCGGGCCGTTCGGTCATCGGTATCGAACTGCCCAACGAACACCGCGAAAAGGTGGTGCTGCGTGAAATCCTCGCCAGCCGCGATTTCGGCGACAGCAACATGAGTCTGCCGCTGGCGTTGGGCAAGGACATCGGCGGCGACTCGGTGGTGGCCAACCTCGCCAAGATGCCCCACTTGCTGATCGCGGGCACCACCGGTTCGGGTAAATCGGTGGCGATCAACACCATGATCCTCAGTCTGCTCTACAAGCTGACGCCGGCCGAATGCCGGCTGATCATGATCGACCCCAAGATGCTGGAACTCTCTGTCTATGACGGTATCCCGCATCTCCTCTCCCCCGTGGTGACCGACCCGAAAAAGGCCGTCGTCGCCCTGAAATGGGTGGTGGGCGAGATGGAGGACCGCTATCGCAAGATGTCCAAGATGGGAGTCCGCAATATCGAGGGCTACAACGGCCGCGTCCGCGAGGCGCTGGCCAAGGGCGAAATGTTCAGCCGCACGGTGCAGACCGGCTTTGACGACGAAACCGGCGAACCGGTGTTCGAGACCGAGGAATTCCAGCCCATCCCGCTGCCCTATATCGTGGTTATCGTCGACGAGATGGCTGACCTGATGATGGTCGCGGGCAAAGAGATCGAGGCCTGCATCCAGCGTCTGGCCCAGATGGCGCGCGCCTCGGGCATTCACCTGATCATGGCCACCCAGCGCCCCTCGGTCGATGTGATTACCGGCACGATCAAGGCCAACTTCCCCACCCGGATCTCCTTCCAGGTGACGTCAAAGATCGACAGCCGCACCATCCTGGGCGAGATGGGCGCCGAACAGCTCTTGGGCCAGGGCGACATGCTCTACATGGCGGGTGGCGCCAAGATCACCCGCTGTCACGGTCCCTTTGTCAGCGATGAAGAGGTCGAAGAAATCGTCAACCATCTGAAACAGTTCGGCCCGCCCGACTATATCGGTGGCGTGGTCGAAGGCCCGGACGAGGACAAGGCCGACAATATTGACGCCGTGCTGGGGCTGAACACCGGCGGCAACACCGAGGGCGAGGACGCGCTTTACGACGCCGCCGTGGCCATCGTGATCAAGGACCGCAAGTGCTCGACTTCCTACATTCAGCGGAAACTCGCCATCGGCTACAACAAAGCCGCGCGCCTGGTCGAGCAGATGGAGGACGAAGGCGTTGTTTCACAGGCCAATCATGTGGGCAAACGCGAAATCCTGGTGCCGGAACAGGGGTGATCTTTTCCGGCGCCCGGCGAATGCTTATCTGAGGTGACATGAAACGGATTGCACTCGCTCTTGCGCTGACCCTGGTCGCGCCGGCGGCCTGGGCGGCGGACAAGCTGCCTCTGGCTGAGATCTCGACCTATCTGAACGGCCTGAAAACCGTTCAGACCACCTTTACCCAGATCAACGATGACGGCTCGCTCAGCACCGGCAAGCTCTGGCTGCAACGGCCCGGTCGGATGCGGTTCGAGTACGACCCGCCCGATCGGTCGGTGGTGCTGGCCAAGGGCGGCACCGTGATCATCCACGACCCCAAGTCGAACCAGCCGCCGGAACAATACCCGCTGAACCGCACGCCCCTGTCGATCGTGCTGGCGCGGACGGTGGACCTGGACCGGGCTAATATGGTGGTGGGCCATGCCTTTGACGGCACCGCCACCGTTGTCACAGCACAGGATCCGGAAAACCCTGAATACGGGCGGATCGACCTCATGTTCACCGACGCGCCGGTCGAGCTGCGCAAATGGGTGATCCATGATGGCGCCGGGTCGCGCACCACGGTGATCCTCGGCCCGCTGACCAAAGGCAACAGCCTGAACCAGAACCTGTTCATCGACGGTCAGCCCGGCGTTTCCGCCAGCCGCTGACCGCCGGCCCGTTCAGTAGCGGAACTTGCGGCAGCTCGACAGCTGCCCGCCATACATGTCGGCCCGTGCCGCCACCTGGTCAGCAACACGCAGCAGCCACGACTTGGCCCTGTGCGAGCCGCGCGCATATCCTGCGTGGCCTTCGTGATAAGCCAGGTACTGGTTGCGCGCGTCGGTCAGCGCGATGCCGTTTTTCTCGCGAGTCTTGTTCATGTACCAGCCGATGAAATCAGACGCGTCCTTGATCCGGTCGCGTTTGGCGCCGCGGCGCCCGGTTTCTTTGCGGTACTGATCCCAGGTGCCATCCAGCGCCTGGCTGTACCCAAAGGCGCTGCTCTGCCGCCCGACCGGAATCACCCCCAGTACGAACTGGTGCGGCGTGCGGGCATCTCTTCGATATCGGCTTTCGTAATAGATAGTGGACATCTGCACATGCACCGGCACGCCCCATTTGCGCTCGGTCTGCTTGAATGCCTTGATGTATTCCGGGCGCTGCGCCGCAATGCTGCACGCATCGTCCAGGTTGCTGGGCGGCGCCTTGGACCCGCCACTACACGAGCCAAGCACCAGCACTGCCGCCAGTGTAAACAGAGATCTGCTCATCTGCCTCTTGCCTTTTTTCTTGTATTCTAACGCATCCGACGACGCGATGGAATCACATTCGCTAGAGCACCAGCGCCAGAACCAGCGGCAAGGCGGCGACCGAAATCAGGGTCGAGACCATGACCATACCGGCCACCGCATCGGCATCCGCCTCGAACCTTTCGGCCAGCATATAGGACGTGACTGCAACTGGCGTGCACATCTGCACCACCAGCACGCCGAACGCGACGCCTTCCAGGCCCATGCCCAGCGCCACCGCCCAGCCCAGTGCGAGACACAGCGCCAGCTTGACCAGCGACAGGATCACCGCACGCGACACCTTGTGCGTGCTTAGCCGGGCAATCGCCACGCCCAGCGTGATCAGCATGAGCGGCACCGCCATCTGCCCGATCAGCTCCATCGCATTGGTCAGAAACCGCGGCGTCTGCCAGCCCTGCCACAGGAACAGAGCGCCAAGCAGCGTCGACCAGACCATCGGCTCGCGCACCACCTTGGCCAGTGATCCGCGTCCCGCAACCACGTGGATACCATAGGAAAACGACCAAAGCGCCGAGACCGAGAAGAACACGATGGCATAGCCCAGCCCGGTCTCGCCAAAGGCAAAGATGCACAGCGGCAGGCCCAGATTGCCGGTATTGCCGAACACAAGCGGCGGCAGATAGGTCCGCCGGTCCAGCCCCAGGGCGCGCAGGCCCAGTTCGACGACCAGCGACAACACCAGGACCACGCCGATCACCGCCACCGCAAAACGAACCAGGTCGCCGCCGGGGATCTCGGTCTTGATCAAGGCTGTGAAGATCAGGCAGGGCACAGCAAGCGTCGTGGCCAGCCGGGTAACGAACTGGGTGCGGTACTCGAACCCCATCCGGACCCAGCCAAACCCGACCGCCGCCAGCAGAAACACGGGCGCCACGATCTCGATCACTGTCACGGTAAGGTTCACAGACTGTTTCCCTTAATTTTCGATCAATTGTTGGACATGGACGGGTGATTAGCGGTACAAGCAATGCTCAGGGGCTGAAAGACAATGTTGAAAACGCACGCCAAATATCATTTGGGGCAAGTGGTGCGCCATCGGAAACACCCGTTTCGCGGTGTGATTTTCGATGTCGACCCGGAATTTGCCAACACCGAAGAGTGGTACCAGGCCATCCCCGAGGATAGCCGGCCGCTGAAGAACCAGCCGTTCTATCATCTTCTGGCCGAGAACGATCAAAGCTATTACGTGGCTTATGTCTCCGAACAGAACCTCGTTGTGGACTATTCCGGCGAACCGGTGGACCACCCGGACATTCCCGACATGTTCGGGCCGTTCCAGGATGGCGCCTATCCCTTGCATTTCCAGTTGAACTGATCCTGCCCGTCTGCCGGGCAGGACCGTTTCAATAGCCCAGCGCACAGCCGTCCTTGCGCGGATCGCTGCCCGCTGTCAGCACCCCGTCAGCCCCGATTCGAATCGCCTGCGCGCCGCCCAGCGGTTCTTCAGGGATGATCACCTTATGGCCCATCCCGGCCAGCGCCCGCCGCACGTCATCGGAATAGCCGCGTTCAACCTTCAACACCCCCGCATCGGCAAAGGCGCGCGGCATGTCGATGGCGGCCTGCGGATCCATCCCGAAATCCACCAGGTTCGAGGTGAACCGCGCGTGCCCGGTCGGCTGATAGGCGCCGCCCATCACGCCAAAGGGCATCTCGACCCGGCCATCCCGGCACAGCATGCCCGGAATGATCGTGTGCATCGGCCGCTTGCCGCCCGCCATCTCGTTCGGGTGGCCCTCCTTCAACGTGAATCCCGCGCCCCGGTTCTGCATCAGGATGCCGAATTTCTCCGACGCGATGCCCGAACCGAAGCCGTGGTAGATGGAATAGATCAGCGACACCGCCATCCGGTCGCGATCGACCACGGTGATATAGATCGTGTCCTTGTGCACCGCCTCGGTCAGCGGCGCGGCGGCAGCCATGGCGCGCTTCGGGTCGATCAGCGCCGCCAGCCGCGCCGCCGTTTCCGGCGCCAGCATGTGATCCAGACGCGTGGTGTGGTCCGGGTCGGCAATGAACCGGTTACGGGCGTCATAGGCCAGCTTGGCGGCCTCGGCCTCGATATGAATGCGCTGGGCGCCCAGCGGGTCCATTCCGGCAATGTCGAAATGTGACAGGATGTTCAGCATCAGGATCGCCGTCAAGCCCTGGCCGTTGGGCGGATGCTCGACCAGGTCGACCGCGCCATAAGATCCCGCCACCGGATCGGTAGGGGTACAGGCGGTGGCGGCGAAATCCTCGACCGTATGCACCCCACCCAGCGCGTTCAGCGCGGCGACCATGTCCTCGGCCACTTCGCCGGTGTAAAACGCATCGCGGCCATCGCGCGCGATCCGGCGCAGCACCTCTGCTTGCCCGGGTGCTGCAAACATCTGCCCCGGTTTCGGGATCGTGCCACCGGGCAGGAACCAGTCCAGCGCCGCGCCCTGCAACACCTCGGCATCGCTGACCCAGTCGGCGGCGACCCGCTGGGCAACGGGCACGCCCGCCTCGGCATAGCGGATCGCCGGGTCCAGCACCGCGTCGAGCCCGATGCGCCCCTCGGTCTCACACAGATGACAGAACGCGTCGATGGCGCCGGGTATGGTGACCGCCTCGGGCCCGGTCAGCGGCACCGCCGCCAGCCCCCGCGCCCGCAGCGCGGCGGCGCTGGCCGCCGCAGGCGCTCGGCCCGACCCGTTCATCGCCCGCACCGTGGTTTCGCCGGGCCGGTTGTAAAGCACGAAACAGTCGCCGCCGATCCCGGTCATCTGCGGCTCGCAAATGCCCAGCAGAACAGCGCCCGCAATCGCCGCATCCATCGCATTGCCGCCGCGTTTCAGGGTTTCGATCGCCGTCTGGGCCGCCAACGGGTGCGAGGTGGCGCACATTCCGGTTGTCGCAAAAACCGGTGATCGGCCGGGCAAGTGAAAGTCGCGCATCGGGTTGGTCTCCTTCAAGTCCTGCCGACACTAGTCTGGGCGCGGCCGAAGTCCAATCCGAATGGCAATCCGATCCGTTTGCGGATCGACAGGTCGGAAAACAAAAAATGGGAAAGGGCGCAGAGGCGGCCTGCCACTGGCAAGTAGTCCTCGACGTTGCGCACTGGGTGGGGGCTGTAACGCGCAACGTCGAGGGAAGCCATATGCAGCTACAGGTTCTGTATGTCCCGGCATTGCGGCGTGATTTCGGATCAATTGCGGCCAGATTTGGGCATTTCCCAATTTCCGTCAGGCATCCGGCTTTTCCGGCAGGTCGAACCTGAGCCACAGCAAGTTCTTGTCGCCGCGGCGTTCGTATCTGATCTCGCTCGCCAACTGTCGAATCAGGAACCAGCCGAATCCTCCCTCGGGCAGGTCCGCCGGTTCGGCGGGTTCGCCGTTTGGCAGGTCGCCGCCCGGCATCGGGCGGCCACGGTCGTGAATGCGAATCTCCAGCCGATCGGCGCGCAGATGACAAGTCACATGGATCCGTCCCGACTCGACACCCGCATAGGCATGTTCGACCACGTTGTTGATCGCCTCGGCCAGCGCGATCTCGACATCGCCGGTTCGCTCTTCCGAAATCCCTTGCTGGCGAAGTTGTCCGGCAATGGCACAGATTCCGTCGCGGGCTTCCAGATCGTTGGCGCTGAAAGTCACGAGGAACCCTGCCCGATCCGTATCCAGGTTCACGCTGTCATTCTCCCCAACAGGTCACTTTTGCCGCGCGGTCAAGGCCTCGTCGAGCGTGGCAAAAAGGTTGAAGACGGTATCCATGCGGGTCAGGCGGAACACCTTGTCAACCACCGGCGTCAGGCCCGCCAGTTCCAGCCGCCGGTCGCCGCCCAACTGCTTCATCGACGCAACGATGGCTCCCAGCCCGCTGGAATCGATGAACTTCACCTGCGACAGATCCAGCACCACCCGCTGCGGTCCGGCTTCGGTTTCGCTGCGCATGTCCTCCTTGAACTGGATCGCCATCGCTGCGTCGATCCGCTCGACATTGACGGCAATGATCCGTGTGTCACCGGAATCGGTACTGGTCAGACACATACTCCCCCTCCTCGGGTGGCTACTTTTCGCCGCACGAGGGTAGACGGCAATTCTTACCATTCGGTATTCAGGCACAGAGCTTTCCTCAGGAGGACAGGATGAAAGAAGTTGTCATCGCCGGTGCCGCGCGCACACCGATGGGCGGGTTCCAGGGCATGTATGACGGCGTCAGCGCCGCCGAACTGGGCGGCGCCGCGATTCGCGCCGCGCTGGCCGGGGCAGGGGCCACCACCGTGGACGAGGTGCTGATGGGCTGCGTCCTGCCCGCCGGTCAGGGCCAGGCCCCCGCGCGCCAGGCCGGTTTTGCCGGTGGCCTGGGCGAAGAGGTGCCCGCCACCACGCTCAACAAGATGTGCGGCTCGGGCATGAAGGCGGCGATGATCGCCTTTGACCAGATCGCGCTGGGCCATACCGACACCATGATCGCCGGCGGGATGGAGAGCATGACCAATGCCCCATACCTCTTGCCCAAGATGCGCGGTGGCGCCCGTATCGGCCATGGCCAGGTGATCGACCACATGTTCCTCGACGGGTTGGAGGATGCCTATGACAAGGGCCGCCTGATGGGCACCTTTGCCGAGGATTGCGCCGAGCACTACCAGTTCACCCGCGAGGCGCAGGACGAATATGCGCTGCGCTCGCTGCAAAACGCGCTCGACGCGCAGGCCTCGGGTGCCTTTGACGGCGAGATCGCCGCCGTCACCGTCAAGACCCGCAAGGGAGAGGTGGTGACCGATGCCGACGAACAACCCAAAAGCGCCCGGCCCGACAAGATCCCGACGCTGAAACCCGCCTTCCGCAAGGATGGCACCGTGACCGCGGCCAATGCCTCGTCGATCTCGGACGGCGCCGCCGCCCTGGTGCTGGCCTCGGTCGAGGCTGCCGCCGCCCAGGGTCTGACCGTGCGCGCCCGCATCCTGGGGCACGCCAGCCATGCCCAGGCGCCGGGCTGGTTCACCACCGCCCCGGTTCCGGCCGCTAAAAAGCTGCTCGCCAATATCGGCTGGAGCGTCGAGGATGTGGACCTGTGGGAGGTCAACGAGGCCTTTGCCGTGGTGCCGATGGCCTTTATGCACGAAATGGGCCTGTCCCGCGACAAGGTGAACGTCAACGGCGGCGCCTGTGCGCTGGGCCATCCGATCGGCGCTTCGGGCGCACGGATCATGGTGACGCTGCTCAACGCTTTGGAAAAGCGCGGGCTGAAACGCGGGGTCGCCGCGATCTGCATCGGTGGCGGCGAAGGCACCGCCATCGCCATCGAGCGGGTCTGACCCTTTTGAAAAGTGGCGCGCCGGAGCGATCCGGCGCGTTCCTCAGACCTCGGCGCGGCGCATCAGGGCCAGCGATCCGGCAACCCCGATCATCGCCAGCCCACAGAACCGGCCCAGCCACTGCCCCGCCAGGCGCCCGCCCCGGCGTTGTGAACAGGCGCCGACAGCGGCATAAAGGCTCATCACCAGCAGATCTGTCGCCACGAATAGGACCGCCAGCACCAGATACTGCCGCGCTGCTGGCAGGCTGGGGTCGATGAACTGCGGCAAGAGGGCGGCAAAGAACAGATAGCCCTTGGGGTTGGTCACTGCGACCAGAAAGCTGCGGCGAAACACTGTTGCGGCGCGCTCCTGCGGGGCGCTCTCCATCGTGCCGGGCTGCGCCTCCCCCCGCAACAGCCGCAACCCGAGATAGGCGAGATAGGCCACACCTGCCCATTTCACCAACCCAAACAGCAGGGCCGAGGCACTCAGCACCGCCCCCAAGCCCAGCGCCGCCGCCGTGATCAACAGGATATCCGACAGGGCCGCGCCCATGATCCCCGGTGCCGCGCCACGCATGCTGCCCCGCGCGCCGTTGCCCAGCGCCAGCAAGACGGTCGGCCCGGGGGTGGCGATGGCGGCCAAGGCGGTCAGGACGAAACCGACAAGCATCAGCTCCATCAGCTCAGGCCCCTTGCCGCGACAGTGCAGGGAACAGGCGCACCAGCACCGTGATCGCGGCCAGTTGTGCCGCGATCACGGCGGGCCAGATCAACGGGAACTGCGGGTCGAGGTATTTCTGCGGCCCAAATGAGACCAGCGCGCCGAGGGTGGCGAGCAGGGCTAGCACCCGCCCGGCGCGGCTCTCTCCCAGCACAATCGCCGCAATCGCCGCCGAGACCGAGGCGCCGATAAGCGGCCCGATGCCGAAAAGCGGCGTTGCAATGGGCGGGTGCGGTGGCACCCCGGCATAAAGCGAAAACAGCATGATCAGCTGCAACAGGATCAGTACCACAAGGGCGGCAAGGCAGGGGCGGTCGGTCTTGGTCATGTCTCTCTCCTGAGTTAGTTACCGAGAAGCGTAATCATGATTACGGTTGCGAGTATCCGTAATCATGATTACGGTGCGGGTCAAGCGAAAGGAAACCCGATGAAGGATGACAGCCGCGCCGACCGCCAACAGCAGATCGAGGAAGCCGCCTATGCCCTGCTCGAACAAAAGGGCTATGCGGGTACCTCGATGCAGGGCATCGCCAGGTTGGCGCGCGCCTCGAACGAGACGCTCTACAGCTGGTATGGCGACAAGCAGGGCCTGTTCCGGGCGCTGGTGATCCGCAACGCCGCCGAGGTGCGCGCGCAGCTCGAGGCCGATCTGGCCGCCGCCCGCCCGCCCCGCGATACCCTGACCGCGCTGGGGCCGCGCCTGCTGTCCCTCTTGCTGGGCGACCGGGCGGTGGCGCTGAACCGTGCCGCCGCCGCCGACCCCAGCGGCGAGCTGGGTGCGCTGATCGCCCAATCGGGCCGCGACAGCGTGATGCCGCTGATCGTACAGGTGCTAAAGGCCGCGCGGGCCGAGGGCCTGCTGCATTTCGATGATGCCGGGGCGGCGGCGGGTCTTTACCTTGATCTGCTAGTGGGCGACCAGCAGATCCGCCGGGTAATCGGCCGCCTGCCCGCACCGTCCGAGGCCGCGTGCCAGGCCCGCGGGGCGGCAGCGGTCACGCATCTGTGCCGCCTGCTGGGCTAGCGCGCCTCTTGCCTTTGCCCGCGCGCCACGCGATAGGCTTGTTTCACGCCACACCCAGCGGAGCCTTGCCATGACCGTTGACTACAACATCCTCGCCAAGACCGTCGCCGCCCTGACCGAGGGCGAGACCGATCCGGTGGCGCTGATGGCGACGGTCACCTGCGAGGTGCATCATGCGGACGACCGGTTCAACTGGACCGGCTTCTACCGGGTAACCGAGCCCGGCGTACTCAAGATCGGCCCCTATCAGGGCGGCCACGGCTGTTTGCGCATCCCGTTTGACAAGGGCGTCTGCGGGGCTGCGGCGCGGACTGGAGAGGTGCAACTGGTGCCGGATGTCGATGCCTTTCCCGGCCATATTGCCTGCGCCTCTTCGACCCGGTCGGAACTGGTGCTGCCGGTGTTCGACGGGACCGGCGCGCTGATCGCGGTGTTCGACATCGACAGCGACCTGCCGGATGCCTTCACCGAAAAAGACGCCGCCGCGCTGGGCGCGATCCTAAAGCAGGTCTTTGCCCAGTAGGATCACCAGCGCGGTGATCTGAAACAGCACGATCGACCACAGCCAGCGGCCAAAGGGCTGTTTGCGGGTCTTGTGCCGGAACAGCCACCGCGACAACAGCGCCGCCGGGCTGCCCCCCAGCGCCGACAGCCAGAGCAGCAGGTGCTCCGGCACCCGGCCCCGGCTCCAGCGCGCCGAGAGCTTGTCCCAGGCAAACAGCGCCACCGTCAGCCCGTTGAGGACCCAGAGATAAAGGATCGCGTTCCACATGGACGGGTCTTAGCGTTTGCCCGGTTGGAGATGCAAGAACCCGGGGCAAAAGGGGGCGCTGCCCCCGCCGCCGCAAGCGGCGACTCCCCCGGAGTATTTGCTGCAAAGTGAAAGGGCCTTTTGCGTGTCACGTGAAATTTGTGTTGAAATTTTCACGAGAATCACATCATCATGAAATCCTATGGCGATTTTTCACGAAGTTTGGGAGGCGCCGGTGAATACGCAAGCCCCGTCCAGCGCGACGCTTGGTGCCGATCTGCGCGCCCTGCGCAAGGCGCGCGGGCTGACGCTCAGCGAGATCGCTGCACGGCTGGGGCGGTCTGTCGGCTGGCTCAGCCAGGTGGAGCGCGACATGTCCGAACCCTCGATCTCGGACCTGCGCCAGATCGCGGGTTGCCTGGGCGTGCCGATGTCCATGCTCTTTGCCCATGCCGCCGCCCCGGCCGACGAACAGGGATATGTCGTGCGGTCTGTCGCGCGGCGCCCGATGGGTTCCGGCGAGGAGGGGTTGATCGAAGAGCTGTTGTCGCCGGATCTGACCGACGATTTCGAGATGGTGCATTCCACCTTTGCCCCGCGGTCGCGGATGCAGACCCCGGCCAACCGACCCACGCAAGAGGTGGGCTACATGCTGTCCGGGCGGTTGGAGCTGACCATCGGCGGGCGCCAGTTCTCGGTCGGGCCGGGCGACAGTTTCCGCATCCGCCATGAACCCTATCAATGGGCCAATCCCCATGACGAGCCTGCCGTGGCCGTCTGGGTGATCGCCCCCCCGGTCTATTGAGGAGACGGGGATGAGTTTCGAAGCCTGGACCATCTTCGCGCTGTTCTGGATCCTGTTCGCCGCCACGCCGGGCCCCAACGCGGTCAACTGCATCTCGAACGGGATGAGCCTGCCCTTTGGCAAGGCGCTGTTGGGGGTGCTGGCGATCCTGACCCAGGCGAGCGCCTTTCTGCTGCTCTCGGCCCTGGGGGTAACGGCGCTGATCACCGCCTCGCCCACCCTGTTTCTGGTGGCCAAGCTCGCGGGGGTCGGGTTCCTGATCTGGCTGGGCATCCGGGGCTGGCGCAGCGCCACGAAACCCGTGCCCACGGCCGTGCGCCCGGCGCGCCATGTCTATCTGCACGCGCTGGCCGTCGCCACCATCAACCCCAAAAGCATGGCGGGTTACCTCGCCGCATTCTCGCAGTTCGTGCAGCCGGATGTGCCGATCTGGCAGCAGATGAGTGTGATCATGCCCACCGCCCTGATCATCACCGCGCTTTGCTACACCACCTTCACGCTGTTGGGCGCGCTCATGGGCCGCGCGGCGCTGGGCGCGGTGTTCAGCACCTGGCTGCGCCGGGTCATGGCGCTCTGTTTCATCATCTATGGCGTGTTGCTGGGCACCAGCGCCGCGCCCGCAACAAGGGGATGACCATGATCAAAGGTTCCTGCCTGTGCGGCGATATCCGCTACGCGACCAAGGCCGAACCCCAGGGCGCCTCGATGTGCCATTGCGGCCAGTGCCGGCGGCAATCGGGCGGCATCTGGTCCTCGGCCTTTGTGCCCGAGGCCGACCTGACCATCACCGGCCCGGTCAGCTGGTTTGCCGCCAGCGACAGCGCCAAACGCGGTTTTTGCGCCCGCTGCGGCGCGTTCCTGTTCTGGAAGGCCAATGACGAAGACACGATCAGCTTTTCGCTGGGGTCTGTCGATGGCCCCACCGGCCTGCGCCTGACCAAGCACATCTTTGTCGCCGACAAGGGCGACTATTACGACATCGCGGACGATGCGCCGCACAAGGACTAGGGAGTGAACATGTCCGATTTTCCCAACAAGGCCCGCGTGGTCATCATCGGCGGCGGTGTGGTGGGGGTGTCCTCGCTCTATCACCTGGCGAAAAAGGGCTGGACCGACTGCGTTCTGCTGGAAAAGAACGAGCTGACCGCGGGCTCCACCTGGCATGCGGCCGGCAACGTGCCGACCTTTTCGACCTCGTGGTCGATCATGAACATGCAGCGGTACTCGACCGAGCTCTATGCCCGTCTGGGCGAAGAAGTCGATTATCCGATGAACTACCACCAGACCGGCTCGATCCGGCTGGCGCATACGCGCGAGCGGATGCAGGAGTTCGAGCGCGCCTGCGCCATGGGCCGCTATCAGGGTATCAAGATGGAGATGCTGACGCCCGACGAGGCCAAGGCGCGTTATCCCTTCCTGGAAACTCATGACATGGCCGGGGCGCTTTACGATCCGACCGATGGCGATATCGACCCGGCGCAGCTGACCCAGGCACTGGCCAAGGGCGCGCGCGACATGGGGGCCAAGATCTTGCGGTTCTGCCCTGCCACCGGCGTCACCCAGCAGGATGATGGCAGCTGGATCGTTCATACCGACAAGGGCGACATTTCCTGTGACTATGTGGTCAACGCCGCAGGCTATTATGCCCAGCGGGTTGGCGAGTGGTTCAAACCCTATGGCGGGCGCACCGTGCCGATGATGGTGATGAGCCACCAGTATCTGCTGACCGAACAGATCCCCGAGCTTGAGGCCTGGTCCAAGGAGAACGGCCGCAAGCTGCCTCTGCTGCGCGATGTGGACGTGTCCTATTACCTGCGGCAGGAAAAGAACGGCATCAACATCGGCCCCTACGAACCCAACTGCCGTGCCCATTGGGACGTGGACAGCGACCCGATGCCGGACGATTTCAGCTTCCAGCTCTGGTCGGACGATCTGGACCGGATCGAGGATATCGTCGCCGACGCAATGGAACGCGTGCCGGTCACCGCCACCGCCGGTGTCAGCCGCATCATCAACGGCCCGATCCCCTATGCCCCCGACGGGCTGCCGCTGATCGGCCCGATGCCCGGTGTGAAGAACGCCTTCGAGGCTTGCGTGTTCACCTTCGGCATCGCTCAGGGCGGCGGTGCGGGCAAGGTTCTGGCGGAATGGATCGTCGATGGCCAGACCGAATGGGACATGTGGTCCTGCGATCCGCGCCGCTATACCGACTACACCGATCACGACTACTGCGTGAAAAAGGGCATGGAGGTCTATGGCAACGAATATGCCATGCACTTCCCCTGGCACCGCTGGCCTGCCGCGCCCGACAAGAAACTCTCGCCGGTGCATGACCGGGTCAAGGCGCAGGGCGGAGTCATGGGCGTCTATAACGGCTGGGAACGCGCCAACTGGTTCGCGCAGCCGGGCGATGACACGTCCGAGGAAAGCACCCACACCTGGGGCCGCTCGGGCCCGTGGGAGCAGCGGATCAAGGAGGAATGCGAGGCCGTGCGCGATCATTGCGGCGTGCTCGACCTGCCCGGCTTCTCGCGCTTTCTGGTCAAGGGCGCAGGTGCCGCCGAGGCGCTGCGCGGCCTGATCACCGGCGGCCTGCCCAAGGTGGGGCGGATGAACCTCGTCTACATCTCCGAAAGCCGTGGCCGCATCCTGACCGAAATGTCGTGTATCCGGTTGGGCGAGGACGAGTTTGTCATGATCACCGCAGCCACCGCGCAATGGCACGACCGAGATATCCTGCTGGGTGCCATGCCCGCCGGGGTCACGGTCGATGATGTGACCACCACCCGCGACACGCTGATCGTTACCGGCCCGAAATCGCGCGAGATCCTCGCCGGGCTGTCGAACGCCGACCTGTCAAAGGGCTGGCTGACGCATCAGGCCGCCACCGTCGCGGGCCAACCCGCCTTTCTGATCCGGGTCTCCTTTGCCGGGGAACTGGGATGGGAGGTGCACGCGCTCAACGTACATATGCCCGCGATCTATGATGCGATCCTCGCCGCCGGGGCCAAACCCTTCGGCATGTGGGCGCTCAACTCCCTGCGCGTGGAAAAGGGCTATCGCGCGTGGAAGGGTGACCTGTCGACTGACTACTCGATGCTCGAAGGCGGGTTGGAGCGCTTCGTCAAGCTCGACAAGCCGCAGGATTTCCCGGGCAAGGCCGCGATCCTGGCCGAGAAACAGCGCGGGGTGAAGAAGAGCTTCGTCACCCTGCTGGTCGAGGCCGGAGATGCCGACGCGCCCTATATGTCCTGCCTCTGGCATGACGGGCAGATCGTGGGCGAGACCACCTCGGGCGCCTGGGGCTATCGCATCAACGCCAGCGTGGCGCTGGGCATGGTGCGCGCCGATCTGGCGGTGCCGGGCACCGTGCTGGAGGTCGAGATCTACGGAGAGAAATGCCGCGCCGTTGTGCAGCCCGACGCCCCGCTTTGGGATCCGGAAAACGAGCGGTTGCGCGCATGAGCATCCCCGCCACCATGTCCGGCGTCCAACTGACCCGCCACGGTGGGCCAGAGGCGCTGGCGTGGTGCGTTGACATCCCCGTCCCGGCCCCCGGGCCGGGGCAGGTTCTGGTCCGGGTGCTGGCCGCCGGGGTCAACAACACCGACATCAACACGCGGATCGGCTGGTATTCCTCGGATGTGACAGGCGCCACTGACAGCGGCGAAACCGGAGAGGCGGGCGGCTGGGCCGGGGCGCTCACCTTCCCCCGCATCCAGGGCGGCGACCTCTGCGGCCGCATTGTGGCGCTGGGCGCGGGGGTGACCGGCTGGACCACCGGCCAGCGCGTCACCTGCCAGATCAACCTGCCGCGTCCGACACCCGACAACCCCTTCGGCTTCGTGGCCCTTGGTTCGGAACTGGACGGCGCCTTTGCCGAATATTGCCTGCTCGACGCGGGTGACCTCTTCGACGTCACCGCCTCGTCGCTCTCGGATATCGAAATCGCCGCCATGCCCTGTGCCTATGGCACCGCATGGAACCTGCTGGCGCGCTGCAGCGTGGGGCAGGGTGATATGGTGCTGATCACCGGCGCCTCGGGCGGCGTGGGGCTCGCCGCCGTGCAACTGGCCGCGTATCTGGGCGCAACCGTCACCGCGATGACCGCGCCTGCCAAGGCCGAGGCCGTCACCGCCGCCGGGGCGACAGCCATCCTGGGCCGCGACGACACGCCCCCGCCCGCCCAATTCGACCGGGTGATCGACGTGGTCGGCGGCCCGATCTGGCCCGACCTGATCCGCGCCCTGAAACCCGGCGGCCACTATGCCGTCTCGGGCGCCATCGCCGGGCCTATGGTCACCGCCGACCTGCGCCAGATCTACCTGCCCGACATCACCATCCACGGCGCCACCTACCAACCGCGCGCGGTCTTTGCCGACCTGATCGCCCTGATCAATGCAGGCGCCATCCGCCCGCTGGTTTCCGCCACCTATCCGCTCCACCAGATCGCCGAGGCACAGGCCGAATTCATGACCAAACGCCTGCCCGGCAAGATCGTCCTCATTCCGCCACAGGAGGCCGCATGACCGACATTACCCTGCTTGATGGCTCCATCGGCCAGGAACTTGTCAAACGCGCGGGCAAGCGCCCGACACCGCTCTGGTCCACCTCTGTCATGCTCGAGGCGCCCGATCATGTCGGCGCCGTGCATCGCGATTATTTCGACGCAGGCGCCACCATCGCCACCACCAACACCTATGCGGTGCTGCGCGACCGGCTGGAACCGGCCGGGATCGGCGACCGGTTCGAGGCGCTGATTGACACCGCGCTGGCCCAGGCCGAAACCGCCCGCGCCGCGCATGGCACGGGCCGCATCGCAGGCGCGCTGGGGCCGCTCGGCGCCTCCTACCGCCCTGACATATGCCCTCCACCAGAAGAGGCCGAGGCGCTTTATGCCGACAGCGTGCGCGCGATGAACGACCGGGTCGACCTGTTCCTGATCGAAACCGCCGCCTCGGTCGCCCAGGCCGAGGGCGCTCTCCGGGGTGCGTCCATCGGCACCAAACCCGTCTGGCTCTCGGTCACCGTGATGGATGACGACGGCACCCGCCTACGCTCGGGCGAAGAGGTGGGCGAGTTGGCCGCCATTGTCGCGCAATACCAGCCCCAGGCGGTTCTGATGAACTGCTCCCGCCCCGAGGCCATGGCCGCCGCGCTCGACATCATCGCGGGCTTCGGCCTGCCCTTCGGCGCCTATGCCAACGGCTTCACCCGCATCACCGAGGCCTTCCTCGAATCGCGCCCCACGGTCGAGGCGCTCACCGCCCGCGTCGACCTGACGCCCGAGGCCTATGCCGAATTCGCCATGGGCTGGATCAAACAGGGCGCCACCATCGTCGGCGGCTGTTGCGAGGTCGGCCCCACCCATATCGCGCATCTGGCCCAGCGACTCCGCGCCGCCGGGCACACTATCGTCTGAGGACCCCGCCATGACGGCCAAGCCCAAACTGCGCCGGTTAAACCCCGACAAGAAGCTGCGGCAATTTGATGTGCTTGTGGCGCCCGGCTTCGTCCTGTTCGAACTTGCCGCTCTGATCGAAGTGTTGCGCATTGCCAATCGGGTTTGTCCCACCCCCCCCTTCGCGTTCACTTACCGCTCGCTGCACGGCGGCTTGATCGAAAGCAGCAGTGGCGCCGCTGTGGCGACCGAGCGCGTGTCGGCACAGCCGCAGGCCGATTACCTCTTTGTCATCGGCAATTCCGACCCCGATCAGCCCGACCTGTCGCTGGGCCGTGTTGTGCAAGACTATACTTTTCGCGGCGCGCAGGTGTTTCTGCTGGCCGAGGCTGCCAGCCGCTATATCAACGAACGCGGCAGCGCCGATCTGGCCACCCATTGGGAGAACGCGGTCTTTCTGCGCGAACGCGGCGCGCGCTTCGACGCGCGCTTTTCCATCGCCACTCAGCAGGGGCCGGTGATCACCTGCGCCGGAATGGGCGCCACCGTCGACGTGGCGCTCGCGGTCATCGGGCAGCACATCTCGGGATCGGCAAAGATGACCGTGGCAGACATCATGCTGCATGAACACATCCGCGATTTCGGCGCGATGCAGCCGATGTCCGGCCTCAAGACCAGCGCCACCGGCGACGATGCGCTCGACCAGTGCATCAAGATCATGCAGACCAATATCGAAGACCCCCTGCCCATAAACGAGATCGTCGCCGCACTGGGCCTCTCGAACCGCTCGCTGGAGCGCAAGTTCAAGACCTATCTCGGCACCACGCCCAACAACTTCTACCGCGAGATGCGGCTGGCCAAGGCCAATACCTTGCTGCTCAACACCACGCTCAGCGTCCGCGAGATCGGTTTTGCCTGCGGTTTTCCTAACGGTTTCTCGGCAGTCTACAAAAGCTTCTACGGCATCACCCCCTTTGCCCTCAGACGACAGAAACGAACCGCCGCGCAGCGGTGATTTTCGCAAGTCGCGTGACGTTTTTAAAGGATTTCCTGTCGCCCGCCCGTGCCATTCTCGGGCAAATCTCAAGATCCGGAGACAAACATGGCTGATCTTCCCACCCAGGCCCGCGTGGTCATCATCGGCGGCGGCGTCGTCGGCTGCTCGGTCGCCTATCATCTGACCAAGCTCGGCTGGAAAGACGTCGTTCTGCTCGAACGCAAGCAACTGACCTCGGGCACCACCTGGCATGCCGCGGGCCTCATCGGCCAGCTGCGCGCCAGCTCGAACATGACCAAGCTCGCCCGCTATTCGGCCGAGCTCTATATGGGGCTCGAGGCCGAGACCGGCGTTGCCACCGGCATGCGGCAGGTCGGTTCGGTCTCGGTCGCGCTCACGGGCGAACGGCTGGAAGAGCTCTATCGCAACGCCGCCATGGCCCGTGCCTTTGGCGTCCCGGTCGAGGAACTGTCGCCGGCCGAGGTCAAGGAACGCTATCAGCACATCAACCTCGATGGTGTCACCGGCGGTGTCTGGCTGCCGACCGATGGTCAGGCCGACCCGGCCAATATCGCGCTGGCCCTGGCCAAGGGCGCGCGTCAGCGCGGCGCCGTGGTCAAGGAGCGGATCAAGGTCACCGGCATCGCGAAACAGGGCCGCCGGGTCACCGGCGTCGACTGGATCAGCGACGATGGCTCTGAACAGGGCCATATCACCTGTGACATGATCGTGAACTGTGCCGGTATGTGGGGCCATCAGGTGGGCCGCATGGCGGGCATCAATGTGCCTCTGCAAGCTTGCGAACATTTCTACATCGTCTCGGAACCCATCCAGGGCCTGACCCAGATGCCGGTTCTACGCGTCCCCGACGAGTGCGCCTATTACAAGGAAGACGCGGGCAAGATGATGCTGGGTGCATTTGAGCCGAAATCGAAACCCTGGGGCATGGACGGCATCCCCGACACATTCGAATTCGACCAGCTGCCCGAGGATTTCGACCATTTCGAACCGATTCTCGAGGCCGCCGTGAACCGCATGCCGATGCTGGGCAGCGCGGGCATTCACACCTTCTTCAACGGACCTGAAAGCTTTACCCCCGACGACGCCTATCACCTTGGCCTCGCGCCCGAGATGGACAATGTCTGGGTCGCCGCCGGGTTCAACTCGATCGGCATCCAGTCGGCGGGCGGCGCGGGCCATGCGCTCAGCCAGTGGATGGATAGCGGCGAGAAGCCCTTTGACCTCGGCGATGTCGACATCGCCCGCATGCAGCCGTTTCAGGGCAACAAGCGCTATCTGGTCGAACGCTCGACCGAAACGCTGGGCCTGCTCTATGCCGATCACTTCCCCTACAGGCAGAAAGCCACCTCGCGCGGGGTGCGCCGCACCCCGTTCCATGAGCACCTGAAAGCAAATGGCGCAGTGTTCGGCGAATTGGCAGGCTGGGAGCGCGCCAACTGGTACGCGCGCCCGGATCAGGAGCGCGAATACCGCTACAGCTGGCGGCGGCAGAACTTCTTCGACAACGTGGCCGAGGAACACAAGGCGATCCGCACCGGGCTGGGCATGTATGACATGTCCTCCTTTGGCAAGATCCGTGTCGAGGGGCCGGACGCCACCGCCTATCTCAACCACATCGCGGGCGGCCAGTTCGACGTGCCCGTGGGGCGCATCGTCTATACCCAGTTCCTGAACGCGCGCGGCGGGATCGAGGCCGACGTCACTGTTACCCGCCTCAGCGAGACCGCCTATCTGGTGGTCACCCCTGCGGCCACCCGATATGCCGACCAGACCCGGATGATGCGCCTCGTGGGCGATTTCCGCGTGGTGATCACCGACGTGACGGCGGGTGAGGGCGTGCTGGCGGTGATGGGGCCAAAGGCGCGCGAACTGATGGCGCGGGTCAGCCCCAACGACTTCTCCAACGCCACAAACCCCTTTGGCACCGCGCAGGAGATCGAACTGGGCATGGGCCTCGCCCGCGTCCACCGCGTGACTTACGTGGGCGAGCTGGGATGGGAAATCTACGTCTCCTCCGACATGGCGGGCCATGCGTTTGAAACCCTGTTCGAGGCGGGTCAGGATCTGGGCATGAAGCTCTGCGGCATGCATGTGATGGATTGCTGCCGGATCGAAAAGGCGTTCCGCCATTTCGGCCATGACATCACGCCAGAGGATCACGTGCTGGAGGCGGGCCTGGGTTTTGCCGTCAAGACCGACAAACCCGACTTCATCGGCCGCGACGCGGTGCTGCGGAAGAAGGACGAGGGGCTGAAAACCCGCATGGTCCAGTTCCGCCTGACCGACCCCGAACCGCTGCTCTATCATAACGAGCCGCTGCTCAGGGACGGGCAGATCGTTGGCTACCTCAGCTCTGGCGCCTATGGCCACCACCTGGGCGGCGCCATCGGTATGGGCTATGTCCCCTGCGAAGGCGAAAGCGCGGCGGATGTTCTGGCCTCGACCTACGAGATCGACGTGATGGGCACCCGCATCCGCGCCGAGGCCGCGCTCGCCCCGATGTACGACCCCAAGTCCGAACGGGTAAAGGTCTGACCCGTCCTCCCAAGGTTCAGGAACGCGCGGCGTCGCCGCGCGTTCCTCTGGTTTCGAGGTCCCGGGGCGCTTTGCACCCCCCTGTACAAAACGGTCAATCCGGGGTCTGAGCGGCGTACAAAACGGTCAGTTTCCTGTACAAATCCGGCCCGGGGTTGCCGCCGCACACCGCCCAGATCCGCGACCCATCACGGGTCTTGATGACCCCCACTCAGTTTTGTCGCTTTCCTTTTCCCGCCTTCATCTGCACAACACCTGCACAAGTGAAGGAGATCGCGGATGACCCAGACCCAGAACGTGGATACCCCGCGCGGTTTGGCGCTGGCCATCACGGCCTATCTCCTCTGGGGATTTTTACCCTTGTATATGAAGGCGTTATCCCACATCTCTCCGGTCGAGGTGGTGGCCCATCGTATCGTCTGGTCGGTGCCTGTGGCGGGTATCCTGCTGATCGCGCTGGGTCGGACACGCGACCTGCGCGCCGCGCTGCGTAACCCGCGCATGCTGGGCATGGCTTGTGTGACGGCGGCGCTGATCTCGGTCAACTGGGCCATCTATGTCTGGGCAATCACCAGTGGTCATGCGCTAGATGCAGCGTTGGGCTACTATATCAACCCGCTCTTCAGCATCGCCCTCGCAGCCCTTATCTTGGGGGAGAGGCTGACGCGCATACAAGGTCTTGCGATCATGCTGGCCACCGCAGGGGTTGCCGTGCTGGTCTTCGAGGCTGGTAAGCTGCCTTGGGCAGCTCTCAGCCTGACCGTCAGCTGGGGCTTTTACGCGCTGTTCAAGAGGTCTCTGCCCATCGGTCCGAACCAGGGTTTCCTGCTCGAAGTGCTGATCCTGACGCCCTTTGCGCTGGCCTTTCTCTTGTGGCAATCGGCGCAGGGGTTGGGGTCGTTTGGTGTCACGACACAAGATACGGTACTGCTGGCCGGGGCGGGTGTGGTAACGGCGGTGCCGCTGCTGGTCTATGCCAATGGCGCGAAACTGGTGCGCCTGTCGACCATGGGTATACTGCAATACATCGCACCAACGATGATCTTCATCACCGCCATCATCCTTTTCGGAGAAGAGATCGACCGCGGCCGCATGATCGCCTTCCCGATGATCTGGGCCGCGCTGGTGATCTATTCCTTGCCGATGCTGCGTCAGATGCGTCGCGCCTGACCCTCGATCACCCGCGCCAGCCCCTCGGCCCAATGTGCATAGGCCAGCGCGCTGGGATGGTAGCCGTCCCGCGCCGCCATCGCCGGATCCAGAGGGATCTGCGGACGATGATGAACCGCTTGCGGAAAACGGTAGAGCATTGCGGCAAGAGACCGGTCAAGTCTTTGAGATTGCTGACCTAATACCCATGAGAGCGGTTGCGGCAGGGCCGGGAACAGGGCCATGTCCGGCACCGATGTGACCACCACCAGCCGTGCCGCCAGCGGTCCGGTCAACAGCTCCATCAGTGCCGCCTGCCGGGCCGCGAATTGCCGGGCCGAGGTCGCGCGGGTGGTGTCGTTCACCCCCAGCGAAGTCACGACGACATCGAACGGGCCGGGCAGGGCGCCCAATCGCTCCAGCGTATCACGGGTGGTGTGGCCGGTGGTCGCCTCGAGCCGCCAGTCGACGGTAAAGGCTTGCGCCAGCCGCGACACCAGCTGCCCGCTCAGCGCCAAGTCCTGACTGTCAACGCCAACCCCCGCAGCGGCGCTGTCGCCCGCGATCAGCAAACGTAGCGCCGGACCGGACCCGACGCGCCCCGCGCGCGGCCCCGCCGGTTCGTCCAAGAGCTGCGCCTTGCGCCGCACCGCCAGCCCCTGCGCCGCAAGGACTGGCAGCAGGGGAACACGCAGGATCTGGTCTATGCCAATCAGCTAAGTGCCTCGCGAAACTTGAGGAATCGCGCATCGGTCATCACCCGCGCGTTCATCGCATCGCGCAGGGCGCCCACGGTCTTGTAGGGGCGCATGACCACTTCGAACTCCTGGATCAGCCCGGCATCGTTGAGGGTGATCAGATCGACGCCCACCGCGTCCAGATCGCCGACCTTGCATTGGAATTCCAGCGCCCAATCCTTGCCTTTGCCCATTATCCGGCGATAACGAAAGTCGGAAAACACCTGGCCCACATGACCCAGAACCGCTGCCACCGCATCGCGCCCGGTCCAGGTTTTGTAATAGGTCGGTGGCAGGAAACGGACATCCTCGGCGAGCAACGCATGGATCAGGCTTTCGTCGCCCTTGGTCACCACCTCCTGCATTCGTGCGATCGTGGGGTGCATCTGGTTTCTCCTCTCGATGGTTCGGCCGCAGCCTTGCGCTGCCACATCGCCAGCGCAAGCGCGACGTTGCGAGAACCCGCCGTCTGCGCTAGGGCATGCGGCCATGAACGAAGACTATTCGCCCCCCCAAGACCCGCTGGACGTGATCCACGAGGACGCCGAACTGATCGTGGTCAACAAGCCGGCCGGCCTGCTGTCCGTGCCCGGGCGCGGCGAACACCTGGCCGATTGCCTGCTCAGCCGCGTTCAGGCGGCATTTCCCGGCGCGCTGCTGGTGCATCGGCTTGACCGGGATACATCGGGGGTGATGGTCTTTGGCCAGACCCCGCACGCGCAGCGCAACCTTGGCCGCCAGTTCGAAGAGCGCAAGACGAAAAAGACCTATGTCGCAAGACTTTGGGGCAGGCTTGAGCCCAAGACCGGTACCGTCGATTTGCCGCTGATTGTCGATTGGCCCAACCGGCCGCGCCAGATGATCTGTCACGAAACCGGGCGCCCGGCAGTGACCGACTGGCGCGTCTTGCGCTACGAGGGCGACACCACCCGGGTTCGGCTGACACCGAAAACCGGCCGGTCGCACCAGTTGCGGGTGCATTGCCGGGCGCTGGGGCATCCGATCCTGGGCGATCCGTTTTACGCCACGGGCCCTGCGCGCGATTTCCCGCGCCTGATGCTGCATTCCGAGGAACTGCGCCTGAAACACCCCGAAAGCGGCCAGTCGATGAAATTCCGCGCCCCGGCGCCGTTCTGATCCCGCCAAGCCCATTCACTTTGCCGAAAATACTCCGGGGGAGTCGCGCAAAGCGCGGCGGGGGCAGCGCCCCCAAGGCGACATTCGTCACCCGGTCAGACGGTGATTCTCATCCAGTCCGGCGGCAGGATATCGGGGTTGCTCAGCTTTGGGTCGCCGAACCAGCGGGTGGGTCCTGCGACCCGTTTTTCCGGGTTGCTGTTAAGCCAGGCCGCCCACCACGAGAAAGAGGAATTGCCGATGATGTTGTGTCGGCACAGGCTCATCAGGCGCATGTCCTCGAAATCGGCCTCTGGTCCGTTGAAATCGACTACCACCTTTTCCACCGGCAAGGGCAGGTTCGCCTTGGCCCAGTCCGGGTCATCGGAAAACACATAGACCACCGGGTCGCCTGTGATGCCGCGCATCACGGCCTCCAGCGCCGCCTCGTAGTAGCGCTGATCGCAAAGCGCATGCGCGGCAAGGGCCACATAGTCTCCGCGCCGGACATGCAGCGAGATCGTTTCCGATCCGGCGATGCGTTCGGCCATGTCCGCATTGCGGCTGTCACTGAATGGGGGAAAGGTGAAATCCGACCGGATGCGGTGGCTGATATGTTCGAAGTACCGCTCGGACTGCCAGTACCCGTGCAGATAGGTACCATCGCTCCAGGTCTCGATCTGGGGGTTGTAGCCAAGTCCGCGCTCGCGCCGGAACCTCGGGCGCGTGCCAAAGGCGCGCCACAGACCGTAACGCAATGCCCCGTCCCGTTTCAGCGGCGGCAGGTGTTCGGGTTCGGCCAGGTCCAGATCGAACACCCGTGTCAGCACACCTTCGCCGCGCGCCTCTGCCTCGCGGCTGTCGATGCCCACGCGCGTACAGAGGCGCGCCGCCAATCCGGCGGCGGCGGCGTATTGGAACATCTGGTTGCCGAGACGGCCGTGCAGGCGTGCAGTGATCATGAGGTCCCCGGGTTTCTTCGGCCTGTTTAGGGTCAAATGCCGCCCCGTACCAGCCTCGTTGACAGAAGGCCTGCGCGCACCTATGCAAGGCTCAGGTTCGGGTTCCCTGCCGCTCGCGGCCCTTGGGGCTATGGTGAAACCCGGTTTTCTGATGATCCTTGCCCCTTTCCCGGCGCATGGATGGCAATGCGAGCCCCGTCCGATCTGATGCGCCCGTTTGGGAAAACGAGGCAAAGATGAAAAACGATCAAGAGATTGCTCCGATCGAGGAGTTGAAGGCGCAGGCCAAGCGGCTGCGCGGAAAACTGCGCGATACCGGCGCCGAGCTGAGCCATGCGCAGGCGCTGGAACTGGTGGCACATCAGCATGGCGTGCGCGACTGGAATACGCTTGTGGCCCGTGCGGGCAACCGCTTGCACTTGCGGGTCGGCGACCGCGTCAGCGGCGATTACCTGGGCCAGCCTTTCACGGGCGAGATCCGGGGGCTGACGGTGATGGGCGACGGCGCGCACAGGCGGATCACGCTGCATTTCGATCAGCCGGTCGATGTGGTAACCTTCGACAGTTTCTCGGCCTTCCGGCAGCGCGTCAGCAGTGTGATTGGCTGGGACGGAAGGTCAACTCGCTGCACATCGGACGGTCGGCCACAACTGGTGGTTCGCCCGGTCTGACCGGTTCCCGCACCGGCGCGCGCTGGTTCCCGCCAGTGGCGCCGGTTTCTCTTTCAATCCGCAGAAAAACACTGTATGCGCGCACAATCTGAGACGTGGTGCCCCGACCCCGGCACCGTGAAGGAAATGATAACGGGGTCGGCGGCAATGGGGCCGCCATTGAAACGGGAGACCCGGGATACGCCTGGGAGTGCTCCCATCTAGGATACGCATATGTTTGATGTAACGACGAAATCGATGCAGTGGGGCGAGGAAACGCTTACACTGGAAACGGGTAAGATTGCCCGTCAGGCCGACGGTTCGGTGATCGCCACTCTGGGCGAGACCCGCGTGATGGCCAACGTGACCTTTGCCCGCGAGCAGAAGCCGGGCCAGGATTTCTTTCCCCTGACGGTTCACTATCAGGAAAAATACTATGCCGCGGGCAAGGTGCCGGGCGGTTTCTTCAAGCGCGAGGCGCGCCCGACCGAGAAGGAAACGCTGACCGCGCGCCTGATCGACCGGCCGATCCGTCCGCTGTTCGTGCCCGGCTTCAAGAACGAAGTGCTGGTGATGTGCACCGTGCTGAGCCACGACCTGGTTAACGATCCCGATATCGTGGCGATGATCGCCGCTTCGGCCGCGCTGACCATCTCGGGCGTGCCGTTCATGGGTCCGATCGCGGGCTGCCGCGTGGGCTTTGTCGATGGTGAATATGTCCTGAACCCGACTGTCGACGACATGCAGGACCTGCGCCTGAATCCCGAACAGCGTCTGGACTTGGTTGTCGCCGGAACCAAGGACGCCGTGATGATGGTGGAATCCGAGGCCTATGAACTGACCGAGGCCGAGATGCTGGGCGCCGTGACCTTTGCGCATGAGCAGATTCAGCCGGTGGTCGACCTGATCATCGCCTTTGCCGAGCAATGCGCCAAGGAACCGTTTGACTTTACCCCGCCGGACTATTCCGACCTCTACGCCGCCGTCAAAGCCGCTGGTGAAGAGCAGATGCGCGCCGCATTTGCCATCACCGACAAGCAGGAGCGCACCGCAGCCGTTGCCGCCGCGCGCGAGGCCATCAAGGCCGCCCTGTCCGAGGAACAGCTGGCGGACGGCAACCTCGGCTCGGCCCTGAAGAAACTCGAAGCCGGCATCCTGCGCGGCGACGTGGTCAAGGGTGGCAAGCGGATTGACGGCCGTGACACCACCACCGTGCGTCCGATCGTGGCCGAAACCGGCTTGCTGCCGCGGACCCATGGTTCGGCCCTGTTCACCCGGGGCGAGACCCAGGGTCTGGTCGTGACCACGCTGGGCACCGGCGACGATGAACAGTTCATCGACGCGCTGCACGGTAACTTCAAATCGAACTTCCTGCTGCATTACAACTTCCCTCCCTATTCGGTGGGCGAGGTTGGCCGTGTGGGTTCGCCCGGCCGTCGTGAGATCGGCCATGGCAAACTGGCCTGGCGCGCGCTTCAAGCGGTGCTGCCGGCGCCGACCGACTTCCCCTATACCATCCGCGTTGTGTCCGAGATCACCGAGTCGAACGGTTCGTCCTCGATGGCATCGGTCTGCGGCGGTTCGCTGTCGATGATGGATGCGGGCGTGCCGCTGAAATCCGCCGTTGCCGGTGTGGCCATGGGCCTGATCCTGGAAGACGACGGATCTTATGCGGTTCTGACCGACATCCTGGGTGACGAAGACCACCTGGGCGACATGGACTTCAAGGTGGCAGGGACCGAAAACGGCATCACCTCGTTGCAGATGGACATCAAGGTCGCAGGCATCACGCCCGAGATCATGGAGAAAGCCCTGTCGCAGGCCAAGGATGGCCGGATGCACATCCTGAGCGAGATGAACAAGGCGCTGTCTGGCGCCGCTGACTTCTCGGTTCACGCACCGCGCATCGAGACCATGCAGATCCCCACCGACAAGATCCGCGAAGTGATCGGTTCAGGCGGCAAGGTGATCCGCGAGATCGTCGAAGTGTCGGGCGCCAAGGTCGATATCAACGACGATGGCATCATCAAGATCGCCTCGCCCAACGGCGACTCGATCAAGAAGGCCTATGACATGATCTGGTCGATCGTTGCCGAGCCGGAAGAGGGTCAGGTTTATACCGGCAAGGTCGTGAAGATCGTCGATTTCGGCGCCTTCGTGAACTTCTTTGGCAAGCGCGACGGTCTGGTGCACGTGTCCCAGATCGAGAACCGCCGCCTGAACCATCCCTCGGACGTTCTGAAGGAAGGTCAGGAAGTGAAGGTCAAGCTGCTGGGCTTTGACGATCGCGGCAAGGTGCGCCTGTCGATGAAGGTTGTCGATCAGGAAACCGGCGAAGAGATCGTGCCGGAAAAGAAAGAGGCCTCTGAGGCTGAATAAGCCTCTGGTCTTGCAGAGACGGAAAGGCCCGGACATCCTGTCTGGGCCTTTTTCATTCGGGCCGCGTGTTTGGACTGGCGGCGACAAGGAGGTCCGGCATGGATCTGATCGGTTTCGTCATTCATCTGGAACGCGCCAAGGACCGGCGCGCGCAAGCTGAGACCCTGGTGGAGCAACTGCCGTATGCCGCGCTGTTGCCTGCCGTCGATGGCGCGGCACTGGCGCCGGAGGCGCGGGGCCGGGCCTTTCGGCCCGGGATCCTGCAACCCGCTTATCCCTTTGATCTGCGTCCGGGCGAGATAGGTTGTTTCCTCAGCCACCGCGCCGCCTGGGCCCGGCTGGTCGAGAGTGATGCCGAGGCCGCGCTGATTATCGAAGATGACATGGCGCTGGAGACGGGTTTCGCCGATGCGCTGGCGCTGGCGCAGCGCCATGTGGCGCAGATGGGTTATATCCAGTTCCAGACCCGTCCGGTGACCGCGTCCGCGATAGATCAGCAGGGGCAGGCGGTGTTGACGCAACCTGAACTGACACCGCTGCGCACCTCGGGCCAGTTGGTGGCGCGTTGGGCGGCCGAGCGGTTGCTGTGCCTGACCGAACCCTTTGACCGGCCGGTGGACACCTTCCTGCAAATGCACTGGCATACCGGGTTGCGGTTGGGGGTGATCAGCCCCTCGGGTCTGACCGACCGGACCGAGGCCATTGGCGGCAGCACCATCGGTGCAAAGAAGAGCCTGGCCGAGCGGTTGACCCGTGAATGGCATCGCGCGCGGTATCGCGCGGCGGTGCGGCGGCTGACACGCGGCTGAAGGCGCCTCAGCGCAGGCGCCATTCCTCCCAGATGAACGGATAGCACCAAGCGCAATTATGGGTTTCCCCCAGTCGCGCGCAGATCGCGTTGCGGGTCTCGATCAAGGCCGGTTCGAACAGGTGAAACTGAACCTGAAGCCGCGCGATGCGGGGCATCAGCCCGCTGTCCAGCAGGGCGGGCAGCAGATCGTATTCGCCGCCCTCGATATTGACCTTCATCAATTCGACCCGGTCCAGCCCCAGTTCGGCAAAGACCGCGCCGACGGGGCGCACCGGCGCCACAAGCGCGCCGTCCTGTCCGCCAAAGGCTGAGGAGGCATCGCCGTCGTCGCTGAGCGTCAGGGTGCCCTCGGCCCCGCCCATGGCGAAATCATGCACCATGATATTCGGCCGATCCGCGAATTTTGTCCGCAGCGCGCTGGCAAAGCGTGGGTGAGGCTCGAACACATGCACCTGCGCCTTGGGTTGAACGGAAATGACACGGTCGGCCCAGCCACCTTCGAATCCGCCGACGTCCAGCACCACGGCGTCCGGAGGTAGATCGTCATAGGTGTAAAAGCGGGTCTGGAGCGCGTTTTCCACGCGCCACGCCTTGAGCCCGGCATAATGCTCGGCCTTCCAGGGGTTGCGGCGCAGGTCGAGCCAGCGTTTCAAAGAGGCCATGGCGTGCGTCTTTCTTGGTTGGCGGGCGCAGGTCACCCCGCGCCCGCAATGGGCTTAGCCCGGGTTTTTCGCAAACCGCAGATAAGGCAGTTTGATGTCCAGCGCACCGTATTTTTCCTCGGCGGCGGCATTGTCCAGTGCCAGCGCAACGATCACGTCCTGACCGGTTTGCCAGTTGGCGGGGGTGGCCAGCGGTTGCTGATAGGTGCGCTGCAACCCGTCGAGCGCGCGCAGCACCTCGGCAAAGTTGCGCCCGACCGACATCGGATAGGTCATCGACAGTTGCAGCTTCTTGTCGGGGCTGATGATGAAGACCGACCGCACCGTGGCGCTGTCGGCAGGGGTGCGGCCGTCGGGTAAGTAGGCGTCGGCAGGCAGCATGTCAAAGGCCTTGGACACAGCCAGCCCCTCGTCGGCGATGATCGGGAACCCGGCGCTGGTGCCGGCAAAGCTCTCGATATCGCCTTTCCATTTCTTGTGATCCTCGACCCCGTCGACCGAAACGCCGATCACCTTGGTGTTGCGTTTGGCCCATTCATCGGCCAGCTGCGCGACGGCGCCGAATTCGGTGGTGCAGACCGGGGTAAAGTCCTTGGGGTGCGAGAACAGGATGGCCCAGCTATCGCCGATCCAGTCGTGAAAGCTGATCGTGCCCTTGTCCGTCTCGGCGGTAAAGTTGGGAACGATGTCGTTGATGCGCAAGCCCATGGCTGTCTCCTTTGATACAAAAGCGAGTCGTATGACGCCAATCTAGTCAGTGCCATCCCTGGGTTACATACCCGTGACAAGGTGCCGCCGCCTGTATCGGCCATGATTCGTGATTCCATAATTTGATCAAATTATTCAGTCCCCCTCTTGTCGTCGCCTGGGCAGAGTGACAAAGTACCCAAGATTCCCGACCGCCCGGTCGAAACAGCCTGATCAGGAGAGGCAGACATGCTTGAGAAACGCGAGTTCTACATCAACGGCAAATGGGTCGCGCCTGCCGTCGCCAATGATTTCCACGTCATCAACCCATCGACCGAAGAGCCGTGCGCCGTTATCTCGCTGGGCTCCGAGGCTGATACCAACGCTGCTGTCGCAGCTGCCAAGGCTGCCTTTCCTGCCTGGATGGCGACCCCGGTTGCCGAACGTATCGCCCTGGTCGAGAAGCTTGTGGAAGTCTACAGCCGCCGGGGGGAGGACCTGGCACAGGCCATGTCGCTGGAAATGGGGGCGCCCATCGACATGTCGCGCACCCAGCAGGTCGGTGCCGGCATTTGGCACCTCAAGAACTTCCTGACGGCGGCCAAGAACTTTGAATTCGAACGCCCCTTGGGCGATCATGCGCCGAACGACCGGATCATCTATGAGGCGGTGGGCGTTGCGGCGCTGATCACGCCCTGGAACTGGCCGATGAACCAGGTCACGCTAAAGGTGGGCGCGGCCGCGATCGCCGGATGCACGATGATCCTGAAACCGTCCGAGCAAAGCCCGCTCAACGCCATGGTCTTTGCCGAGTTGATGGACGAGGCAGGATTCCCGGCCGGTGTCTTCAACCTCGTGAACGGTGACGGCGTTGGTGTCGGTTCGCAACTTTCCGGCCACCCGGATGTCGACATGGTCAGCTTCACCGGGTCGACCCGCGCCGGTATTGCCATTTCCAAGAACGCCGCCGAGACGCTGAAGAAGGTGCATCTGGAACTGGGTGGCAAGGGCGCGAACGTGATCTTTGCCGATGCCGATGACAAGGCGGTCAAGCGTGGCGTCCTGCACATGATGAACAACACCGGCCAGAGCTGTAACGCGCCCAGCCGGATGCTGGTGCAGCGGCCAATCTACGATCAGGCGGTCGAAACGGCGGCCGAAGTTGCTAAGAGCGTCACCGTTGGCAATGCGCTTGACGAAGGCCGCCATATCGGTCCGGTCGTCAACGAACTTCAGTGGAACAAGATCCAAGGCCTGATCCAGAAGGGTATCGACGAAGGCGCGCGACTGGTCGCGGGTGGGCTTGGCCGTCCCGAAGGGTTCAACAAGGGCTTTTTCGTGCGCCCGACCGTGTTCGCGGATGCCAACAACCAGATGACCATCGCGCGCGAGGAAATCTTTGGCCCGGTCCTGACGATGATTCCGTTCGACACCGAAGAGGAAGCCATCGAAATTGCCAATGACACGCCCTATGGCTTGACCAACTATGTTCAGACGCAGGACGGTGCTCGGGCAAACCGCATGGCCCGTGTCCTGCGCTCGGGTATGGTTGAAATGAACGGCAAATCCCGTTCGGCCGGGTCCCCCTTTGGCGGGATGAAACAGTCCGGCAAGGGTCGCGAGGGCGGTGTTTGGGGGTTGGAAGACTTCCTGGAAGTCAAAGCAGTTGGTGGTTGGGCCGCCGAATAGGCCGCGCTGCAACAGTCGGGAACAAGCGGGCCGGGCATCTGTTAGGTGCCCGGCCCGTCTCTTACAGGTCTCTGACCTTGTCGGTCCGCAGGGGACAGGCCAGATAGACGCCGAATTCCTGACCGATGTCGGCGCTGACGCGGGCGTGCACGCGGCCTTGGCGGTCGAGAAAGCGCTGCTCGTTCTCTACGGGGAAAATCCCCTCGTGCCAGATGCCGGGATGAATATAGAGCCCCCGCGAACCGTCACACCAGAAAGCAACTACCTTGTCCGGGGTCAGATTGTCGCCCGGCAGAGCCGCCGGGATGATGAACGGCTTGTTGTCGATGGGCCAGAACATCTGCCCGCCATCCGGGTGATAATTCATATGCCACAGCAATACCTGATCGCGTGGCGCGGTCTGCCGTTCGGTCTGGGCCTGTTGCGGATCGGTGGACCAGCCCAAAACATAATGTCCTTTAACAGCCTCGTTGGTGCCGTAGAGCACGTCGCCTTTCCACTCGCCACGGAACGTGCCTTCGACCCAGCCGCCTTCGTCGCCGGTGCCTTCGTCGATCGGGCGCCAGCCTTGTCGGGGCCAGCGCACGATTTCGATCTCGAACGCGTTGGGATCGTCCACCAGACAGCCATAGCCCTTGACGCTTTCATCCGTGGCCCGGATCAAAGGCACCTCATGCCAGGGCAGCGACGGCTTGCTGCTGGCCTCGAAGATATATTCCGGCGCGGTCATGACGCCTCCATATGTCTGTCGACCATGCGCTGCACCATTGGCGCGAAATGGGCAAAGTCGGGGGTTTCCATATCGGCGCGCTTGCCTGCCTCGTCCAGATAGCGGACCTGAACGATCTCCTTCAGGTTCGGATTGGCCTCGAACTCTGCCACTTCCTCTGCGCTCATCGGTCCGCCCTGCAATTCCAGCGTATGGACCGAAGCGGGCGAGAGGCGCGCGAAATACTCGGGCTTGGTGGCGCAGAGATACCGTTTTGCGGCCACGTGGTACTTTACGCAATCGGTGATCACCGGCGGAAAGAACGGTGCCAATACCGCCTCGCCCGCATCCTCGTGATGGCGGTCTTCGGTGTCGTCAGGGTGATAGGTCCCGAATTCCGAGGTGAAGTGCCCGATATCATGCAAGAGCGCGCCGACGATGATTTCCTCAGGCAGGCCGTTCCGTTCGGCGATTGTGGCGCCTTGCAGCATGTGTTGGGCCATGGTCACCGGCTCTCCCAGATATTCCTCGCCGCCCCGCCGGGCGAAGATGTCACCAAGGAACGCGACGATGTTGTCGCGGTTGAGTTCTGAGAAATCAGGGCTCATTCCGCCGCCTCCAGACCGGTGGCGTCCATCGCCGCAAGGGTCGAGAGGAGCCCGTCCTTGTCGGCGTAACACCCTTGCAGCCAGCGTGAGCCAGCACCGGAATACCCGGTGCGCGCGTGCAGGACCCGGGTATTGTCGACGATAAAGCTTTCGCCCGGTTCCAGTTTGAATGCGACCCCCATCGCCGGGTCGTCGATGAACGCGGCCAATTGACGATAGGCGGCGTAGTAGGCCTCCATCTTGTCAAAGGGAATATCCACGAACGGAGCCGAGGAGCGGTTGTTGAACCGGATCGCCACCAGTTGCCCGTCAGGCGACAGTTCGATCATCGGGCGCCGCGCGCGCAGGCAGACCCCGTCCGCGCCCCGGTACTCGAACCGGGCCGGGTAACCGCACAGCAGGGCGAACCCTTCGGGATTGGCATCGCGCAACCGCTCTGCCGCGCGAAAGCCGTCGACCACGATACTGTCGCCGCCCTCTGCACTGTTTTCCAGGCAATAGAGGATTTGCAGCGTCGGCACCGGATCGCGATAGGGGTTGTCGGTATGGGCCTGAAGACCCAGCCCGGTATAGGCGAGGTTGGTTGGGTTTACTTCGGTCCGCACCTCGAAATAGCGGCCATAATTGGTCTCGCGCACATAGCCGAAAAGGTGGGCCACCTTGAGCAAGGCGCCGGGTTCGGTGGGTCCACCAGTCAGCCGGGCAAAGCCGTATTCGGCGACAGCCGCCAGCCAGCCGCGCTTGACCGCCGGATTGGTATGCACGCCGACCCAGTCGGCGCCGGGCGCGGCGATCCCGCTTTCCCAGGTGGTGATGCCCGGATCTGTCCAGCCCATCGGATGGTCGTGATCCCGGTCATAGGTATGCTCGGCTAGCCAGTCGGCCGGATAGGTGACGGTCTTGTTCTCGGGCTGAAAGGTGACGGACAGCGCGCAGTCTGCCGACGAAGCGGAGCTGATGGAAAGGTCGGCCGGAATGTCGCCGATAGTGATCAGGCGCTGGCCGTTGCCAGGCGCGCGGGTGTCCGGGTCCAGCGCATTGTCGCGCAGCCAGACGGCGTGAAACCGGGCGGTTGTGCCGTCGGCAAACTCCAGGGAAACGATCTGGTCGGTATGGGTGACCTGGCGCAGCATGGGGGCTCTCCTTTGTCGCGCATTTGCTGACTTGAGAGATACCGCAGGAAATGGCATCAAAACAGTTATGCCTTCTTTTGGCTTAGGGTTGGAAAATCTATGGCAAAGGCACGTATTGGATTGCCGCCGCTTGACTGGTTGCGGGTGTTTGAGGCCGCTGGCAGGTTGGGTGGTTTTGCGGCGGCGGCGCGAGAATTCGGTTTGACACAGGCAGCAGTCAGCCAGCGCATCGGCAATCTGGAAACCTGGCTGGGTCGGGCGTTGTTCATTAGGGGGCCGCGTGGAGTCACATTGACCATCGAAGGTGAAAGCTACCTTCCGCTGGTGCAAGCGAGCCTGACGGCGCTGGAGCGCAACACCGAGGATCTGTTCGGCACAGCGCCGCGTGAGTTGCGGGTCGCAGGCCTGCCTTCGCATGTACAAACGTTGGTCGTGGCGCGCGCCGGGCCGTTTTTGGCGCGCAATCCGGATGTCCGGCTGGTGACCGATTCAGTGGCGCTGCGGGCCAGTTTCGATGACGAGCGGACCTGGCTTCAGGTCCGCTATGGCAAGGGCAACTGGCCGGGACGAGAGGCGCGCCTGATCGCGGCCGAAGTCCTGGCGCCGATGGCCGCCCCAGGTGTAGACTGGTCTGCGGGTATGATCGAGCTGCGCGGCGAAAGACCAGGGTGGAGCGAGTGGATCCGACTTGGCGAAGACACCAAGGGGGCGCCGACAAGGTTGAGCGTTGACTCGATGGAACATGCGCTGGGGGCGGCCGAGGCTGGTCTGGGCGTTGTGCTCGGCTCCATTCCGCTGGCAAGGGCCGCTCTGGCCAGTGGACGGCTCTACAGGCTGGACCTGCCGGAAATGCCGACCCGTGACGGCTATTGGCTGACCTGGCCAGCGGATCGCCTTGGCGCGCGACGCATGCGAACCCTTGTCGAAAGCTTTCACGCGGCAATTTGCGAGTGATCCGGTCGTGTAGTACGGGCGTAGAAGGATCGCACACCAAACGAAGGATTCGCGATGCTGCCTCGGATTTTTCTTTGCTCGATCCTTTTCGCCGCGCCTGCGGCTGCCGAATATGCCCGGGTCGAGGACGCCCAGAGTTTTCGGGCCCTTGTGGCAGGTAAGACCCTGACCCGGCCGCTTGTCCGGCTCGAGGTCACCACGGATGGAGAGATCAGGGGCACCGGCGCCGCCTGGCCCGTCGAGGGCAATTGGGTTTGGAAAGACGGCTATTTTTGCCGCGATCTGATCTGGGGCGGCAGCGATCTTGGCTACAACTGCCAGGAGGTTCGCGTGAGCGACGGCAAGATCCGGTTTACGTCTGATCGCGGTGCGGGTGAGTTCGCCGATTTCCGTCTGCGCCTGGACTGAGGGGTTCAGGTTTCAGGCGCGTCGCCGCAGGCGCAGGGTGATCGCTTGCATGAGACCGCCGATGACCAATCCCCAGACAGCGGCGCTGAGCCCCAATATGGTGATGCCCGACGCGGTGATCAGAAAGGTGACAGCAGCGGCCTGGCGGCAATCGGGTTCTTCCAGCGCGGCCAGCGCCGATCCGGCAAAGACCCCCAGCAGCGCCACACCTGCCACCGTTCCCAGAACCAGCGTGGGTGCCAGAGCGGCAAATCCGGCAATGACCCCGGCAAAGAGGCCCAGCAGACAGTAGAACAATCCGCCCATCACCGCCGACCAATAGCGCTGGGTCGGGTCCGGGTGGCTCTCTTCGTTGGCGCACATGGCGGCGGTGATCGCGGCCAGACAGGTGGCCGGAGAGCCGAAGGGCGCGGACAGCACGCTGGCCAGACCGACCCCGGTCACAAGCGGAGCCGGGCGAGGTTGATAGCCATAGGCGCGCAGCACCGCCAGGCCGGGGACGTTCTGGGTTGCCATGGTCACGATGAAAAGCGGCAGCGCGATATTGGTCAGCGCCTCCAGCGAAAAGACCGGGGTGACCCAGACCGGTGCGGCGATCAGCGTCTCGGGCGCGGGAATGTCAAAGCCCGCGTTGACGGTGACGACCAGGGCCCCGGCGATAACAGCAGCGGGCACGGCAAAGGGGCGGCTGATCTGGCCGATGATGAACCAGGTCAGCAGGATCGGCAGGGCGAGATAAGGGATTTCCGCCAGTGCCTGAAAGGGTCGCAGGCAGAGCGAGAACAGAACCCCGGCCAGCATGGCCTGGGCAATCGGGCTGGGGATTGAGGCGGTTAACCGGCTGAGCGGGCGCCACCAGGCCGCGATCACCGTCAGCGCTCCGGCCATGATAAACCCGGCCACGGCGCCGCCGAACCCATCCTCGGGCATCGCCGAGACCGCCAGCAATGCGGCGCCCGGCGTCGACCAGGCGACAGAGGCGGGTGCCTTTGTACACAGGCTCAGAACCATTCCGGTAAGGCCCATGGAAAGCGCCGCGAACATCAGTCCCGAGGCGGCTTGCGCCGGATTGGCGCCAACACCCGCCAGACCCTGCAATACGATGGGAAAAGAGCTGAAGAACCCGACGATGGCCACGACAAGGCCGGTCGAGACAGTTTGCAGGGGCGGTCTCGCGGTCATGGAAACTCTCTGTCGCCCCTGGGGCTAATCACGCTTTGCGGCAGAGAGTGCGGTGTCGGGCGCCCGGTTGCAACCGGAACGCGACGGTCAGAAGTCGATGGCGATGCCCTTTTTCTCCCAGTCGCCATAACGGGCCGGGTCCGGCCCGTCGCGCCCGCCCAGTTCCTTGGGCAGCGGCTTGGCCTCGGCTTCGGCCTTGCGTCGGCGTTCCTCGGCCTCGGCGAGGGCGCGTTGGGCGGCGGGGGGCAGGTCTGTGCGCGGCTCGCTCATGGCTTTGCTGTTCCTTTCGGTCTGGTATCCTGATACACGCCCGCGTCCGCCCTTGGCAATGCGGGCGGATGGTCACAACCGGACGAGGCACCCCATGGCGGACAGCGCGACCCAGGCGCGGCAAAGCGCGATCTATCTGCTCGACCAGATATTGGGCGAGGGACGGCTGTTGTCCGAATGCCTCGGCGCCGGTGCACTGGACCGTCTGCCGCCCGAGGAACGCGCCCGCGCCCAGCGGCTGACGCTTGACACGCTGCGCGGGTTGGAACGTGCCGATCGGTTGCTGAAACCGCACCTGCAAAAGGCGCCGCCGCTGACCGTGCGCAATGCGCTGCGGTTGGGGACAGTGGAGCTGGCGCATGGCGAAGCCGCCCATGGGGTGGTGCATTCCATGGTCGAAATTATCGGTCGCTCGCGTCGACACGGGCGGCTCAAGGGGCTGGTCAACGCAGTGCTGCGCAAGGTGGCCGCTGACGCGCCCAATGCGTGGGGTCGGCTCCGGGTGCCGCGCCTGCCGCGCTGGCTGCGCGATCCGCTGGTACAGGCCTGGGGTGCGCCTGCCGTCGCGGCGATGGAGGCGGCGCATTTCGCGGGCGCGCCGCTCGACCTGACGCTTAAAACCGGGGCGCCCGCACCGGGCGGAGAGGTGCTGCCGACCGGTTCGGTGCGCCTGCATGATGCGGGACAGGTCTCGGCCCTGCCGGGCTTTGCCGCCGGGGACTGGTGGGTGCAGGATACCGCCGCCGCGCTGCCGGTACGGCTGCTGGCTCCGCAACCGGGCGAGACCGTGCTGGACTTGTGTGCCGCGCCAGGGGGCAAGACGATGCAACTGGCCGCCGCAGGGGCGCGGGTCACCGCGCTTGATATCTCCGAAGGCCGGATGGCTCGCGTGCGCGAGAACCTTGCCCGCACCGGGCTGAGCGCCGAAACGGTGGTGGGCGATGCGCTGGAGCAGGGCGGCCAGTACGACGCGGTGCTTCTGGACGCGCCTTGTTCGGCGACCGGCACCATCCGGCGCCACCCCGACCTGCCGCTGGCCAAGGACGGTTCCGAATTCGGCGCGCTGATCGAGTTGCAGGCGCAGATGATCGCCCATGCCTGGACCCTGGTGAAACCCGGCGGGCGCATGGTGTTCTGTACCTGCTCGCTGTTGCCGGACGAGGGCGAGGTGCAGGTTGAAGAGTCGCTGACGCTCTATCCCGATATGGCCGTTGACCGCGCCGCGCTGGACCTGCCCGGTATCGACCCGGCCTGGATCACAGAGGAAGGCGGCCTGCGCCTGCGCCCTGATTTTTGGCCCGAACGTGGTGGGATGGACGGGTTCTACATGGCGCTCCTGCGCAAGGTGGCCGATCGGCTGGAATAACCGGTGACTCGCGGCGACTGTGTCGCTATCCTCTGCTGCAAACGCCAAAGAGCGTGAGAGGCAGAGCGTATGTCCGGGTCGCATAAAATCGCAAACGGATGGACACGGTTCCAGAACCGTCTTTATGCGCGCCTGAGCCAGAGACAGAAATCGGTGCGCGGCTTTGTTTCGCAGCCCGAACCCCGCACAGTTGGGTCCTTTGCTCGTGGTCGGCAGCTTGTGGCGGGCAATCTCCTGTTTGCAGGCTATCTTGTCGAATCGCCGACCATCAGCCTGTGGGAGGTCGCGGCTCCAAACGCTGCTTTTGAGGACGAAAGGCAAGGGTTTGCCTGGCTTGACGATCTGGCCGCTGTTGGTGATGCCCGCGCCCGCGAGAAAGCGCAGAACTGGCTGTGGGACTGGATCGAAATGCACGGGAGGGGCCGTGGCCCCGGGTGGAGTCCGGAACTTGCCGGGCGGCGCGTCATCCGCTGGATCAACCACGCCCTGTTCCTGTTGCGCGGCGCCGAACCGGAACAAAGCCGGGCATTCTTTCGGTCTTTGGCACAGCAGACATGGTTTCTGTCAAAACGCTGGTCGGTCGCGAAACCGGGACTCTGCCGGTTCGAAGCGCTCACCGGGCTGATCTACTCGGGTCTGGCTCTGGAAGGGCTGGAAGAATGGGCGGACCCTGCGGTGCGGGCGTTGGCCCGCGATTGCGAAAGCCAGATCGACAAGGAAGGCGGTCTGCCGACCCGAAACCCCGAAGAACTCCTCGAAGTGTTCACCTTGCTCAACTGGGCGGCTGCCGCGTTGCACGAGGCCGGGCGGGGTGCGCCGCACGCCCATACTTCGGCGATAGAGCGGATTGCACCGACCCTGCGGGCGTTGCGCCATGCTGATGGGCAGTTGGCACGGTTTCATGGGGGCGGTCGCGGTCTGGAAGGGCGACTTGATCACGCCTTGGCGGCCAGCGGTGTCAAACCCACTCATGCCGAGGGCCTGTCGATGGGTTATGCCAGATTGTCGGCGGGACGGACCAGTGTGATCATCGACGCCAGCCCACCGCCACGTGGCGAGGCGTCATACAATGCCCATGCATCCACGTTGGCTTTCGAACTCACATCGGGTCGCAGACCGCTGATTGTGAATTGTGGGTCCGGTTCCAGTTTTGGTCGGGAATGGCGCCGCGCCGGGCGGGCGACGCCATCGCACTCGACCCTGTGCCTGGACGGGTACTCAAGCGCCAGGCTGGATGACCCCGAAAAGAACTCAGAGCGCGAAGCACTAATAGACGGCCCGACGCAGGTACCGGTGGAACACTCCGAAGTGACGGATTCGTCTCGTTTTCAAGGAGGGCATGACGGGTTTGTTCGTGTCTATGGCCTGACCCATGCACGTACGCTGGACCTGAGCCATGACGGGCGTAGCTTGACTGGTGAGGACATGCTGCTGGCCATGGACGATGGTGCTAAGCGGCGCTTTGACAAAGCGATGGATGCTTCCGTTTTATCCGGTGTGGGATTCGATATTCGGCTGCATTTGCATCCCGAAGTTGATGCAGCGGTGGATTTGGGTGGCACGGCGGTTTCGATGGCTTTGAAAAGCGGTGAGATTTGGGTTTTTCGTCATGACGGCAAACATAAATTGTCTTTGGAACCAAGTGTTTACCTTGAAAAAACCCGCCTGAAGCCGCGCGCGACAAAACAGATCGTTCTATCCGGGCGCGCAATGGAGTATGCGACCCGCATCCGGTGGACGCTGAGCAAGGCGCAGGACACCGCGATTGCCATTCGCGACCTGAACCGGGACGAACCCGAATTCGACTGATCCGCATAAGGACCCCGAGCAAATGACCGACCTTTCTCCCGTGCGCCGCGCGCTTCTTTCCGTTTCCGACAAGACCGGACTGATCGAGCTGGGTCTGGCCCTCTCCGAGCGCGGGGTCGAGCTGCTGTCGACGGGTGGCACTGCCAAGGCGCTGCGCGACGCGGGCCTGATGGTGCGCGACGTGGCCGAGGTGACCGGTTTCCCCGAGATGATGGATGGCCGGGTCAAGACATTGCACCCGATGGTGCATGGCGGCCTGCTGGCGCTGCGCGACAATGCCGAGCACGTAGCGGCGATGGAGCAGCACGGTATCGCGGGCATCGACCTGCTGGTCGTAAACCTTTATCCGTTCGAGGCGACCGTGGCCAAGGGTGCCGCCTATGACGACTGTATCGAGAACATCGACATTGGCGGCCCGGCGATGATCCGTGCGGCGTCCAAGAACCACGCCTTTGTCAACGTGGTGGTGGATGTCGCGGATTATGACGCATTGCTGGCCGAGATGGCGGCCAATGACGGCCAGACCTCTTATGCCTTCCGCCAGCGGCTGGCGCAGACGGCCTATGCCCGCACCGCTGCCTATGACGCCGCCGTCAGCAACTGGATGGCCGGTCAACTGGCGCTCGAGGCCCCCCGCCGCCGCGCCTTTGCCGGCGAGCTGAAACAGACCCTGCGTTATGGCGAGAACAGCCACCAGCAGGCCTCGTTTTATACCGACGGCTCGAACCGTCCGGGTGTAGCTACCGCGCGCCAGCTTCAGGGTAAGGAGTTGAGCTACAACAACATCAACGACACCGATGCGGCGTTCGAACTGGTGGCCGAGTTTGCGCCCGAGAATGGTCCGGCCTGTGCGATCATCAAGCACGCCAACCCCTGTGGCGTGGCGCTAGGGGCCACACTGTCCGAGGCCTATCAGAAAGCGTTTGACTGCGACCGCACCAGCGCCTTTGGCGGGATCGTGGCGCTGAATCAGCCGCTGGACGCAGAAACCGCTGGTAAGATCGTCGAGATATTCACCGAGGTGGTAATCGCCCCCGGCGCATCCGACGAGGCTATTGCGGTCTTTGCTGCCAAGAAGAATCTGCGCCTGTTGTTGACCGACGGCCTGCCAGATCCGCGCCAGCCCATTGTGGCGATCAAACAGGTCGCTGGCGGTATGCTGGTGCAGGACAAGGATGTGGGCCATGTCGACCTGGCTGACCTCAAGGTGGTGACCAAAAAGGTCCCGACCAAGGCCCAGATGGCCGATCTGCTCTTTGCCTGGAAGGTTGGCAAGCACGTCAAGTCGAACGCGATCGTCTACGTCAAGGATCGTGCCACCGTGGGCGTCGGCGCGGGTCAGATGAGCCGACTCGACAGCGCCAATGTGGCCGCTGCCAAGGCGCAGCGCATGGCAACTGAGCTGGGCCTGACTGACAGCCCGGCAAAGGGCTGCGCGGTGGCCTCGGACGCGTTTTTTCCGTTCCCCGATGGTCTGTTGGAAGCGGCGGCGGCCGGTGGCGCCTGTGTGATCCAGCCCGGCGGTTCGATGCGCGATGACGAGGTGATCAAGGCGGCCGACGAGGCCGGACTGGCCATGGTGTTCACCGGCATGCGACATTTCCGGCACTGATGCGGATGCGTTCGCTTTTCTGGGCCGGGTTCTGGGCCTTTCTGCTGGATCAGGCCAGCAAGTACCTTGTCATCTACGTCATGGACGTGGCGCATCGCGGCAATATCGACGTGCTGCCGCCCCTGCTGCGGTTCCGTTATGGCGAGAACCGGGGCATCAATTTCGGCCTGTTTCAGGGCGAAAGCGATGCATCCCGATGGGCGCTGATTGTCCTGTCCCTGGTGATCTGCGCCGTGGTGTTGATTTGGCTGTCGCGCGGAAAGCCGTCGCGTCTGATGATGATCAGTGGCGGTCTGCTGATTGGCGGTGCGCTCGGAAACGTGGTTGACCGGCTGCTTTATGGATATGTGCTCGATTTTCTCAACATGTCCTGTTGCGGGATCGACAATCCGTTCGTCTTTAACGTGGCCGATATCTTTATCTTTGCGGGAGCGGCGGGCCTGATCCTGCTGGATGGTAAAAAGCCCTCGTGACGGGCGCGGGGATATGCGATAAAACCCCACGAAACAGGCAGGAGTTGACCATGCGCGCGCCGCTGGCTTTGATCATGATCGCTACCGCAGTTGCGGTTTCGGGCTGCTCGAGCAAGGGCCTGCGCGATATCCGTCCGCAGGGTTCGGGCCCCGACGAATTTGGCGTGCTGCCGGTAAAGCCCTTGACGCAACCCAAGGATTACGCGGTCTTGCCCGCCCCCACACCGGGCGGTGCCAACCTGACCGATCCGAATCCGCTGGGTGATGCGGTAGCGGCACTGGGCGGCAAGGAATCGGCCTTGGTGCCGGGGCAGGGCGTTCCGTCCTCCGATCAGGCGCTGATTGCCGCATCCGGCCGCTATGGCGTTCCGGCCAATACCCGCGTGGCGCTGGCCGAGGAAGACGCGGCCTTCCGCAAGCGTCAGGGGCGTTGGACGCGTCTGCGCCTGTTCCCGGTCGACCGGTATGAACAGGCCTATCGCAAAAACGCAATCAACCCGTTCGACCAGACCGAGGCGTTCCGCCGCGCAGGCGCAGCGACGCCATCGGCGCCGCCCGAGGATGAATAATCCTTAATTTTGCGTCAGCGCGTCTTGAACACCGCCGGACCTGCCGTACGTTGACGGACAACGACATGGAGGATGCGCATGGCCCGGGCTCTTGCTCTTGCCGCCGCCCTGTTTGCCGCGCCTCATCTTGGTGTGGCCGAAGGGCAGGAGACAGTCACGACCTTTACTTTGGAAAACGGCATGGATGTCGTGGTGATCGAGGATCACCGCGCCCCCGTGGTGCAGCACATGGTCTGGTATCGGGCCGGATCAGCAGACGAACCGGTGGGATCATCCGGCGTGGCGCATTTCCTCGAACACCTGCTGTTCAAGGCCACGGATAAGCTTGAAGCCGGCGAGTTGTCGGCCACCGTTGCTGCCAATGGCGGGACCGACAACGCATTCACCTCGTACGACTACACCGCATATTTTCAGCGCGTCGCCGCCGACCGGCTGGAGCTGATGATGCGGATGGAGTCGGACCGGATGCGCAACATCCGCCTGACCGAGCGCGATATCGTGACCGAACGTGACGTGATCCTGGAAGAGCGAAATCAGCGGACCGAGAACAATCCGCGTTCCTTGTTCGGTGAGCAGATGGATGCGGCGCAATTCCTCAACCATCGCTATGGCGTTCCGGTGATCGGCTGGAGACACGAGATGGAAACGCTCGACATGGACGATGCGCTGTCCTTCTACCGCACCTATTACACACCGAATAACGCCATCCTTGTGGTGACCGGCGATGTGGAGCCTGAGGCGGTGCGCGAACTGGCCGAGACCTACTACGGGGTGATTCCGGCCAACCCTGACTTGCCGGAACGGTTCAGAACGCAGGAGCCGCCGCAGACGGCGGCGCGCAGGCTGACCTTCAAGGATGCCCGCGTGGCCCAGCCTTATGTGCATCGGTCCTATCTTGCGCCCGAGCGTGACAGTGGAAAGCAGGAAACCGCAGCCGCCCTGTTTTTGCTGGCAAAGCTGCTGGGTGGCGGTAACACGTCCTATCTGAACGAAAAGCTCCAGTTCGACAGCCAGACAGCGATCTATACCGGTGCTTTCTATGGCGCCATGTCGCTTGACGATACAACCTTTGACTTGATCGTGGTTCCGGCGCAGGGCGTATCCCTGCAAGAGGCCGAAGACGCGATGGACAAGACGCTTGCCGATTTCATCGCCGAAGGTGTCGATCAGGCCGATCTGGATCGTATCAAGATGCAGTTGCGGGCCGCGCTCATTTATGAACGCGACAATGTCGACGGGATCGGGAACCGGTATGGGGCGGCGCTTGCCAGCGGTCTGACGGTCGAGGATGTGCAGGCATGGCCCGAAATTCTGCAAGCCGTGACCGGTGAAGAGATCGTCGCCGCAGCGCGGCAAGTGCTGAAACCCGAGGCATCGGTGACCGGCTGGCTGATGAATGACGCGGAGGTGACGCAATGAAACGCCTGTTTGCCTGTGTTATTGCCCTGATCATCGCTTTGCCCGCCTGGGCCGAGGTCAAGATCAAGGAGGTCACGTCGCCCGGTGGCCTGAACGCGTGGCTGGTCGAGGATCACTCGATCCCCTTCACCGCGCTGGAGATCTGGTTTCAGGGGGGAACCTCTCTGGATGCGCCGGGCAAGCGGGGCGCGACCTATCTGATGACGGGCTTGATCGAAGAGGGCGCCGGAGATCTTGATGCGCGCACCTATGCTCGTCGACTGGAGGAATTGGCGGCATCCTTCGACTTTGACGTGACCGATGATACGCTTTCGATTTCCACCCGTTTCCTGACTGAAAACCGGGAACAGGTGATCGAGTTGCTGAGGACGACGCTGCACGCCCCCCGGTTCGATCAGGATGCGATAGATCGGGTGCGGGCGCAGGTGATATCGGGCCTCAGATCGGACGAGACGAACCCTAACAGTATTGCCGGCGCGGCGCTGTCGGCGGCTGTCTATGGCGAGCACCCCTATGCAACCGAAGGAAAGGGCAGCATCGAAAGCGTTTCGGCGTTGACACGGGACGATATCGTCGCGGCCTTTGAAGGAGCTGTGGCGCGCGATCGTGTTTTTGTCGGGGCCGTGGGTGATATCACGCCTGAGGAATTGGGCGCCGTGCTCGACACGCTTCTGGCCGATCTGCCGGAAACCGGAGCCCCCATCCCGGAAAAGGCCAAGACCAGCATTCCGGGCGGTGTTGAAATTGTGGATTTCGACACGCCACAATCCGTGGCACTGTTCGTCCAGCAGGGCATCGACCGGGACGATCCGAAATTCTTTGCGGCCTATATCCTGAACCACATCATCGGAGGCGGCGGGTTCGAAAGCCGCCTGATGCAGGAAGTGCGCGAGAAACGTGGGCTGACATACGGGGTCTATTCCTATCTGCTGCCCAAGGATCTGGCGTCGATCTACATGGGGTCCGTCGCTTCGGCCAATGACAAGATTGCCGAAGCCGTTGCCGTGATTCGAGACGTATGGGCCGATGTGGCCGCGAATGGCGTATCCGCCAAGGAACTGGAGGATGCCAAGACCTATCTGACCGGGGCCTATCCGTTGCGATTCGATGGCAATGGGCGCATTGCCAACATCCTTGTGGGAATGCAGGTCCAGGGTTTGCCGATCGAGTATATCGCCACCCGCAACGATCAGGTGAACGCGGTCACACTGGACGAGATCAACGCCTTTGCCGCCGAGTTTCTCGACCCCGAGGGGCTGAGTTTTACCGTGGTCGGCAAACCCGTGGGATTGGACAGCACCAACTGACGGGCGGGCCACCGCTCCCGGTGGCCGCCGCGTTTCACCCGCGTTTCGGCATCGCGCGCAGCATCTGGCCGATCATCTGCCCGGCCCGGCCCGAGCCGCGCTGATACAGCGCGCCATCAACCGAAAGGACCGTTCCGCTGATATAGGCGGCCATGTCCGAACCAAGGAAAAGGCAGGCATTGGCCACGTCCTGCGGCTGACCCCAGCGGCCCAGCGGCACATCTTTCTTGAAGCTTTTCTCGGCCTCGGGGCTGGGCGCCAATCGTTTTGCGCCCTCCGTCCCTTCGATGAAGCCGGGCACGACCGAGTTCACCCGGATCCCCTCGGGTCCCCATTCCAGGCTCAGCGTGCGGGTGATCTGATCTACGCCTGCCTTGGCGGCGCAGACATGCGCCTGACCCTCGTAGGGCAGCCAGGATTGCGGCGCCGAAATGTTGATGATGCTGGCGCCGGGGCGTTTCAGATGCGGATAGGCGCCCTTCATAACGTGCACTGTTCCCATCAGGTCGATGTCGATCACCGATTTGAAGGCGTTGACGGACATGTCGGCGGTCAGCGCAGGAAAGTTGCCCGCCGCGCCCGAAACCAGCACATCGAACTCGCCCAACTGGTCACGGAACCCTTGCAGGCCAGCGGCCACCGCCTCGGCATCGCGCACATCGAAGGATGCTCCGATGGCCTCCTGCGTCCCTGCGGCGCGCAACTCGGCCACCGTGTCGTCGACCTTGTCCTGACTGCGGCTGGCCACGGCCAACCGGGCACCGGCCTTGGCAAAAGCCAGTGCGATACCGCGATTGATGCCGCTGGTGCCGCCGATCACCACGACGGTCTTGCCGGTAAAATCCATATAGAGCCTCCCTTGAGCAGGGATGCCCTATTCTCCGTAGGGCACCCAGATGTTCTTGATCTCGGTCGCAGCCTGAAGGAACCGCTTGCTGTGGTCCACGCCCCAATCAAGGGACGTTGCGTTATTGACCCAGGTACGCTTCAGGTTGCCCGCCGCCGCCCTTTCGATCTCGGCCGACAGATCGGTCGAGGAGAAGGACCAGACCGCATCGACGTTCAGATGTGACGCCAGCGGTTTGGCCAGTTCCCCATGGCTGCCCGTCAGGATGTTGACCACGCCCGCCGGCACATCCGAAGTGTCGAGGATCTGATAGAAATCGGTGGCCGCCAGTGGATAGGGCTCACTTGCCGCCAGCACCACGCGGTTGCCCATCGCAATCGCGGGCGCCATGACCGAGACAAGGCCCAGGAGCGGCGCCTCATCCGTGCAGAGCGCGCCGATCACGCCCACCGGTTCCTTCATCGCCAGCGCCACGCCCCGGATCGGCACGCCATGCACCTGCCCGTCATACTTGTCGGCCCAGGCAGCGGCGGTGAACAGGCGCTGGATGCTGGCCTCGACCTCCTTCGCGCCGCCGCGCTTGCCGGTCATGGCGTCGATGCGATGGGCGAATTCGGCGGTCCGGGTCGACAGGTTTTCGCCGATGTAATAGAGGATCTGTGCGCGCAGATGGCCTGTGGCCTTTGCCCACCCAGCTGCACCTGCGGCCGCCTCGACCGCGTTGCGCACGTCCTTGCGGTTGGCCAGTCCCACATGACCCAACAGGCCGGATTTGCCCCATACGGGCCGGGAATAGCCGCCATCGGGCCGGGCCTGTTTGCCCCCGACATAAAGCTTCGCCGTGCGGTCGATCGGGTCAACCGGTGCGCCGTGACCGGTGGCGGGCTCGATCCGGGCCAGCGACCTGCGCTTACCCTTGGGCCGGGTATAGGCGGTCAGCCCCTCCCACCCGCCTTCGCGGCCAAAGCCGCTTTCGCGGACACCGCCAAAACCGGCGGCGGCGTCAAACAGGTTGGTGGCATTCACCCAGACCACCCCCGCCACCAGCTTTGGCGCGATGTCGAGCGCCAGGTTCACATTCTCGGTCCAGACCGTGGCGGCCAGCCCATAGCGGGTGTTGTTGGCCAGTTCCATCGCCTCGGCCGGGGTGCGGAAGGTGGTCGAGACGAGAACGGGGCCAAAGATCTCCTCCTGCATCAGCGGGTCGCTGGTCGAAAGCCCGGTGATCAGGGTCGGGGGATAATAGCAGCCGTTTTCGGGCAGGGTGCAGGCGGCATGATGCACCTGACCGGCCGTGTTGCTGGCAACCATCCGCTCTATGGTCTGTAACTGCACCGGGTCGACCACCGCGCCGACGTCGATGCATTTGTCGAGTGGATTGCCCAGGCGCAGCCCGTCCATCCGGGCGCGCAGGTTGGTATAAAAGCGGTCGGCGATGCCCTCTTGCACCAACAGGCGCGATCCGGCGCAGCAAACCTGCCCCTGATTGAACCAGATCGCATCGACCAGCCCCTCGATGGCGCTGTCGATATCGGCATCGTCGAACACGATATAGGCGGACTTGCCCCCCAGTTCGAGCGTCAGCTCCAGCCCCCGCCCGGCAGTGGCCTCGCGGATGCGGCGGCCCACGGCGGTGGAGCCGGTAAAGGCGATCTTGTCCACATCCGACGCCACGATCATCTCGCCCACGGCACCGTCGCCGGTGACGATATTGACCACGCCCTTGGGCAGACCCGCCTGCTGGCAGATATCGGCAAACAAGAGCGCGGTGAGCGAGGTGTATTCGGCGGGTTTCAGCACCACGGTGTTGCCCATGGCGAGCGCAGGCGCGACCTTCCACGCCAGCATCAACAGCGGGAAGTTCCACGGGATGATCTGGCCGCAGACACCCAGCGGTTCGGCGTCGGGCAGCTCGCTCTCCATCAGCTGGGCCATGCCCGCGTGATAGTAGAAATGCCGTTGCGCCAGTGGAATGTCGATGTCGCGGCTTTCCCGGATCGGTTTGCCGTTGTCGAGCGTTTCCAGCACGGCGAACAGGCGGCTGTGTTTCTGCAACAGGCGAGCAGTTGCATAGAGATAGCGCGCCCGGCCCGCGCCGCCCAGCGCGGCCCATTTCGGCTGCGCCTTGCGGGCGGCGGCGACGGCGGCATCCACCTCGGCCTGGGTTGCCTGGGTTAGCGTTGCCAGCACCTCGCCGGTGGCGGGGTTGTGGCTGTCGAACCCGTCGCCCGGCGCGGTAAAGGCGCCGTCGATGAAATGGCCGAAACGGTCACCCTGATCGACCAGCCAGGCCAGCGCCTCGGCGGCGCTTTCGGGGGCGGGGCCATACTCCATCGTATCGAAGAGCTCCTTGATGGTCATCTGTTCACCTGTCGCACGGGAAAAGGGAGTTGATTGCAGCCAAGACCATTATGACGGCAGGCTGAGAAGCCGGGAAATCCGGTGTACCGATCTTGTCGAATGTCGAGGCCTCGACGACGATGCCGACATCATCAGCGGGCATACCATCGGGAAGGCAGGCTCTGCTCGTGATCGATGCAAAGTCGATGACGGCCTGTACATATCCGGTGCAGAAGTCCGGCACGCCGTCATCCGTCAGCGCGCAGGTAGCCTTGTACTCGCCCGTTGTCAGCCCCGTGCCGGACTGAGCCGCCTGCACGATGCCCAGTGTGGCCAGTGCAAACGTCAAGAACCCTGCCGCCGGACTACCCAATCGCATGGCGATACCCCGCCGAATAGGCGCCAGTCACGTGATGTTCCAATTGCCGCTCTATATCGCCCAAAAGCGACGAGGCCCCGAACCGGAAGAGATCCGGTTGCAGCCAACGATCGCCCAGCTCGTCCTTCATGAGCGACAGATAGACCAGCGCGTCTTTGGCCTTGGAAATCCCGCCCGCGGGTTTGTAGCCGACCCGATATCCGGTGCGCTCGTAATAGTCGCGGATCGCGCGGATCATCACCAGCGACACGGGCAGGGTGGCGTTGACGCTTTCCTTACCGGTCGAGGTCTTAATGAAATCCGCCCCTGCCATCATGCAGACCAGCGAGGCGCGCGCCACGTTGCGCAACGACCCCAGCTCTCCAGTCGCCAGGATTGCCTTGACATGGGCATGGCCGCAGGCGGCGCGGAACGCCTTCATCTCGTCATAAAGCGCCTGCCAATCGCCGGTCAGCACATGCCGGCGCGAGATCACGATGTCGATCTCTTCGGCGCCTGCTGCCACGCTTTCGCCGATCTCGGCCACTCGCAGGTGAAAGGGCGACAGGCCCGCCGGAAACCCGGTGCTGACGGCGGCCACCGGAATGCCGGTGCCCTCAAGAGCCTCGACCGCGGTCTCGATCATGTCGTGATAGACGCATACCGCGCCGGTGGTAATCGGCCCCATACCCAGCGCGTCCAGCAGCGCGGGCGCCACCGGTTGCCGCGCCTTGGCGCAGAGGCGCTGCACCCGGCCCACGGTGTCGTCGCCTGACAACGTGGTCAGGTCGATCAACGTGATCGCCTTCAACAGCCAGGCGGCCTGGTAGTCCTTTTTCACCGAGCGCCTGCCGGGCAGTGTCGCCGCCCGCCGTTCTATCGCCGAGGTATTGGCCTGCACCGCGCGAACCCAGTCGAGATCCAGCTCCATGCCCGGGTTTCGTGGCTCGGTCACTTGCGGTAGATGCGCGGTGCGCTCAAGGCTCTGCGTTTCCATCGTCACATCCTTTGGGAGGTTTACCGCCAAGGTCGCATGACCTGCGACAGATTGGCAAGCGGGGGCGGGCATGTCGCGGCGTCAAAATTTTACCATTCGGACAAAAAGGAACTTTCTTGCGAATAATTCTCAATTGCGTTGACTTAGTTGCGAATGGTTCTCATATTCACCTCATGAGAACGAGATTTCGAGGTTTGCGATGATTCGCCGTGGGTTCCTTGCCGCACTTGCCCTGACATGCAGCTTGCCGCTTGCGGCCTGGGCCGAGGCGCCGCTGCGTGTGGTGGCGACCACCGGCATGATCGCCGATGCCGCCCGCCAGGTCGGCGGCGATCTGGTCGAGGTGACCGGCCTGATGGGACCGGGCGTCGACCCGCATGCCTATCGCCAGACCCGCAGCGATATCGTGGCCATGACCCGTGCCGACCTGGTGTTGTGGCACGGGCTCTACCTCGAAGCGCAGATGGAAAGCTTTTTCCAGGATCTGGGGCGCAAGCGTCAGGTGGTTGCGGTGGCCGAGGGGATCGACCCCTCGCGCCTGCGCGCCCATGACGACTATGCCGACAAGTTCGACCCGCATGTGTGGATGACCCCGGATCTGTGGCGCGAGGTAGTGGCCGAGGTCGCGCGCGCCCTGACCGAAACCCGCCCGGAGGCGGCTGAAACCTTTGCCGCCAACGCCGCCCGCCATATCGCCGATCTGGATCGGTTGTCGGGTTATGCCGAAACGGTTCTGGCCACGGTGCCCGAGGGCAAACGGGTGCTGGTCACCGCCCATGACGCCTTCGGCTATTTCGGGCAGTCCTACGGGTTCGAGGTTCTGGGTGTTCAGGGTATCTCGACCCAGTCCGAGGCGGGGCTGAACCGCATCGCGGAACTGGTCGATACGCTGGTGTCGCGCAAGATCACGGCGGTCTTTGTCGAAAGCTCGGTCTCGGATCGCTCGGTCCGGGCCCTGATCGAGGGCGCGGCGGCACAGGGGCATCAGGTCCATGTGGGCGGCGAGCTTTTTTCCGATGCGATGGGGCCCGATGGCTCTTATGAGGGGAGCTATCTGGGCATGCTCGATCACAATATCACCACCATCGCCGCCGCATTGGGTGGGCAGGTGCCGACACGCGGCATGGATGGCAAACTGTCGGCGGGATTCTGAGCGATGATCGAACTGGCCGCAGATAAAGGTATCCGTCTGTCGGACGGCACCATCGCCTCCAGCCCGCTGGCGGTACGCGGGCTGACCGTGTCCTATGGGCAGAAACCGGCAGTGTTCTCGGTAGACATGACGGTGCAGCAGGGCGCGATGACCGCGATTATTGGGCCAAACGGGGCGGGGAAATCGACCCTGCTCAAGGCGGCGCTGGGCATCGTCAAGCCGCTGTCGGGGCAGGTCACCGTGTTTGGCCGCCCGCTTGAGGAGCAGCGCGCCCGCATCGCCTATGTGCCCCAGCGCGCCAGCGTCGATTGGGATTTCCCGACTCGGGTGATCGACGTTGTTCTGATGGGGCTTTACCGTGAACTTGGCCTGCTGGGCCGCCTGCGCGCGCGGCACAAGGCACGGGCGCTCGATTGCCTTTCCCGTGTCGGCATGCGCGATTTCGCCGACCGGCAGATCGGCCAATTGTCGGGAGGCCAGCAGCAGCGGGTGTTCCTGGCCCGCGCCCTGGCACAGGACGCCGATCTCTATCTGTTGGATGAACCCTTTGCCGGGGTGGACGCGGCGACGGAAAAGGCGATCATTTCGGTTCTTAAATCGCTGAAACAGGCCGGGCGCACCGTGGTCGTGGTGCATCACGATCTGGCCACTGTGAGCGACTATTTCGACCATGTCTTCCTGATCAACACCCGCCGCGTAGCCGAAGGGCCCGTGGCCGAGGCGTTTACCGCAGACCATCTGCAAGCCGCCTATGGCGGACGGCTGGCAACGGCGCAGGTGGACCAACTGGCGCGCGTGTTGGGCTGATCCGATGCTGCGCGACGCGCTCTTGCTGCAACTGGGCTATAACGCCACGCTGGTCGCGGTCGGCGCGACCTTGTTGGGCATTTCGGCCGGGGTGACCGGCACCTTTTTGTTCCTGCGCAAGCGGGCGCTGGTCAGTGACGCGATCAGCCATGCGACGCTGCCCGGTATCTGTCTGGCCTTTCTGTTGATGGTGGCACTGGGCGGCGACGGGCGCAGCCTGCCCGGCCTCTTGGCCGGATCGGCGCTGTCGGCCTGGATCGGGCTCTTGTGTCTCAACTGGCTGACGCGCAACACGCGCCTGGCCGAGGATGCGGCGATCGGCGCGGTGCTGTCGGTGTTCTTCGGCTTCGGCATCGTGCTGCTGACGGTGATTCAGACCCTTGGCGCCGGGCGTCAGGCCGGGCTTGAAGGGTTCCTTCTGGGCTCGACCGCCGGCATGCTCTGGGCCGATGCGCTCGTCATCGCGCTGGGCGGCGCGGGCACGCTGGCGCTGATCCTTCTGATCCGCCGTCCGATGACGCTGGTGGCCTTCGATCCCGAATATGCCGCCGCGCGCGGCGTGCCAGTGCACCGGGTCGATCTTGCCATGATGGGGCTGGTGATGGCGGTCACCGTTGTTGGGTTGAAAATCGTCGGCCTGATCCTGATTGTGGCGCTCTTGATCATTCCGCCGGTCACCGCACGGTTCTGGACCGAGCGGTCGGATCGCGTTGTGTTGCTGAGCGGATTGACCGGGGGTCTGGCGGGCTATCTGGGGGCGGCGATCTCGGCCTCGGCCCCCAACCTGCCCACCGGGCCGATCATCGTGCTGGTGGCCTTTGCCTTTTTCGCCCTGTCTCTTCTGGTGGCACCTGGGCGCGGCGTGCTGGCGGCGCTCTTGCGCCACCGGCGGTTCCAGCGCCGGGTGCATCTGCGGCAGGGATTGCTGGCCCTGGCGCAGGGGCAGCCGATCTACGAACCATTGACGCTGCGCTTGCTGCGCCGGGCCGAGCTGGTGCGCGCGGACGGGGTGGCCACCGACAAGGGCCGCGCACGCGCCGCCAAGGCGTTGCGCGACGAGACACGGTGGCAGATCGTGCGTGCCGACCAGACGCACGAGGCCGCCGCCGCGCTTTACGATGGGTTGCGTGACATCGAGACCGTGCTGACCCGTGACCAGATCGCCGAGATCGACAGCCGCATCGGCGGCCCGCAGGAGGTTCCGGCATGAGCGGCTCCGAATTTGTCCCCCTGTCGCTGACGCCGATGTTGATCGGCATCCTGGCGGCCGTTGCCTGTGCGCTGCCCGGCAATTTCCTGGTGCTGCGTCGGCAGGCGTTGATCGGTGACGCGATCAGCCATGTTGTGCTGCCGGGCATCGTGGTCGCCTTTCTGTTGACCGGAGTCATCGCCGCATGGCCGATGATGCTGGGCGCTGCTGGTGCCGCCGTGGTCGCTGTAATTCTGATCGAGGCGATCCGCCGTTTGGGCCGGATCGAACCGGGTGCGGCGATGGGCGTTGTCTTTACCACAATGTTCGCCGCCGGGGTGCTGCTGTTGGAGCAGACCGACACTTCGACCGTGCATCTGGACGTGGAACACGCGCTCTACGGCAATCTGGAAAGCTTGATCTGGCTGGATGCCACTGGCTGGGCCTCGCTGCTGGACCCGGTGGCCTTGGCCGGGTTGCCGGTGGAACTGTCGCGCATCCTGGTCACGCTGGTTGCGGTGGTCGGGTTCACCTGGCTGTTCTGGCGACCCCTGAAACTGTCAACCTTTGACGAGGGGTTTGCTCGTACTCTGGGCATCCGTACCAACCTCTTGGGTCTTGCGCTTGTCATCGTGGCCGCAGTCGCAGCGGTTGCGGCCTTTGACGCGGTTGGCTCGATCATCGTCATTGCAATGTTCATCTGCCCGCCCGCCGCGGCGCGGATGATGACCAACACGCTCGAAGGGCAGGTGGGCTGGAGCGTCATTTTCGCCATCCTCTCGGCGGTGCTGGGCTATGTGCTGGCGGGATATGGCCCGATGTGGCTGGGCGCGCGCGACGCGGTCAGCGCGGCAGGCATGATCGCGACGATCTCAGGTCTGATTCTGGCGCTTGCCGCCCGCTTCGGTCCCTGCCGGACACGAAGCGGTGCACCGGTTCAGGTCTGAAACAGCGCGTACGCGTCAGAACTTTCATCATTTCGGCCAATCCCTGCCGGAGTGCCCTGCGGCCTCTGGAAAGCCTTGATCCAACGGCCCAGCTATGGACGGCTGGAAGGGTCAGTTGGGGCTGGCCCGCGCCACCACTCACGCGCTGCCCGGAATTTGCGGCCGATTGACCATGCTGAAACCAGCATGGTGATCCGTCCGAATTCCGGGCAGCGTTCGCCATCAAACCGGTGGCAGAATCGCGCGCCGACATGCTAGGTGTAGGGGTATGGCAAACCTGAACCCCAATATCAGCGATTCTCGACCGATTATTCGGCAACTCGATGAAACCGCGATCAACCAGATCGCGGCAGGCGAGGTGGTGGAACGCCCCGCCTCGGCTGTCAAGGAACTGGTTGAAAATGCCATCGACGCCGGGGCCACGCGCATCGCCATCGACCTGGCGGATGGTGGCAAGACACTGATCCGGGTCACCGATGACGGCTGTGGTATGACGCCCGATCAATTGCCTCTGGCGCTTGCGCGCCATGCGACATCCAAGATCGATGGGTCGGACCTGCTCAACATCCACACATTCGGGTTCCGGGGCGAGGCGCTGCCTTCGCTGGGGTCGGTCGGTCGTTTGACCATCACCAGCCGCGCCCAGGGTGCCGAGGCCGCCAGTATCCGTGTCGCTGGCGGCAGGGAAGAACCGGTGAAACCCGCCGCCCTGCGCGCGGGCACCGTGGTGGAACTGCGCGATCTCTTCTTTGCCACGCCCGCGCGGCTGAAATTCATGCGCACCGACCGGGCCGAGGCGCAGGCGGTGGCCGATACGGTCAAGCGTCTGGCGATGGCCGAACCCTCGGTCTCCTTCACCCTGCGCGATGTGTCCGAGGGCGGCGAGGGGCGGTTGGTGTTCCGCGCGGATGCGAAAACCGGCGATCTGTTTGACGCTCTGCGCGACAGGCTGGCCCAGGTGATGGGGCGCGAGTTCACCGATAACGCCCTGCGCATCGACACGATGCGCGAGGGGCTGCGGCTCTACGGCTATGCAGCTTTGCCCACCTATTCGCGCGGTGCGGCGGTGGCACAGTATCTTTTCGTCAACGGGCGCCCGGTGCGGGACAAGATGCTGACCGGGGCGCTGCGGGCGGCTTATTTCGATTTTCTCAGCCGCGACCGGCACCCGGCGGCGGCCCTGTTCATCGACTGCGATCCGACGCTGGTCGATGTAAACGTGCATCCGGCGAAATCCGAGGTGCGGTTTCGCGATCCCGGCGTGGCGCGGGGGCTGATCGTCTCGGCCCTGCGGCACGCGCTGGCCGAGGCGGGGCACCGCGCCTCGACCACCGTGGCCGGGGCGACGCTGGGGGCGATGCGCCCCGAGCAGACCGGGGCACGCATCTACCAGATGGACCGGCCCTCACCCGCCGCGCGCATGGCCTCTTATCAGGCGCAGGCGCCCGGGTTTGCCGAACTCTCCAGCAGCTACAGCGGCCGCATGGTCGAGCCGGAGCCCGGCGAGGACGCCCGCAGGGCGGAGGAGCCGCCAGCCGAAACCCCGCCCGAATCCCTGCCACTGGGTGCGGCGCGCGGGCAGGTGCATGAAAACTACATCATCGCCCAGACCGCCGATGGCATGGTCATCGTAGACCAGCACGCCGCCCATGAACGGCTGGTCTACGAGAAACTCAAGCGTCAGATGGCCGAAACCGGCGTTGCGGCGCAGGCGCTTCTGATCCCCGAGATCGTGGAACTCTCCAGCGCAGATTGCGCGCGCCTGCTCGATCTCTCCGACGATCTGGCGCGCCTTGGCCTGACCATCGAGCCCTTTGGCGGCGGCGCCGTCGCGGTGCGCGAGACCCCGGCGATTCTGGGTCCGATGGATGCGGGCGCGATGCTCCGCGATATCCTCGACGAGCTGGCCGATCAGGGCGAAAGTGCCACGCTTCAGGCCCAGATCGAGGCGATCCTGAGCCGGGTCGCCTGTCACGGTTCGATCCGGTCGGGCCGCCGCATGCGGGGCGAAGAGATGAACGCGCTCTTGCGCGAGATGGAGGCGACGCCCCATTCCGGCCAGTGCAACCACGGGCGTCCTACCTATGTGGAGCTGAAACTCAGCGATATCGAGCGGTTGTTCGGGCGCAGTTGATCCGGTGGGCGATCCCGGATGGGAGTTGAAAACAAAACAAGAACAGGTGGGCAGACCATGATTCAGATCGGCGATCAGAGCTATTCCTTGCAGGACCCCGCTGTGATGGCGGTTTTGGCGGGCGGTGGTGTCTTGCTGCTGATCCTGCTCATGCTGTTTCTGTCCCTGCGCGCCGCCAATCGCTCGGCCCGGTCGACCGAACCGATGGCACAGCAACTCGCCTGGCTGGGCCAGAACGTACAACAGCTGAGCATGGGGCAGGAACAGTTGCGCGGTGGGCTGGCGCATGTGTCTGACGCGCAGGCCAACGCGCAGGTACAGGTGATCCAGACCGTCGAGGCGCGGCTTTCTGCGGTGCAGCAGCATATGAACGACCGGCTGGCCGACAACGCCATGCGCGCGCAACGCGCCATGACCGAGATGCAGGAGAAGATGAGCACCACCCTGCATGGCAGCTCGAAACAGACCGCGACCTCGCTGACGCAATTGCAGGAACGCCTCGCCGCCATCGACAAGGCACAGGACAATATCACCAAGCTGTCGGGCGATGTGCTGTCGCTTCAGGATATTCTGTCCAACAAGCAGACGCGCGGGGCGTTCGGCGAAATCCAGCTCAACGATATCGTGTCCAAGGCGCTGCCCAGTGACAGCTACTCCTTGCAACATACCCTGTCCAACGGGCGGCGGGCCGATTGTTTGATCCACCTGCCAAACCCGCCCGGCCCGATCGTGATCGACAGCAAGTTTCCGCTGGAGGCCTATGAGGCGCTGCGCCGTGCGGAAAACCCGCAGCAACTGAACGAAGCCGCGCGCCTGATGAAAAGCGCCTTGCGCGCTCATATCAAGGCGATCTCGGAGCGTTACATCATCGAGGGCGAAACCGCCGATGGCGCCCTGCTGTTCCTGCCGTCCGAGGCGGTCTATGCCGAGTTGCACGCCAATTTCGCCGATATCGTGCGCGAAGGGTTCGCCGCGCGGGTCTGGATCGTGTCGCCCACCACCTGCATGGCCACGCTCAATACCATGCGCGCCATTCTCAAGGACGCGCGGATGCGCGAACAGGCAGGCGCCATCCGCAAGGAGTTGAGCCTGTTGCACAAGGATGTGGAACGGCTGGGAGACCGGGTGCAGAATCTGGACCGCCATTTCGGGCAGGCGGCCAAGGATCTCTCGGAGATCAAGATCAGCGCTGACAAGGCCGGGCGCCGGGCGCAACGGCTGGACAATTTCGATTTCGAGGAACTGGCCCCCGATCCGGTGCCCAATGTGGTGCCCCTGGGCAAGCAGGAATGCTGATGTCCAGTTTCGCGGATTTTTGTCCAACATGGTAATTTCCCCTATTTAGGAATTGTGTCCGTTATGCTAGACATTGCGCCAAATCGGAGGTCGCAATGTCCCAATCCTTTCTGTCCCATCTCACCGACACGCTTGCCCAGATCGAGGCCGAGGGGCTTTACAAGCGCGAGCGGCTGATCACCTCGCCCCAAGGGGGCGAAATCACCGTTGGTGACCGACAGGTGATCAACCTGTGTGCCAACAACTATCTGGGTCTGGCCGATCACCCGGCGCTGATCGCCGCCGCGCGTGACGCGCTGGAGCCCAAGGGGTTCGGCATGGCCTCGGTCCGCTTCATCTGCGGCACACAGGATATTCACCGCGAACTGGAGCAGCGGCTGGCGCGGTTCCTGAACAAGGATGACGCGATCCTGTTCGCCGCCTGTTTTGACGCCAATGGCGGGCTGTTCGAACCGCTTCTGGGGCCTGAGGACGCGATCGTATCGGACGCGCTCAACCATGCCTCGATCATCGACGGGATCCGGCTCTGCAAAGCAAAGCGGTACCGCTATGCCAACAGCGACATGGGTGATCTGGAGGCGCAGTTGAAACAGGCCCGCGCCGATGGCGCGCGGCATGTGATGATTGCCACCGATGGTGTGTTCTCGATGGATGGCTATCTGGCCAACCTGCCCGAGATCACCCGGTTGGCCCGCGCGTATGACGCGGTGGTGATGGTTGATGATTGTCACGCCACCGGGTTCATGGGGCCGCACGGCGCGGGCACGCCCGACCATTTCGGACTGGACGTGGATATTCTGACCGGCACGCTGGGCAAGGCGCTGGGTGGGGCCATCGGCGGCTATATCGCCGGTCCGCAGCCGGTGATCGACCTGCTGCGTCAGCGCGCGCGGCCCTATCTGTTCTCGAACTCGCTGCCGCCCGCCATCGTGGCGGCCGGGATCGAGGCGATCCGGCTGGTCGAGGAGGGCGCCGATCTGCGCGCGCACCTGTTCGACAACGCCCGTTACTGGCGGGCCGGGTTGACCGACCTCGGCTTTGACCTGTTGCCCGGCGAACATCCGATCATCCCGGTGATGCTGGGCGAGGCCAAGCTGGCTCAGGATATGGCGGCGCGGCTGTTTGACGAGGGCGTCTATGTCTCGGGCTTCTTCTTTCCGGTGGTGCCGCGCGGGCAGGCGCGGATCCGCACCCAGATGAACGCCGCCCTGACACGCGCTGAACTGGACCGCGCGCTGGCCGCATTTGCCGCCGCGGGCAAGGCACTGGGAGTGATCTGATGCGACCGAACACGATGAAAGCACTGGAGAAGTCCAAGCGAGAAGAGGGGTTGTGGATGGTTCAGGCGCCGGTGCCCGAGATCGGCCCAGACGATGTACTGATCAGGATCAACAAGACCGGTATCTGCGGCACCGATATCCATATCTGGAACTGGGACGAATGGGCCGCGCACACGGTGCCGGTGCCGATGATCACCGGCCACGAATTTGCGGGCGAGATTGTCGAGCTGGGCCGTGATGTGACCGGCCTTAGGATCGGGCAGCGGGTTTCGGGCGAGGGGCATCTGATCGGCACCGACAGCCGTCAGAGCCGGGCGGGCAAGTTCCACCTGGACCCGGGCACGCGTGGGATCGGTGTCAACGTGCAGGGAGCTTTCGCGCAATATCTGCGCCTGCCCGCCTTTAACGTGGTGCCATTGCCCGACGATATCCCCGACGAGATCGGCGCCATCCTCGACCCGCTGGGCAATGCGGTGCATACGGCGCTGAGTTTCGACCTGTTGGGCGAGGATGTGCTGATCACCGGCGCCGGGCCCATCGGCATCATGGCGGCGACGGTGGCCAAGCACGCGGGCGCCCGCCACGTGGTGATCACCGATATCAATGCCGACCGGCTGAAACTGGCGCAGCATGTGGTGCCCAGGGCGCGCACCGTGGATGTCACGCGCGAAGAGCTGGCTGATGTGAAGCACGAGCTGGGCCTGAAACAGGGGTTCGACGTCGGACTGGAAATGTCCGGTTCGCAAGCGGCGCTCGACCAGATGGTCGAGGCGCTCGTGATGGGTGGCAAGATTGCGCTTTTGGGCATTCCGCCGGGCAAGTCGCCGGTGGATTGGTCGCGCATCGTGTTCAAGGCGATCACCATCAAAGGGGTTTATGGTCGCGAAATGTTCGAGACCTGGTACAAGATGATCGCCATGTTGCAGAATGGGTTGGACGTGAGCCGGGTGATCACCCATCGGTTCAAGGTCGATGAGTTTCGCGAGGGGTTCTCGGCGATGAAATCAGGATTGAGCGGCAAGGTGGTTCTGGACTGGACCTGAACGCCGGGGGCTCAGCCCCCGGACCCCCGGAGTATTTCGGAAAAGATGAAGAGGTTCTGATGGCGCTGAATTCGATTGTCGAGGCGATAGGCGGCACACCCGCCATCTGGCTGGACCGGATGGTGGCGGCGCGTGGGCTGCGGGGGCGCATTCTGGCCAAGCTCGATTACCTGAATCCCGGATTCTCGAAAAAAGACCGCGCGGCGCTCGGGATCATCTCGGCGGCCGAAGCCGACGGTTCGCTGCGGCCGGGCCAGACCGTGGTGGAACTGACATCCGGCAATATGGGGACGGGACTGGCTATCGTTTGTGCCATTCGTGGATATCCGTTTGTTGCGGTGATGAGCCGAGGCAACTCGCCAGAGCGTGCGCGGATGATGGCGGCGCTTGGGGCCGAAGTGGTTCTGGTCGATCAGGAGTCTGGCTCGTTGCCCGGACAGGTGTCCGGCGCAGATCTGGCGCTGGTTGAAGAAGCAGCGCGACGGATCACGAAGGAACGCGGAGCGTTCCGGGCCGACCAGTTCCATCATTCCGGCAATGCTCTGTCGCATGCGCAGACCACCGCGCCTGAACTGTGGGCGGATGCAAACGGTGAGCTGACCGCATTCGTCGATTTTGTCGGATCCGGCGGAACATTTGGCGGGGTTATGGAGGGGTTGCGCCGGTTCAACTCGGATGTGCGCGGGTATGTTGTCGAACCCGAAGGCGCCGCGGTGCTGGCCGGGCTGGATGCCACAAGTCTTTCCCATCCTATCCAGGGGGGTGGCTATGCGATGGCCGATCTCGATTTCCTGATGGGAGTGCCCGTGGATGGTTTCATTCAGGTCAGCGGCGCGGAGGCGCGCGAGACCGCTAGGGCGTTGGCGCGGGAAGAGGGAGTATTCGGCGGCTTTTCAGCCGGGGCCAATGTGGCCGCAGCCTTGCGCCTGTTGGAAGGGTCCGAAGCCGGTGGAACTATCGCAGTCATCATTTGCGACTGCGGACTGAAGTACCTGTCTACCGACCTTTGGGGATAAGCGGCACGCGGCCACGCTCGGTCAAAAGCCAGCACTCCTGACCTTCGAATACCGCCGTGGCCAGCGGCCTCCCATAGCCTGCTCCGGCATCGAGGTTGATGCGGTTGCCGAAGTGCTCTGCCACGCGCCCGGGCGTATGACCATGCACCACCAGCCAGGGGTGCGGGTGCGGATCGTCAAGGAATTCGTGCCTGATCCAGATCAGGTCGTTTTCCGACTGCTGCTCCAGCGGCACACCGGGTCGGATGCCTGCATGGACGAAAAGAAGTTTGTTTTCAAGATGATAGGGCGGAAGCCCGGCGAGAAACGTCAGGTGATCGCGTGGAACCGCATCGCGTGCCTGGGCATGCACCTGATAGATTCGTATTCCATCGGGAACATCGACACCATAAGAGGCCAGTGTTTCAATTCCGCCGATCCGATCGTGCAACCAGTGATAACCGACAAGCAGCCGATCGTCATTGGCAGGGTGGTCGCGCAGGAACATCTCGAACATGCGGTCGTGATTGCCCTTGAGCGTGATCCAGTCGCGCCCTTCATTCTGACCGTTGCGTAGCAATTCGACAACGCCGCAAGAGTCTGGCCCCCGGTCAGTGTAGTCTCCCAAGAATACCACACGCCCGCCGCCGTCCCGGTCGATCCGCGCGAGCGCGTCCTCCAGCATTGTCTTTTGACCGTGGATGTCACCTACGGCATAGATCGGTTGCATGGGCAAGGCCAGTGTGTGGGATTATGCTTTGACAATCTACACATAGCGCTATGGCGTCAGAGATAAAAGCCGTTCAGGCGGTTAGCACCACTTCGGGGTCGCCGAGCATGGTATAGGAGTGCAGATTTACATCGCCGCTCCAACGCCAGAACGTCAAAAGCCCCTCTGGTCCGGCGCGGAATGCGTGCGGCATCAGTGAGGGATGATGAATCTGCGCGCCAGTTTCACGCAATTGAGTGTCCTCGCCTGCGGTCCAGATCGCTGAACCGGCAAGTATGGTATAGGTCTCGTCGGCGTCATGATTGTGCAGCCCGTAGTAGGTATTGGGACGCTGATAATAGAGGCCCATACGCAGATCGGCGCACGGTACCGGGCCTTCGGGCCCCATGAGGGTGGCGACAACATACATGGAACCGCGGTCACCGACCTGCGCGGCGACAGGGTTGATGCCCCACGGGATCAGGTCGAATGCCGCCAGCAATCCCGACGCGGCTGGATGACACGATTGGGCAAGCAGGCTCCGCATTGCAAGATGGTCTGCCGTCTGTGGTTGCGGAATGCACAGTTGCTGCGGCCCCATTTCTTGCAGCACCAGAGCTGTACGGGCCGCCTCGACTCGCGTCTCGGCCAGAAGCGGCAGGCAAAGCGCGTCAATCAACGTCTGAACGGCCTCGGTCATGGCATTCTCCGGACATGTTGTATTGGCTCCTTACGACCAAACGGCTTGTCCGTGCCGATCTGGAAACGACGAAACGGCGTCGCAAATCTCCGCTGCTGACAAAAAAGGGCGCCACACAAGTCGTGTAGCGCCCATATTTCTGCCGGAATAGCAGGCTCAGACCACGTCGAACTCCAGCGGTTTGATCTGATTGAATAGACCAGTTTCCGCCAGCTTGGCCCGCGCTTCGGCCGGCACTGGCTCGTCAACGTACAAGAGCGCAATGGCTTCGCCGCCCGGACCAGCGCGGCCCAAGGTAAAGTTGGCGATGTTCACGCCATGATCGCCCATGGTGCGACCCAGCGCGCCGATGATACCCGGCACATCCTCGTTGGTGGTGTAAAGCATATGTGCCCCGATCTCGGCGTCGACATTGATGCCCTTGATCTGGATGAAGCGCGGCTTGCCGTCACTGAACACGGTACCGGCGACCGAGCGTTCGCGCTTGTCGGTGACGACGGTCACTTTCACATAGCCGTCAAAGGCGCCCGATTTGTCCTGGTTTGTGGTCGAGATCTGGATGCCCCGTTCTTTGGCAATAACAGGGGCCGACACCATGTTCACATCCGGGTTGGACTTTTTCATGATCCCCGCCACGGTCGCACAGTTCAGCGCGGCCAGGTTCATGCCTGCCGCCACACCGTCATAGAGGATATTGATTGCCTTGATCGGCTCGTCGGTCATCTGACCGACGAAGCTGCCCAGGTGACCGGCAAGGGCAATCCAGGGGCCCATGACTTTCGCCTCTTCGGCAGTAACCGACGGCATGTTGAGCGCGTTTTCCACCGCGCCGGTCAGCAGATAGTTCGACATCTGCTCGGCCACTTGCAGTGCGACGTTTTCCTGAGCCTCGGTGGTGGCGGCGCCCAGATGCGGGGTGCAGACCACGTTGGGCAGGTTGAACAGCGGGTTCTCTTTGGCCGGTTCGACGCTGAACACGTCAAATGCCGCGCCTGCCACGTGGCCCGATTTAAGCAAGTCGGCCAGCGCTTCTTCGTCCACCAGGCCGCCACGGGCGCAATTGATGATGCGGACGCCCTTCTTGGTTTTGGCCAGGTTCTCGCGGCTCAGGATGTTGCGGGTCTGATCGGTCAGTGGCACATGCAGCGTGATGAAATCGGCGCGGGCAAGCAGTTCGTCCAGCTCGACCTTTTCAACGCCCATCTTGTTGGCCTTTTCTTCGCCCAGGAAGGGATCATAGGCGATTACCTTCATCTTGAGGCCACGGGCCCGGTCGCAGACGATGCCACCGATATTGCCGGCACCGATCACGCCCAGGGTCTTGTTCGTCAGTTCGACGCCCATGAACTTGGACTTTTCCCACTTGCCCGCATGGGTGGAGGCGCTGGCCTCGGGGATCTGACGGGCCACGGCGAACATCATGGCGATGGCGTGTTCGGCGGTGGTGATCATGTTGCCGAAAGGCGTGTTCATGACGATCACGCCCTTTTTCGAGGCGGCGTCCTTGTCGACGTTGTCGACCCCGATTCCGGCGCGACCGATGACCTTCAGGTTGGTTGCGGACTCGAGGATCTTCTCCGTCACCTTGGTCGCCGAGCGGATGGCAAGACCATCATACTGGCCGATGACCTCGGCCAGTTTGTCCTTGTCCTTACCCAGGTCGGGCTGGAAATCAACGTCGATCCCGCGGTCTTTGAAGATCTGGACGGCGGCGTCCGACAGTTTGTCGGAGATGAGTACTTTGGGAGCCATATGGGCGGTCCTTTGAATTGGGAGCTTGGACGGTGGGCAGACTGCCCACCTTACTCAATCGAGCATCTGTAGGGTGGGCATTTTGCCCACCGTTCCTCAGGCGGCCTGCGCCTGCGCGGCGATCTCGGCCTCAAAGGCCCAGGCGAGCCAGGGCAACAGCGCCGAGATGTCAGCGGTCTCGACTGTGCCGCCGCACCAGATGCGCAGCCCGGCCGGCGCGTCGCGATAGGCGCCGATATCCAGCGCCACGCCTTCGGCCTCCAGCCGTTTGGCGACCGCCTTTGCAAACGCTGCGCCATCCTGGATGCGCGCATCGGTGAACTTCAGGCAAACGCTGGTGTTGGACCGTGTTGCCGCATTCTCGGCCAAGTTGGCGATCCAGTCATGCGTGTTGCAGAAATCGAAGATCGCCTGCGCGTTGGCATCGGCCCGCGCGATCAGACCGTTCAGGCCACCGACCGAACGCGCCCAGTCGAGCGCCAGCAGGTAATCCTCGACCGCCAGCATCGACGGCGTGTTGATCGTCTCGCCTTTGAAGATGCCCTCGATCAGCTTGCCGCCCTTGGTCATGCGGAAGATCTTGGGTAGCGGCCATGCGGGGGTGTAGCTTTCCAGCCGCTCCACCGCGCGCGGGCTCAGCACGATCATGCCATGCGCAGCCTCGCCACCCAGAACTTTCTGCCAGGAGAAAGTGGTCACATCCAGCTTGTCCCAAGGCAGGTCCATGGCAAAGGCGGCGCTGGTGGCGTCGCAGATGGTCAGACCCTGACGGTCGGCGGCGATCCAGTCGCCATTCGGGACACGCACGCCCGAGGTGGTGCCGTTCCAGGTGAACACAACGTCATTGTCGAAGTCCACCGAAGCCAGTTCGACGATCTGGCCGTAGTCGGCGGTCTTGACCTCGGCATCCAGTTTCAGCTGCTTCACCACATCGGTGACCCAGCCGGCGCCAAAACTTTCCCAGGCCAGCATCTCGACCTTGCGCGCACCCAGCAGCGACCACAGCGCCATTTCCACTGCGCCGGTGTCTGAGGCGGGAACGATACCGATGCGATAATCGGCGGGGATGCCCAGAATCTCGCGGGTGCCTTCGATGGCTGCCTTCAGCTTGTCCTTGCCGATGGCGGCACGATGCGAGCGGCCCAGCGCGGCATCCGCGAGTTTGGAAACATCAAAAACGGGGGGTTTGGCACAGGGGCCAGAAGAGAACCGCGGATTGGCCGGCCGCGTTGCCGGTTGTGCAATAGCCATGAATGCTATCCTTCCAGATAAGCGCCCCTCGTTGGGGAGGGGTGTCCCGCCCCAACAGCTAGTCCGCCGCAGTGCGGCACGCAAGCGAAATGAAGGTCGAAAATCGCCGCTTTGGCATTTGATTGCGACTTCTGTGACTACGATCGGAAACTTGCGTTTCGCAGTAAGGAAATCTTGTGCCAGGGCAGGGCACCCTGAGGCGGCATTCGGGATTGAGAGATATATCCCATTTTTTACAGTGGGTTAATGGAGGCGCACGCATCGGGTGGGGCCCGGTCTGAGGCGTGGGGCGCAAACTCGGCTGGGGCTGGCGGAGATTTTGCGTCTGCGATATGGCGGTTTCGACCCAAAGGAGATGCCCCATGTATGTCGCCACGCTGTTGACCAATCCCGCTATTGCCCGCCTCGACCCGGCGCTGGTCGAATCGCTGCGCAATGCCTGGGGCGGCGGTGATGCGGTTTGGCTCAGCCCCGACGAGGTGGCGGAATTCACCCTTGCGACCCTGCCCGGCAATCGTTGGCAGGTTTGGGATGACCTACAGGCGTTGGGTGTCGATCTGGTGGTGCAGCCTGCTGAGGGCCGGAAGAAGCGGATGCTGCTGGCGGATATGGACAGCACCATGATCCAGCAGGAGTGCATCGACGAACTGGCAGACGAGGCAGGCGTCGGCGACCGGGTCAAGGATATCACTGCTCGCGCCATGAATGGCGAGCTGGATTTCGAGGGCGCGCTGCTGGAGCGTGTGGGGCTGTTGCGCGGGCTGGACGAGGCGGTGATCGGCCATGTTCTCAACACCCGTATCACCCTGATGCCGGGCGGGCGCGCGCTGGTGGCGACGATGCGCGCGAATGGTGGGTATGCGGCGCTTGTCTCGGGCGGGTTCACCGCCTTTACCGCGCAGGTGGCGGCGCAGCTGGGCTTTGACGAGAACCGCGCCAATACACTGCTGGCGGCTGATGGCAAGCTGACCGGCGATGTGGGCCGCCCGATCCTGGGCCGTCAGGCCAAGGTCGACGCGCTGGAACAGATCACCGCCCGGCTGGGCCTGTCTGAACAGGATGTGATCGCGGTCGGCGACGGCGCCAATGATCTGGGCATGCTGGGCCGCGCCGGAACCGGCGTTGCCCTGCATGCCAAACCTTCGGTCGCGGCACAATGCGAGGTACGCATCAACCACGGTGACCTGACCGCGCTGCTGTTTGTTCAGGGTTATGCAAAGGCGGATTTCGTCGCGGTTTGATCTGCTGCTTGCATTATTAACGTAAATGTTAAACAATGTGGTCATGACCCAGCTTCTGGCCGCCTTCTCGGCTTTGTCCGACCCGACCCGTTTCGCCATCGTCGAACAGCTGATGGCCGAGGGCGAATTGCCCGCCGGTGATCTGGTCGAGGGCAAGGGCATGTCGGGGGCCGCCATCTCGCGCCATTTGAAACTGCTGCGCCAGGCCGGGTTGGTTCGCCAGCGCATCAATGGCACCCAGCGGCTATACTCGGTGGCGCCCGAGGGGCTGCGCGCGATTGCCGACTGGACGATCTCGAAACGCATCTTCTGGGAGGGCAGCCTGGACCGGCTGGCCGCCGCAATCGAAAGCGACAAGACATGGCCGACCTGAGACTGGAACGCGAATTCGCTGTCACGCCCGAGGCCCTGTTCGCCTGGGTCAGCGATGGCGCGAAACTGCTGCAATGGTGGGGGCCCGAGGGCCTGCACGTGCCCGCCGATCAGCATGACCTCGATTTCACCCGTTTGGGGCCGTGGTTCTCGGTCATGGTGAATGGCGCAGGCGACCGCTACAAGGTCTCGGGCCAGGTCACCCATGTGAAACCGCCACATTCGGTTGGCTTCACCTGGGGTTGGCATGACGATGACGACCGGCGCGGGGCGGAAAGCCATGTGATGTTCATCGTCGAAGCCTGCGCCAAGGGTGCGCGGCTGATCCTGGATCACCGCGAATTGGGCGATGACGAGATGAGCCTGCGCCATGAAGAGGGCTGGACCTCGTCGCTGCGCAAGCTTGCGGCGGAACTCGCCTGACCCCGATGTTTCGTGACCAAAGGAAAGGAACGCGACATGCCTGATTTCATCTTTGCCTATCACGGCGGCAAGACGCCTGAAACGCCCGAGGAAGGGGCTGAGGTCATGGCCGCATGGCAGGCCTGGTTCGGCGCCATGGGCGATGCGGTCGTGATCCCCGGCAACCCGGTTGGCCAGTCCAAGACGGTCAGCGCCGCAGGGGTGGCCGACGATGGCGGTGCGAACCCGCTCTCGGGCTACAGCGTGGTGCGCGCCGCCGATATCGGTGCAGCCACCGACATGGCCAAGGGTTGCCCGATGGTGGTGTCGGGCAACGGCACCGTCGAGGTGGCCGAGATCATCGAGATGTGATCGGCGTCAGAACCGCAGCTCGGCTGTGGCGCGGATGCTGCCGCAGTCGATGCCGCGCCGGTTCAGAATGGGTGCGTCCAGACGCTTGCGCGTGGCTGGATGACCCGGATCAAGGACGCCAAGACTGACCAAAATCGCAGCAATTGCGCATTCGCTGGCCCGCGTGCTGCCATCGGCGATCTTTACGGCAATCCCCAATTGCGTCTCCGGCAGGATTGCAACGAACACCGCCTCGGCCCCGGTCTTGATCGCCACCCGCCCGTTCATGGCGCGCATCAACTCGGTGCAGGCCCGGCCTTCACCCGCGACCAGTTCGGGGTGTTTCATCATCGCAGCGGTAAGGTCGGCGGCCGCCTGGCTCTGCCGGTCCGAGCGGGTCGAGGCGGAAGCAAACCATGCCATGGCGCGCGCCAGTCCTTTGAGCGAGGTTGCAAAGTTTGGCGCGGAACACCCGTCGATACCGTATCCGGGGCTGTCTTCTCCGGTCACGTCCTCGAACGCAGCCAGGCAGGATTGCTGAACCGGGTGATCGATGTCGATGTATTCCGGCCCGGCCCCCAGATGCTGGCTGAGCGTCAGAAAGCCCGAGTGCTTGCCCGAACAGTTGTTGTGCATCTGACAGGGTTTTTCGTGGGCGCAGATCAACCGTTCATGCTCGGGCCGGTCATCGGGGTCTTGCGGTCCACATCGCAGATCGGCATCACCCAAGCCCAGTTGGCCCAGCCAACGGTCAACCCGTTCGGTGTGGATCGCGGCGCCGTTATGAGAGGCACAGGCCAGGGCGAGCTGTTCACTGCCCAGCCCGTATTTGGCGGCCGCACCCGAGGACAAGAGCGGCAGGGCCTGAATCATCTTGCTGGACGAGCGCGGGTACATCACCAGATCAGGATCGCCCCAACTGCGCACCACCTTTCCGGCGCTGTCGCAAATCACCGCGTGACCCAGGTGCAGGCTTTCCAGAATGGACCCCCGCCAAACTTCGACCATTGGAACTGGTTGAATCATGATGTTCTCCGCCAAATTGTGCGCGAAATCTCGCCAATCGCCCTTTCGTCCGTGGCGAATTCTGCGTTAATGTGTCTATGTCGGCAATCAAGGGAATGCGCAAGGCAGACGGATCGGCAAAGCTCCGCAAAGCGTTCTTTTGGAATTGAGGTAAAGGTCAGCTGGAGGGCTGAACAGATGGGATCGAAACTTGTCCGCGGAATTGCGGGCCTGTGTCTGGCCGGGACGGCCGCAACCACCGCAATCGCACAGCAAGGCGAAAGCTCTAACAGAGTTGCGTCCAAGACGGACTGGAGCGTCTTTGTCGAAGACAACCCGACCGAATGCTGGAGCGTTTCGGCGCCCAAGGAAACCGTCAATACCCGTGGTGGAAGCGTCGTATCCGTACGGCGCAGCGACATCCTTCTGATGGTCTTTTATCGACCCAAGGCCGGAGTGAACGGGCAGGTTACGTTTACTGGCGGTTATCCGTTTGCACCCGGCTCGACCGTCAACCTGAACGTCAGTGGCACGGAATTCGAACTGATCACCGAAGGCGAATGGGCTTGGCCGGCAACTGCTGCTGACGACGCCAAGATCGTTGCAGTGATGAAGCGGGGGTCCGAGGCGACCTTGACAGCGCGTTCGGCACGCGGAACCCAGACCAAGGACACTTTCTCTTTGTTGGGGTTCACGGCTGCGGTTGAGGATGCGGAAAAACGCTGCGGCGGCTGACGATACTTGGTTGGCTGCATTCCTCTCGTTTGCCTTGAACACTTTCAGATGGGGGGAGTAGGGTTCCGTTGACCCGTGAACCCGAGGAGTGGAACGTCTCTTGCAGCCCTATATGTTCGGCCCCGACCTGCTGTCTCGGCTTCAGGCCAATCTTGGACGTTTCACTAACCAGATGATCCAGCGATCTGGATTGCGCGATGCCGCCGTTGCAATCGTGGTAACCGAGCACAAAGACACAGGCGAAGCCTGTGTTCTCATGACATTGCGGCCCCCACGATTGAATCGCCATGGCGGCCAGTATGCCTTGCCCGGTGGCCGTCTGGATGACGGCGAATCCGAAACAGAGGCCGCGTTGAGAGAGTTGCGTGAGGAACTGGGGCTCGACTTGGGGCATGATGACGTCCTGGGTCGACTGGACCAGTTTCCGACCCGATCCGGGTTTCGGATGTCCCCGGTCGTGATGTGGGCCTCTGGCGATGTGGAACTACGCCCTGACCCTTCGGAGGTGGCGCAGGTGTTTCACCTACCTCTGCGAGAACTCGACAGCCCGGACATCCCAAGGCTTCAGAAAAGCGAAAACAGTGAACACCCTGTATTGTCAGCCTTTTTTCCGACTTTGGGCCACTACATGTATGCTCCCACTGCTGCCATTCTCTACCAGTTTCGCGAGATAGCGCTGCGGGGGAAGACAACCCGGGTTTCGCATTTCGACCAGCCGGCCTTTGCCTGGAAATAACTGCAAGCCAGAAGTGCGAAACCCATACTGTCAGAAATCCAGGTTCTCCACGTTGAGCGCATTCGTTTGGATGAATTCGCGCCGCGGTTCGACTGAATCCCCCATCAGCTTCGTGAAGATGTCGTCGGCCTCGACCATGTCGTCAACCCGCACCTGAAGCAATGTCCGCGCGTCAGGATCAAGAGTCGTTTCCCACAACTGATCCGGGTTCATCTCGCCCAGGCCCTTGTAGCGTTGCAGGGAAAGCCCCTTTTCCCCTTCTTCCAGGATCGCTTTGAGCAAAGTCAGCGGGCCATGGATTGCCTGGGTCCGGTCGCGCCGCACCAGTGTTGCGGGCTGGGTATAGATCTCTTGCAGGCTCTTGGTGAAACTGCCGGTCTTGCGCGCCTCGCCCGAGCGCAGCATCGGGCCATCCAGCGTCCGCACCTCTTCGACGCCGCGCAAGATGCGGGCCAGCCGGATGCCGTGATCTTGCGTAATCCGACCCAGCCAGCCACGCTCATACTCCAGCGCGATCAGGTCAAGCCGCGCGGCGACCTTGTCGGCCACCCCTTGCAGGTCGGCATCCACGGCACCGGCGACAAAGGCACCGGCCACGGCGGCCTGTTCCAGGATGTGGCGGGGATAATGGGTCGGAAAGGCATCGAGCACGCGCTTGAGTTGCCGCGCCTCATCCACCACGCGGGCCAGATCCTGGCCCACGAGTTCTTCGCCATGCTCCAGCTTCAGCACCGCGCCCTCGACACCCTGCTGGATCAGATAGTCATCCAGCGCCGCCTGATCCTTGAGATAGACCTCGGACTTGCCGCGCGCGACCTTATACAGCGGAGGCTGCGCGATGTAGAGGTAACCGCCCTCGATCAGCTCGGGCATCTGCCGGTAGAAGAAGGTGAGCAGCAGGGTGCGGATATGGGCGCCGTCGACGTCGGCATCGGTCATGATGACGATCTTGTGGTAACGCAACTTGTCTATGTTGAACTCGTCCCGCCCGATGCCGGTACCCAGAGCCATCACCAGGTTGCCGATTTCCTGACTGCTGAGCATCCGGTCGAACCGCGCCCGCTCCACGTTCAGGATCTTGCCCCGCAGGGGCAACACTGCCTGGGTGCGCCGGTCTCGTCCGGTCTGGGCTGAGCCGCCGGCGCTGTCACCCTCGACCAGGAACACTTCGGTTTTCGACGGATCTTTTTCCGAACAATCCTTGAGCTTGCCGGCCAGGTAATTGACATCCATCGCCGTCTTGCGTCGGGTCAGTTCGCGCGCCTTGCGGGCAGCTTCGCGGGCCAGCGCCGCCTCGATGATCTTCCCGACGATCTGCTTGGCAACGTTTGGGTTCTCTTCGAACCACTCAGCCAGTTTCTCGTTCACCAGGTTCTCGACCGCCGGGCGCACCTCGGAGGAGACCAGCTTGTCCTTGGTCTGGGACGAGAATTTGGGATCGGGCACCTTGACCGACAGGACGCAGGTCAACCCCTCGCGCGCGTCGTCACCGGTGAAGTTGATCTTTTCCCGCTTCGCGATGCCGCTGGACTGGGCATAGTTGTTGATGGTCCGGGTCAGTGCGCCGCGGAAGCCCGCCACATGGGTACCACCATCGCGCTGCGGGATGTTGTTGGTAAAGGGCAGCACCGTCTCGTGATAGCTGTCGTTCCACCACATCGCGATTTCCACGCCAATATCGTCGCGCTCGCCCTTGATGTAGATCGGAGCGGGCATCACGGGTGATTTTGACCGGTCCAGGTATTTGACGAACTCCCGCACGCCACCTTCGTAAAACAACTCGGTCTCCAGCCGCTCTGCCGGGCGCTCGTCGATCAGGATGATGCGCACGCCCGAGTTCAGGAAGGCCAGCTCCCGAAGGCGCTTTTCCAGGATCTCGAACACATAGTCGAGATTGGAAAATGTGGTGGTCGAGGCCAGAAAGCGGACTTCGGTTCCGGTGCGATCCCCACAATCGCCCACGACCCGAAGGTGTTCGACCGTATCGCCACGCTCGAACCGGGCAAAATGCTCTTTGCCCTTCCGCCAGATCCTCAGTTCCAGCCAGTCGGACAGCGCATTGACGACGGAAACGCCCACGCCGTGCAGGCCGCCCGACACCTTGTACGAGTTGCTGTCGAATTTGCCGCCAGCGTGCAGCTGGGTCATGATGACCTCGGCCGCTGACACACCTTCCTCGGCGTGAATATCGACGGGAATACCGCGACCGTTATCCGTTACCGAAACGCTGTTGTCTGCGTGGATCTTGACGGTGACATGGTCGGCATGGCCGGCCAGCGCCTCGTCGATGCCATTATCGACAACTTCGTACACCATGTGATGCAGGCCTGAGCCGTCATCGGTGTCACCGATATACATCCCGGGCCGCTTGCGCACGGCTTCCAATCCCTTGAGAACCTTAATGGAATCGGCACCGTATTCGTTTCCGGGTTGCTCGATTTCGGACATTCGCGCCTTCCTTCGTATTTTTGTGATTTTATACGAAACCCGCAGGGGAATGTCACGGCCCGGGCCTGATTTTCAGCAATTGTTTCAGGCCGCTTTCGCACCCATCTGCGCCGCCTTGCGCAGCCATTTCTGGACCCGGTCGCCCTCGGCACTGGTGGCGGGGGCAAATGTCGAAAAGCGGGCCGGCTTGATCCCGACGAAACCCAGGATCTGACGGGCCAGCACCTTCTTGATCGCGTTGGAATAAAACAGCCCCAACAGCATCGCCGGCGTGTCCGATGTCATCAGCACTCGCGCCGTGCGCCCCTTGAGTAACGGCGCCGGTACGCCCAGGAAATTGGTGTTGCGGGTGTCAAAGGTCCGCCCCGGCAACAGCACACGGTCAAACAGCCCTTTCAGCTTGGCCGGGATCGCACCCCACCACAGAGGCGTCGCCAGAACCACATGCTCGGCCCATTCCAGATCGGCCAGAAACGCCTCAAGTCCGGGCTCCAGCGGCTTGGTGTTCTTGTACCCGCCCTCGCCATAATCCATGTCGAACTGCATTTGGGACAGATCGTGATAGCGCACCTGATGGCCGCTTTCGCGGGCCGCACTTGCGTAGGCTTCGCTCAACGATTTCGACAACGACGACTGGCCGGGGTGACCGTTGACAACGATGATTTTCCGTGTGGACATTTTCCTGTTTCCTCTGCAAAAGTGACCTTGGTCAATTTACATACAAAAAAATGACCCTGGTCAATATTTATTTTTGACCTAGGTCATTTTTCGAAAGGACAGCTATGGCCCGCCCACCGCAGAAACGCCGCCTGGAAACCCGCGCCCGCCTGTTGGCCGAATCCGCGCGGCTGGTCGCGGCACAGGGATATGCCGGGTTGCGGGTCGAGGATGTGGTCGAGGCCGCCGGCGTTGCCAAGGGTACGCTGTTTTCCCATTTCACCGACAAGGACGGATTGCTCGCCGTTCTGATCGGGGCCAAAGTGATGCGCCTCATTGACGAGATGGAAAACGCCGCCCCGCCCGCCGACTTGCCACAATTGATGCGACACCTGGTGCCCCTGCTCGACTTCGTGGCCAGCGACCGGGTGATCTTTGATCTGCTGCTGCGCTATTCCGGCTCAACCGGGGCCGAACGGGACGAGGTGGTGGCCGAGGGGTTCTATCGCCAGATCGACCTTTGGGCGGGTTGGATCGCGGGTATGCAGGCGGCAGGCACCGTGCGGGGCGATCATCCGGCTGCCTTGCTGGCCGAGGGCATTCAGGCATTCCTCAACCAAGTCATCGCGATCCGTTTTTGTCAGGGCGACCAGGCTATCGGCACACCCGCCGAGGCGTTGTACCCATTTCTGGTTGCCTGGCTGGTCACGTAAAGGGCAGGATCATCCCGACGAAAATCAACATGCCACCCGCCGTCAGATTCATCCGTCTGAGCGCCCGGGGCGAGCTTAGCACCCGTCGCACCCGATCGACAAAGGCCGCCAGCATCAGATTGCCTACCAGCGGCACAACCTGAGACACCGCCACGATGGCAACGATATCGGCGGTGGTGACGTAGGCCAGATCAAAGAAACCGGGTAATATTCCCATGTAGAACAGTACCGCCTTCGGGTTGCCGAGGATCACCACCAGCCCCGCGAGAAACCCGGCCCAGATGCCGGGCCGGGTCAAGCGACTGTCGCTGGCGATGGTTCGGTCTGCATTGCGGATGGTGATGACGCCGATAGACACAAAGACGATGACCGCGACGAATTTCAAGACCAGCGCAATCTGCGTCGATGCAGCGGTAATCCAGCCGATACCGAGAATAGCCAGTACGGGCCAAAGGCTGTCGCCAACAACCACACCCAGCGTAAGGGGCCAGGCGGCATGAAATCCACCAGACAGCGTGCGCGCGGTCAGGGCCAGCCAGACCGGGCCGGGCGTCAGAAACAGAACAAAAACCGCCCCCGCGTATAGCATCAGATCAAGTGCGGAAAGTGTCATGCAATGCGATCCTGGTCTATGTTTCGGTTTTGTATCTGGGTGGCGCAAAGCGCGTTCTTTGACGGGTGGTCAGGCGGACGATACGACCTCCACATTGGACGCTCCGGCGACCTCTGTGATGTTCAGGTACTGCGCTCGGCTGCCAAGTTCCGCAAACAGTTCCGGCCCGGTGCCGGTCATCCAGGCCTGTGCGCCAAGCGCGCAGATTTCCTCGTAAAGGGACGCACGGCGACCGGCATCGAGATGAGCGGCGACCTCGTCCAGCAACAGGATCAAAGGGGCGCTAGAGGTCTGCGCCAATGCGCGGGCATTGGACAGGATCAGCGAGACCAGGAGTGCCTTCTGCTCACCGGTTGAACAGTCGCTGGCGGGCACACCCTTTGCCGCGTAGACACCTAAAAGATCGCTGCGATGTGGCCCGATCAGAGTGCGGCCGGCCGCCAGATCGCGAAACCTGTTTCCCGCCAGCGCCTCCCGTAAATCTGCCTCGTTTTCGGGCATAGCCCCTTCGGTCTGGACCAGTTCCAACTCTGCTGCGGGAAAGGCAGTCTCGGCTTCGGCTTGCGCGGCATGTAACGACGCCAATGCGGCCTGGCGCGCGCAATGGATGTGATGCCCTGCCGACGCCATTTGCGCCTCGAGCGCGACATACCAATGGGTGTCGCGCACCTGTTCCCGCAAAAGCCGGTTCCGCTCGCGCATGGCCTTTTCGTAAACCAGCACCGTCTCGGCATGGCTTGGGTCAAAGCTCATGGTCATCCGGTCAAGAAATCGCCGCCGACCATCCGGCCCTTCGGTCCATAGCCTGTCCATTGCGGGGACAAGCCAGACCATGCGCACGAGACGACCCAGGGCAACCTGGCTTGCCGGCTTGCCGTCGATACGAATCAGTCTGGAGGCACCTTCCTCCGACCAGGTTTCAATTTCGTGCGACTGTTCCTGAGATCGCAACTCTGCCGACAGCTTCCACCCCGGCGCGCCGGGGCGGCGGGTCATGTCCGCGGCGCTTGCCCGTCTGATGCCCCGCCCTGGCGAAAACATCGAGACCGCTTCCAGAATGTTGGTCTTGCCTGCGCCATTGGGCCCAAAGATCGCCACGGGGCGGCCATCGAAGTTCAGGCGCGCCAGTTGGTGCGAGCGGAAATGCGAAATCGTCAAGCGAGTCAGGGCCAGCACCAGGACCCCTCCCTTCATCTATTCAAAGATACGCCCAACGGTCGTTCAAAACGCAGGCGGCGTCAGACACGCATCGGCATGACGACATAGACCGCGCTTTGGTCATTGCCTTCGCGCATCAGGGTCGGATCGCCGGATGAGTTGAACAGGAACACCGCGTTTTCGCGATCCACCTGGCTGGCAATCTCCAGCAGGTACTTGGCATTAAATCCAATTTCCAACCGTTCATCGTCATAGGCAACGGCCAGCTCTTCTTCGGCGGCACCGCTGTCCGGGGCGTTCACCGACAGCACCAGCTTGTCGTTTTCCAGTTGCAACTTGACCGCGCGGGACCGTTCCGAACTGACGGTTGCGACCCGGTCGACAGCCTTGGCGAATTCCGCCGCATCCACCTCAAGCCGCCGTGAATTGGCTTGCGGGATCACTCGTGTATAGTCAGGGAAGGTTCCGTCGATCACCTTGGACGTCAGCGTGATATCCGGCGTCGCGAAACGTACCTTGGTCTCGCTCACCGATACGGCGATATCCATCTCGTCGTCGTCGAGCAGCTTGCGCAGTTCACCGACTGTTTTTCGGGGAACGATTACGCCGGGCATGTCTACTGCACCGGCAGGCAGGTCGGCATCGACCCGCGCCAGACGGTGGCCATCGGTTGCAACGCAGCGAAGTACCTTGCCGTCCGGGCCATCTGACACGTGCATGTAGACGCCGTTGAGATAATAGCGCGTCTCCTCGGTCGAAATCGCGAATTTCGACTTGTCGAACAGCCGGCGTAGCACGGCGGCATTGGCAGCAAAGTTCGACTGATACTCGGATGAGGCCATGACGGGGAAGTCTTCGCGTGGCAGGGTGGCCAGCGAGAAATTCGAGCGCCCGGCGTCAACTGTCAAGCGGCCTGCGGCCACGTCCGCCGTCAGGGTTACCAGCGCGCCGTCCGGCAGTTTCCGAACGATTTCGTGTAGGGTCGTGGCCGCCACTGTGGTCGCCCCCGCCCGTTCGACCATGGCCGGGGCCTTGTCGACCACTTCGATATCCAGATCCGTGGCACGGAACTGAACACTATCGCCTTCGGCCTCAATCAGAACATTAGCCAGGATCGGGATTGTGTTGCGCCTTTCGACAACAGACTGTGCCTGTGCCACGGCTTTCAGCAGGGCGCCGCGTTCGATGCTGATCTTCATTTCCCTTCATCCTCCGAGTAGGCCGGGAAGGGCAAACTAACGGTTTCCCCCTTCGACACAAGGCTTTTTATGGATTTCTCGGGTGTATCGGGAAGGGCGTCAAGGGGGCGAGGGCATCTGGGGCAACGATATGGCGCGGATGCAATTGTTTGACGCCTGGAACAGTGCCATTGTGCACGTGTTTAGGGAGGGCACGATCGTGATTTCTCAAACCCAGGCCCGGGCAGCCGCTGACCAGTACCGCGAAGAAGGATACGCATTGGTCCGTCAGTTCATCGACGGCGACGAAGTGGTCCGTCTGCGTGCAGAAACCCGACGGATTTATGAAGAGGGCATGAATCATCCCTCCACATGGCGCCATGGGAATTTGTGCTTTGAAATCCTGCCAGAGGCCGATTTCGGGGCCAGATATTTGATCCAGGCCTATTGGATGAGCTGGATATCGGAATATTTCGAGAGGTTTCGCCGGTCGGACGCCTACTTGACACTTCTCGGGCCTGTTCTTGGCGACAGCATCAAGCAGGTGGCGCAACAGATTCACTGGAAGCCACCGGGGTCACGGTTGAATGGCTATCGCTTTCACCAGGACCTGCGGTTCCGGGAAGCCCGGGATGCTTACCGCGATATTGCAGGATCGACAGTCAACACCGGTCTGGCAATTGATCCCGCGACCCGGGAGAACGGTTGCCTTCAGGTGATCCCCGGGTCGCACAAGATGGGGTATCTGGGGCTGTCGGACGATAGCGAAGGGGGGCAGATCATGAAGGGGTTGACCGCCGAAGATGAGTTGCGCGCCAAAGGGCTGGATCCCGACACCATCGTCTGGCTCGAGCAGGAACCCGGCGACATTGCGCTGTGGGGCCTGCTGACGGTGCATGGATCCTTGCCGAACATGTCGGACAAGGATCGGGCCTTTGCGATTTCCAGCTATGTGCGTGCCGAGAACTCGGAACGTGGCGAGTGGGCGTTTCGCGAAGGTGTTTCCGTCTCGCTCGGGACGGCGCCGCAACTATGCAAATACGAGGCATTGCATGACCGGCCCGAACCGCACTACGTAGATACCAAATGGTACACTTGATGAGTTCCCCGGGGCGGGGCTTCGGGACGGCAATTGCCGTCCCGTAAAGGTGTTACGCTTCCAGCGCCCGGCGCAGCATTTCCACGTCTTCGGCGATTTGGCCATCGACCATCTTCAGCTCTTCGATACGCTTGACGCCATGCATCACGGTGGTGTGGTCACGGCCCCCGAAACGGCGACCGATCTCGGGCAGCGACCGGCTGGTCAGCTGTTTGCACAAATACATGGCGACCTGCCGCGGCCGTGCATAAGAGCGCAGACGCTTGGGCCCGATGATGTCGCTTAGGCGGATGTTGTAGTAGTCGGACACCTTCCGCTGGATTTCTTCAACGGTGATCTTGCGCTCCGAGGCGCGAAGAACGTCGGCCAGACAATCCTGGGTCAGTTCCATATCGATTTCGCGACCAACCAGCGACGCAAAGGCAAAGAGTCGCGTCAGCGCGCCCTCGAGTACGCGGACGTTGGTTGAAATCCGATGGGCCAGAAACTCCAGAACTCCATCGGCGATCACAAGTTCGGGATAGTTGGCGCGGTACATCTGAACTTTGGTTTGCAGGATGCCAAGGCGCAATTCATAGTCGGTCGGATGCAGGTCAACCACCAGACCGCATTGCAGACGGGACTTCACTCGATCCTCGAGATCCTTTATCTCGCCCGGCGCCCGGTCAGCGGAAATGATGATCTGCTTGTTCTGGTCCACCAATGCATTAAAAGTGTGAAAGAATTCTTCCTGCGTGCTGTCCTTTCCGGCGATAAATTGAACGTCATCCACCATGAGGACGTCAACAGACCGGAAGAGGTGCTTGAAGTCCATCATTCGGCGTTCCCGCAGGGCTTGTACAAAGCGGTACATGAACTGTTCCGCGGACAGATAGAGCACGTTGAGATCCGGGCGCCTTGCCTTCAACTCCCAGGCAATTGCATGCATCAGGTGAGTCTTACCGAGCCCGACGCCGCCGTAGAGAACCAGGGGATTGAAGGTGACCGGGCCTCCTTCGGAGACACGGCGCGCCGCGGCATGGGCCAATTCGTTCGGCTTGCCCACGACAAAGCTGTCGAAAGTGAAGCGCGGATCGAGTGGTGCCGCTTGCAGGGCATCCATCGGGTCGGCGGCCTCCGTCACACGGGCGCTGGGCACCTCGTGGTTTGCTGGGCGTGCCGTTGCGCTTCGCATGGGGCGAACTGGTGAATTGGCCGCGACGCGGAATGCGAGGCGCTGAACCGCTTCGCCGGAATTGTTCAATTCGTACAAAATCAGATCAGAGAAGTTCTGGCTGACATAGTTCCCCATGAAATTAGTTGGAACGGAGAAAACAGCAACGCCATCCTCGAGCGCCTTGAACTCTAGCGGTTCGATCCAGGTCGTATAGTTGTTCTGCCCCACTGTCTTGAGCAATTTCTGACAGAGTTGTCCCCATTTTTCTTGTGTCATTAATGCCTCACGCGTCCCGTTCAATAGCCATTTCGGCCTTATTGCCCATCCAAGGTTAGCCGGGGTGCCCCGACCCGAATTCACCTCCCAATGGGCACAGCGTAACGCCCCGTGAAACACGGTGCGCGTTGCCCGTCCGGGCAACTGAAATGAACACGTGTATGATCCCTATTGAGCCAGCCAAAGACTCACAGGTACTGAGTACACCGTTCAAAACACACTTCAGACAGGGCGGATCGCCGGGGCAGCCCGGTTACCACAAGGATCGAGAGGTCCATCAATAAACGCTCTCAACTATCTTACGACTGCTTCGTATGTCGATCAAAGCCACCGCAAGATGCCTGTCCCCCCAAGCGAGTGAATCGCTGGGACAGTGGTAGCAATTTGGCCAGCGGAGCGGCAACGAAACTATGATGTTGACTCCGGATTTCGCTGCAAAGAATCTCTCGGCATCGTGCCAGAGAGGATTCAATGCAACACGACGGAAAAAGGCGCTGCCCAAGCAACGCCTTTTGCTGAAAAAGATTTTCAGGATTCGTTTTTTGGATCAGGCCATCGCTTTGACGCGGGCCGACAGGCGCGACATCTTGCGAGACGCGGTGTTCTTGTGGAACACGCCTTTGGTGACGCCGCGCATCAGTTCCGGCTGAGCGACGCGCAGAGCGGTTGCCGCTGCATCCTTGTCGCCCGAAGCGATCGCTTCTTCGACTTTGCGCAGGTAGGTGCGGATCCGCGAACGGCGGGCTTTGTTGATTGCGAAACGTTTTTCGTTTTGGCGGGCGCGTTTAGCAGCCTGGGGCGAATTAGCCATTTTGTACGTACCTCGGATCGGGTTGTGTTCGTTTTGTACACGCATGGCACGCCCGAACCGGATTTGGTACCGGTCTGATTCTAGCCTAAGCGGGCCCCACGCGCATGTATGACGGCGGCATCTATCGGATGCGGCAGAAAAAGCCAAGCCCAATCTGCCCGGAATCGAAATCAGGCGGGAATGACCCCGCCTGACCCATGCAAGTGATTCCCTTACGCGACGTCATTTGTCGCGGAATTGAGCCGCGCGTTTTTCCAGGAAGGCGGCCATGCCTTCCTTTTGATCCTCGGTTGCGAACATCGAATGGAACACCCGGCGTTCGAACAGCAGCCCCTCGCTCAGCGTGGTCTCGTAGGAACGGTTGACCGCCTCCTTGACCGCAAAGGCGGTGATCATCGACTTCTCGGCGATCTTCTGGGCCGCGCTCAGCGCCTCCTCGATCAGCTTCTTGGCCGGGACGACACGGCTGACCAGTCCGGCGCGCTCGGCCTCTTCGGCATCCATGAACCGTCCGGTCATGTTCAGGTCCATCGACTTGGACTTGCCGACAAACCGAGTCAGACGCTGAGTGCCGCCGATACCGGCAATCACGCCCAGATTGATCTCGGGCTGGCCGAACTTGGCGGTGTCCGCTGCGATGATGAAATCGCACAGCATCGCCAGTTCACAACCACCGCCCAGAGCATAGCCCGCCACGGCCGCGATGATCGGCTTGCGGATCGCCGAGATCCGGTCGTTGGCATCGGCAAACAGGTTCTCGTCGAACACTTCGACAAAGGTCTTTTGCGACATCTCGCGAATGTCGGCGCCGGCGGCAAAGGCCTTTTCGCTGCCGGTGATGACAATGCAGCGGACCTTGTCGTTGGAATCGGCTTCTTCCAAAGCGGCGCACAACTCTCCCACCAGTTGGGAATTGAGTGCATTCAGCGCATCCGGACGGTTCAGCCGGATGAGGGCTACGTGGGTGTCCACTTCGACGATGATCGTCTCAAAGGCCATGGGGCTTTCGCTCTCGCTTGTTCCGTTTCGGGACGATTCCTTATCACGGGGGCACGATGGTTCAAGTTATCTTTGGCATTGCACACAATAGAAAGACGATCTTCCCGATTGGGTGATTCTCTTGATCGACCCCGAGCATGAGGGGCGCCGACAGGGTTCGCCATCGCGTCCGTACACATCGAAGCTGTGCTGAAAATATCCAAGTTCTCCATCGGCTTGCCGGAAATCCCGCAGCGAGGAACCGCCCGCCTCGATGGCCTCGGACAGGACCTGTCGGATGATCGGAACCAGGGCGCCGACACGGGGGGCCGCGATCTGACCGGCCTTGCGACGCGGCGACACACCGGCCCGAAACAATGTTTCACAGACATAGATATTGCCCAGCCCTGCGACGATTCCCTGATCGAGCAGGGCGGATTTGACCGGGGTGTTCTTGCCCTTGAACGCCGCAATCAGGTGGTTTTCGTGGAAATCGTTTCCCAGCGGCTCGGGTCCAAGAACTGACAACAGCTTGTGATCTTCGGCGTTTGCGGTCGGCATCAGGTCCATCGCGCCGAACCGGCGCGGGTCATTGAAGGTGATGCGGGCGCCGTTGTCCATGTGGAACACCACATGGTCATGTTTCTGCGCCGCCGGGTGGGCGTGCACGAACTGGCCCAGCGGATCGCCCGATACGGTCATCCGCCCTGACATGCCCAGATGGATGAGCAGCGTCTCGCCCCCCGACAGATCGGCCAGAATGTATTTCGACCGCCGCCGCAGCCGTTCGACCCGCTGGCCTGTCAGCCGCTCGGCCATGCGATCGGGGAAGGGCCAGCGCAGGTCGGGCCGGTTGACCTCGGCCCGCGCGATCACCGCGCCCTCCATCGCGGGGGCCAATCCGCGCCGAACGGTCTCGACCTCGGGCAATTCAGGCATTAGACGCTCCTCATCCAAAGGGCCGCATTGTGCCCCGGTCTCAGCACCCTATAACAGGGGCGAAATGCGAGGAACGGCAAGACCCATGTCCGACACATCCGACAAGACCACCCATTTCGGCTTTGAAACCGTGCCCGAGCATGAAAAGGCGGGTCGGGTGCGGGGCGTGTTCGGGTCGGTCGCCTCGAAATACGATGTCATGAACGATGTGATGTCGATGGGCATCCACCGGGTCTGGAAAGACGCGATGATGGACTGGCTGGCGCCGCGCCCTGGTCAGCGGCTGCTGGATGTGGCGGGGGGGACCGGCGATATCTCTTTCCGGTTTCTGAAACGCGCGGGCCATGGTCAAGCCACCGTTCTGGACCTGACCGAGCCGATGCTGGTCGAGGGCCGCAAACGGGCCGAGGCCGAGCGCATGGCCGACAGTCTCGACTGGGTGGTGGGCGACGCGATGGCGCTGCCGTTCGAGGATAACACGTTCGACGTCTACACCATCTCGTTCGGCATCCGGAACGTGACCCGGCCGCAAGAGGCCCTGAACGAAGCTTACCGCGTGCTGCGCCCCGGTGGCCGCCTGATGGTGCTGGAGTTCAGCCAGTTGCCCAATGACGGGCTGCAAAAGCTCTATGATCTTTATAGTTTCAACGTCATTCCGCGCATGGGTCAGTTGATCGCAAACGACCGCGACAGCTATCAATACCTGGTGGAATCGATCCGCAAGTTTCCCGATCAGGAAACGTTCCTGGGCATGGTCAAAGCGGCGGGTTTCGGCAATGCCAAGTACAGCAACCTGAGCATGGGTATCGCCGCGCTGCATTCCGGCTGGAAGATCTGATCAATGCGCGGCCCCCACAATATCATCCGCCTGATCCGCACGGGCGCCACGCTGGAGCGCAACGGCGCCATGGGCGCGGTGCTGGATGCGTTTGACGCGCCGCGCCCGCTGCGCATTCTGGCCCGCATGCTGGGCAAGCCGTTCCAGTGGCTGGGCTTCAAGGGCGACCCCAGTCTGCCGCCCGCCACCCGCGCGCTGATGGCGATGGGACCGGCCTATATCAAGTTCGGTCAGGTGCTTTCGACCCGGCCCGACGTGGTGGGGCAGGATCTGGCCGACCAGCTGCGCGTCTTGCAGGATCAATTGCCACCCTTTCCCCGCGCCACCGCCATGCGCGAGGTGGAGCGGGAACTGGGCCGCCCGCTGCCCGAAATGTTCAGCGAGTTCAGCGAACCGATTGCGGCGGCGTCCATCGCGCAGGTACACCGGGCGCGTCTGGCCGACAGCGGCGAGGATGTGGCCGTCAAGGTGCTGCGCCCCGGTATCGAGCGCGCCTTTCGCAAGGATGTGGATGCGTTCTATTTCGCCGCCCGCATCGTCGATCTGTTTGCCCCCGGTGCTCGCCGCCTGCGCCCGATGGAGGTGATCGAGCATTTCGACGGCGTCGTGCGCGGAGAGCTGGATCTGCGGCTGGAAAGTGCCGCCGCCTCGGAATTCGCCGACAACACTAAGGAGGATGCCGGGTTCCGCCTGCCGCCGGTGCGCTGGTCGCTGTCGGCGCGGCGGGTGATGACGCTGGGCTGGGCCGATGGCGTGCCGCTGGGCGACAATGCCGCGCTGGACGCCGCCGAACACAACCGGCGCGACCTTGGCGAACGGGTGCTTCGCCTGTTCCTGCTGCACGCGCTGCGCGATGGCTTTTTCCACGCCGACATGCATCAGGGCAACCTGAAGGTCGCCGCCGATGGCGATATCATCGCCTATGACTTCGGCATCATGGGCCATATCGACGAATACACCCGCAGGGTCTATGCCGAGATCCTGTTCGGCTTCATCCGCCGCGACTACAAACGCGTCGCCGAGGTGCATTTCGAGGCCGGTTACGTGCCCGCAACACAGGATGTCGACGAGTTTGCCCGCGCCCTGCGCGCGGTGGGCGAACCGATCTTTGGCATGGATGCGACCCATATCTCAATGGGTCGGCTGCTGAGCTACCTCTTCGAGGTCACCGAACGTTTCGGCATGGAAACCCGGACCGAGCTGATCCTCTTGCAACGCACCATGGTCGTGGTCGAAGGCGTGGCGCGCTCGCTCGATCCGCATATCAACATCTGGGAGGTGGCCCGCCCGGTGGTCGAGGATTACATCAAGCAATCCATCGGCCCGCGCGCGGTGCTGGCCGATCTGGGCAAGACGGCGCTGGTAGTGGCCCGCTTCGGCCCGCGCCTGCCCGATCTGGTCGAGCGGGCGCTGGTGGCGCAGTCGCAACCGGGTCTGGACGAGAAGCCGGGTCGCAGCGCCGCGTTCTGGCCCGCCCTGGGTGGCGCGCTGATCGGTGGCGGAGTGGTGCTACTGGCCAACCTGCTCATGTGAACGGGTGACAGGCGCGGCCTTCGTGCTAGGCTGCGCCCATGGCTCGCACCAATCCATATCGCCCATTTACCCCAGATCCCGAACAGGCAGCCCTTGCGCCCGGGATCAGCGGGAACGACATCAATGGGCTGGGCGAAACAGCGTTTCGCCGCCCGCGCATGGTCTATTGGGCACCCGATCCGGGCGACATCCCGCACGGGCTGCTGCAACACTATTTCTACCGGCAATCGGCAAAAGAGCCTGACTTTGCCAGCCGACGTGCCGCGCGACAGGCGGTACTGGACGCGCCCCTGCCTCCACTGGCCGACATCGCCATCATTCGCGCGCCCGCGGATTGGACCGCCGCGCTGACGCAGTTCGTGGACAGCGGCGCCTGTGACCTGACCGGTGTCGCCGAGATGAACCCTGACTGGGTCTTCGAAGGGTACGAGATCCCTCAATCCCGTGTCATCATGATCGGTGTGGGTCATGATTTCGACGCCATAGCCACCGCGCCCCGGCCAAGCGCAGGGCTAGAGGTGATGACGCAATACAGTCGCGCCGCTCAGGCCGCCAAGATCATCGCCGGATGGCTGCGGGTGCAGGGGTGGGAGGCCGAGCCCCTGACCGGTCCGATGACCGGCGCTCTGGCGATGATCCCACCGGCGCTGGCCTGCGGCTTTGGCGAGTTGGGCAAGCATGGGTCAATCATTAACCCCGACCTCGGTGCCTCGTTCCGCCTGTCGGCGGTGCTGACGGATGCGCCCTTTGCCCCGACCCCGGCTCAGGATCACGGCATCGACGCTTTTTGCGCAAACTGCCGCATCTGTCAGGACGCTTGCCCACCCGAGGCGCTGTTCGCGGAAAAACAGACCGTGCGCGGCGCCCGCAAGTGGTATGTCGATTTCGACAAATGCCTGCCCTTCTTCAACCAGACCCATGGCTGCGCCATCTGCATCGCCGAATGCCCCTGGTCGCGCCCGGGCGTTGGCCCGAATCTGGCTGCGAAACTGGCCCGCAAACGGAACAGGGACGCGACCGGCTGATCGCGCCCCTGCTTCTTTCTGGTCTGAAATACTCCGGGGGTCTGGGGGCAGCGCCCCCAGCCTCTCCGCTCAGAGCCGCTCGATGGCGATCGCAATGCCCTGTCCGCCACCGATGCACATGGTGATCAGACCTTTGGATCCGCCGATGCGCTCCAGTTCATAAAGCGTTTTCAGCGTGATGATCGCGCCGGTCGCACCGACCGGGTGGCCCAGCGCAATCGCGCCGCCATTGGGGTTCACCTTGGCCGCATCCAGGCCCAGTTCCTTGTTCACCGCCAGTGCCTGAGCCGCAAAGGCCTCGTTCGATTCGATCACGTCAAAATCACCGATGCTCAACCCGGTGCGCGCCAACAGGTTCTGCACCGCCGGAACCGGGCCGATGCCCATCACCTCGGGGCGGACACCCGCATGGGCATAGCCCAGAATGCGCGCCTTGGGTTTCAGCCCGGACTTTTCGGCCGCATCCGCCGTGGCGAGCACCATCGCTGCCGCGCCGTCGTTGATGCCGCTGGCGTTGCCTGCGGTGACCCGGCCATCCTTCTTGAACACCGGCTTCAGCCCCGCCAGCGCCTCGACCGAAGTTGCCTTGGGGTGTTCGTCGACCTTGAAATCGACCATGTCGCGCTTGACCTTGACCTGCACGGGCGTGATCTGGCCGTCGAAATGGCCCGCCGCAATTGCCGCCGCTGCGCGGTCTTGCGAGGTTATGGCGAACTGGTCCATCTGCTCGCGGCTGATCTGATGCTCGTCGGCGACATTCTCGGCAGTCACGCCCATATGGCCGGTTCCGAACGGGCAGCTCAGCGCACCCACCATCATGTCGAGCGATTTGACATCGCCCATCTTGGCGCCCCAGCGGGCCTGGGTCATGATGAACGGGCTGCGCGACATGCTTTCGGCACCACCGGCGACGGCAAATTCCGCATCGCCCAGCATCAGCGACTGCACCGCAGAGACGATGGCCTGCGCGCCGGACCCGCACAGGCGGTTCACGTTCATAGCAGGCGTTCCGTTCGGGATGCCCGCCTGCATGGCGGCAACCCGGCTCAGGTACATGTCGCGCGGCTCGGTGTTGATCACGTGGCCGAACACCACATGGCCGATCTGGCCGCCTTCGACGCCCGAACGTTCCAGCGCTGCCTCGGTCACCACTGTGGCCAGGTCGATGGGCGCGGTCGAGGCGAGTGCCCCGCCAAAAGTACCGATGGCGGTGCGGGCACCATCGAGAATCACGATGTCAGTCATGTTGTCCTCCTCAGGGTTTGGCGCATTATGCAGGTGCAGCATGATTCGTCTCCTGAGACGTGCCGTCGCGCCCCAAGCGGCCCGGAATTGACAATTCCCCTGAATGAGCGCAGAGAATCCGTCATGACGGACGAAGCCGACGATATCCTGAACCTGCTGCCCGCGCGTCTAAAAGAGGCGCGGCGCGCGCAGGGCCTGTCGCTGGAAGCTGTGGCGAACCTGAGCGGGGTCTCGCGTTCGATGGTCAGCCAGATCGAGCGGGGCGAGAGCAGCCCGACCATTGCGACCCTGTGGAACCTGACCCGCGCGTTGCAGGTCGATTTCGCGGGTCTGCTGGAAACCTCGGAGAGCGCCGACCAGATCGACACGCTGCGCGCGGCGCAGGTGCCCAGCATCGACAACATGGGGCAGGGCTGCCGGATCCGCATCCTGTCGCCGCCCGAGGATGCCGGCGGGCACGAGGTCTATGATATCGCCTTTCGCCCGGGTGAGGCATTGGTCAGCCAGCCGCATGGCCGCGGCACCCGCGAACAGCTGACCGTGCTCGAAGGCGCGGTCAGGGTGACGTCGGGCACCGCCGTTCAGGATCTTGGGCCCGGCGACACCGCGCGCTATGCCGCCGATATCGCCCATTCGATCACCGCGACGTCAGACGGGGCGCGGGTGTTCCTGATCGTCAAGTCGGCCTGAGCCGACCTATTGCCCCAACACTTCGAGCAGGACCTCGCCCGCCGCCGCCGACGGCGGGGTGGTGCCTGCGATCATCGCCAGGGTCAGTGCCACATCCACCGTGTGCACGCGGCGCGAGACCCGGCGCGGTTCCAGCCCGAATCCGGCAAAGAACACTGGGACATAAGTGTCATAGCGCCAGGGCGAGCCATGGGTCACTGTAACGGAAAGCCCATCCATATCGTTGATGAACCAGCCGGGATCGAAGACCACATAGATATCGCCAGACCGGTCCGGGTGATAATTGTTCAGAACCGCCCGGGTCATGGCGTTTTCGGGCAGTGCCCCAAGGCGCAGGCGCGCGCTTGGCACCGCATAGGCCACCCCGTCAAAGGCCATGAGTTCCTGCGCGATGACGGTTTCCAGCGTGCTCTGGACGATGGCAGGATTCCGGCGCACCGCTTCGTCGAGGTAGAGATAGGGGTGATCGTAGCCGGTGATCAGCGGGCCGCTGATGCCGAACCGGGCCTTGATCCGCGCTATCGCGGCGTCGGTGTCCCATGTATCGGGCGAGACATATCCGCCGAGACTGCCCAGTTGCTCCAGATAGCCCGGCGCCTCGGGCGCGCCGTGATCGGCCGACAGCACCACCAGCGTGTTTTCCAGCCCGACCCGGTCGTCCACATGGGCCAGCAGATCGGCCAGCGTGCGGTCGAGATGCATCAGGTTGTCTTCGCTCTCCAGGCTCGACGGGCCGTAGAAATGGCCGACGTAATCGGTTGAAGAGAAGCTGACGCCAAGGAAGTCTGTCACCTCGTCCGCGCCCAGGTTTTCGTTGTCGATCAGGGCCTTGGCAAAGGCCGCCGTCAGTTCGTCGCCTGCCGGGCTGACGGTCAGCAGGGTGGTGAAGTACTTGTTGTCCGATGCCGGAAACGAATGCGGAAAGGTGCGGCCGAACCCTGCAAAGTCAGGCTCCCACGGTTGATCGTCGCGGGTGCCGAACAGGTAGGATTCGGGCGGGTTCAGCAGGGACCAGGAGGTACCGGCATAGGTTTCCGGCAGGCGTTGATCGTTCCATTCGGTCACCCAGTCTGGATACCGATCGTAGTAATAGTTGCTGGTGACGAACTGGCCTGCGGATTTCGAGAACCAGAACGCTTTGCCCACATGTCCGGCCATGGTGACGGCACCGCGATCCTTGACGGAAACGCCGAAAACCTTGGCCTGCCCGGCCGTATGCCCGGACAGCTCATCCCCGAACGTTGTGGTCAGAATCGCCTTGGGCGAACGCCCATCTGTCTTGGCGGCACGTTGCGTCGGGTCGATTTCGGTTTCTGCGTCGACCCCGGCACCACTGGTCAGGATGGCATAACCGGGATCCTCGATATTATACACGGTGCGCCCCTGGCCGCGATCGTACCAGAGGTTCCCGACCATTCCATGCCCCGCCGGATGTGCGCCGGTGGCGAGCGTGGCATGACCTACCACGGTTTCGGTGTTCGCGTGGGCATGGTGGGCGTTGTCGAAATGAATGCCCTGTTCCATCAGGTACCGAAAGCCGCCTTCGCCGAACTGATCCGAATAGCGCATGGGCAGGTCGCCACGCAGCTGGTCGATGGTGATTTGCAGGATCAGCCGGGGTTTTTCCCGGGCATCAGCGACGCTGGACATCGCGGCGAGGCAAACGGAAACAACGAAAGAAACGCGAAGAGAATAGCCCATGTGAACACCCGAAAGCTGAAACACATTCAGGCTAGCATATGTTCAGCGCGCGAACCAAGCGCGACGCTTCAGTTCGTCAAAGCTGGTCCGCCGGAGCAAGCGGGAAAAACTGGCCGGATGACCAGACGCCGAACCATCCCTGATGCTCGGTTCCCTGGTCCACCAGACGATAAAACGTCTTGCGGTCGATCAATGCCTCGAGCCCGGCGCGTACATGGACATAGGGCGACGGCTCACCCGTTTCCGGATCGCGCTCCAGTCTGATTCTGTTTTCTGGTCCGGCAATGGTCGTATCACCGACGTTGGTGGTAAAGGTCAGCACCTGATCCCGCCCGTCGCCGGTCACATCGCAGTCGACTGCGACAAAGGGCGCATCGTCGACGGTGATGGCCACTTTTTCGACCGGTGTCACCAGAAAGAACTGCCCGTCCTCCAGTTTGAGAATGGAGGAGAACAGGCGCACCATGTTGGACCGGTTTATCGGTGTGCCTTCGTGATACCAGGTACCGTTGCGGGCGATCCGCATGTCCATTTCGCCGGTCAGCGGTGGATTCCACAGGTGAACGGGCGGCAAACCCCTTGGTTTCACTGTCCGCACCGCTGCCGCCAGACTGTCGGCAGATGGTTTCACAGGCTTTTGTCCGCTCATTGTTTTTGCCATTTCCTGTCAGCGCGATACACTCATACCCATATAGTTGTCGCGGAGGGAAAACCATGTCCGAACCTGCCGATCTTATCGGGGAAATCGACGCGCTTGGAGAGAAGCTGAGGCAGGCGCGCGCGTCGATCACCCGGCGGTTCATCGGGCAGGAACGCGTGGTGGACCTTACCCTGACCGCGCTTTTGTGCGGTGGTCATGCGTTGCTGATCGGCCTGCCGGGACTGGGCAAGACGCGGCTGGTCGAGACGCTGAGCACCGTGATGGGGCTGCATGGCAATCGCATCCAGTTCACGCCAGACCTGATGCCCGCTGATATCCTGGGGTCCGAGGTGCTGGATACCGCCGAGGACGGCAGCCGCCATTTCCGGTTCATTCCCGGCCCGATCTTTTGCCAGCTTTTGATGGCGGACGAGATCAACCGGGCCAGCCCGCGCACCCAGTCGGCGCTGTTGCAGGCGATGCAGGAAAGGACCGTGACGGTCGCGGGCGAGAATCGTTCGCTGGGCACCCCGTTCCATGTGCTGGCGACACAGAACCCGATTGAGCAGGAGGGGACCTATCCGTTGCCAGAGGCGCAGTTGGACCGGTTCCTGGTGCAGGTCGACGTGCATTACCCGGACCGCGCGACGGAACGCGAGATCCTGCTGGCCACCACTGGTGCCGAAGAGGCCGAGGCGCATCAGGTGATGACACGGGACGAGTTGCTGGCAGCGCAGGTTCTGCTCAGGCGGATGCCGGTAGGCGAATCGGTGGTCGAGATGATCCTGGATCTGGTGCGCGCGTTCCGGCCCGACGAACCCGGCGCCAGTGAGCGGGTGCGTGACACGGTTGCATGGGGTCCCGGACCACGCGCGGCGCAGGCGCTGATGCTGACGGTGCGGGCGCGTGCCTTGTTGCAGGGGCGGTTGGCGCCCAATGCCGAAGACGTGATCGACATGGCCCGCCCGGTGTTGAGCCACCGGATGGCACTCAACTTTGCCGCCCGTGCGCGCGGCGACAGCCTGGCGCAACTGATCGACGCGACCGCTGCCGGATTGGCCCGTACCGAGGCCGCCGCGTGAGCGCCCCGCGCGCCCTGAGGCAACGGGCCGAGGCACAGGCCGAGACCCTGCCGCCTCTTTTGGCGCGCGCGGAACATCTGGCCGGTACGGTCCTGCTTGGCGATCATGGACGCAGGCGAGCCGGGCTGGGGGATGATTTCTGGCAGTATCGCCCGGCGCAGCCGGGCGACAGTCGGCGAATGATCGACCACCGCCGTTCGGCGCGCGGAGATGTGCAATACGTGCGCGAACGCGAGTGGGAGATCGCGCAATCGGTCATGCTGTGGGTCGATCAGGGCGCGTCCATGCGGTTCACCTCTGACAAGGCGCTTGAGACCAAGGCCGATCGGGCTCGGTTGCTGAGTCTTGCGGTGGCGATCCTGCTGGTGCGGGCGGGCGAACGGGTTGGACTAACCGGAACCACCTTGCCGCCGCGGCGGGGTAACGGCCAGATCCACCGGCTTGCCGAAGCCTGGTCGCGGGATGTGGCGACCGACTATGCGCCGCCCGAGCATCGGGCGATGATCCCACATGCGCGCGCGCTGTTCATATCCGATTTCCTGGGCGACATGGCCGAGGTGGAGCTGGCCCTGACCAAGGCCGCCGACCGGGGGGTCAGGGGCGTTGTCTTTCAGGTTCTCGACCCAAGCGAGGAAAGCTTTCCCTATCAGGGGCGGACCATTTTCGAAAGCGTCGGCGGATCGATCCGTCATGAAACCCTGAAGGCAGGTGAATTGCGGGGCCGTTACCTGGAGCGGCTCGCCGAGCGGCGGGATGCCCTGACCCACCTTTGCCGTGCGACCGGGTGGCAACTGGGCCTGCACCATACGGGTGACAGTGCGCAAACTGCCTTGCTCTGGCTGTGGCGCGCGCTGGATGGAGGCACGCGATGACGGTGCTGGGCGGTATCGGTTTCGCGTCGCCCTGGTTGTTGACCGGGCTTCTGGCGCTGCCGATCTTGTGGCTGATCCTGCGTGCGGTGCCGCCGGCGCCGATCCGGCGTATGTTCCCGGCGGTGACGCTGCTGCTTGGCCTGCGCGACGACGAAAGCGTGTCGGATCGCACGCCATGGTGGCTGTTGCTGATCCGAATGCTCGCGGTCGCGGCGGTGATCGTCGGGCTGGCCGGTCCGGTCTTGAATCCTCAGCGCGAGGCGGATGGCACAGGTCCGCTCTTGCTGTTGCTTGATGCCAGCTGGGCCGGGTCGGCAGGGAGGGGTCAGCGGATGGAGCTGCTCGATACCCAACTGACCGAGGCAGGCCGGGCCGACAGGCCGGTGGCGGTGATGAGACTGTCCGCGCCAGAGGCGCCCGTGTTCCAGTCGGCGGTCAGCTGGAAAACCCGTCTTGCGGGGCTGAAGCCGGAACCATGGCAGCCGGGGGCTGCGCAAATTGCTGCGGCTGTGGAAGACATCCGGTCGGTCTCTGGCGGGTTTGATACGCATTGGTTGAGCGACGGTTTGGATTTCGACGGGCGGGAACAGGTTTTGTCGGCGCTTGCCGACCGCGGCGATGTGACGGTTTTTCAATCGCCCGACCCGGTGATTGCACTGCGCCCGGCGCAATACGCTGACGGTGCAATTCAGCTTTCGCTGGTGCGGTCCGCTGGTGGCAGCGAGCGGGTGCAGGGGGTCGTCGCGCTTGGCCCCGATCCTTCGGGCACCGTGCGGGTACTGGAACGGGCCGAGGTTGGTTTTGACGTCGAGGCGACCGAGGCAACGATTGCCTTGTCGCTCCCCTCGGAACTGCGGGCGCGGATCACCCGGTTTGAACTGGAGGGCCAACGCTCGGCTGGGGCAGTGGCCTTGACCGATGACGGTTTGCGCCGGCGCGAAGTGGCCCTGTTCGCGGGGCGTCAGGACCGCGAAGGTTTGGAGCTTCTCTCGCCGCTGCACTATTTGACCCAGGTTCTGGTCCCGACCGCTGATTTTGTCGACGGCGCGCTGCTTGACGTGCTTCCGGCCAATCCGGACGTGATCGTTCTGGCCGATGTCGCGACGTTGGCGCCGCCCGAAACCAGCGCCCTGATCGAATGGGTCGAAAACGGGGGCCTGTTGCTGCGGTTCTCGGGGCCACGGATGGCGGCCAGCGACATCGGCCGGGATGAGAGCGATCCGCTCTTGCCGGTGCGCTTGCGCAGCGGCGGGCGCACCGTGGGCGGCGCCATGAGCTGGGGCGAAGCCAAGACACTTGCGCCTTTCGCGGAGAACTCTCCATTTTACGGGCTGAAAGTGCCGCCCGACGTGACCGTTTCGACCCAGGTTGTCGCGCAACCCGATCCCGATCTGGCGGACAAGGTCATCGCGGCGTTGAGCGATGGAACGCCCCTGGTGACGCGCAAGCCCCTGGGGCTGGGTCAGGTGGTTCTGTTCCATGTGACGGCAGACGCCGAGTGGTCGTCGTTGCCGTTGTCGGGGTTGTTTGTCGAAATGCTGGACCGGTTGGCGGTGTCGTCCAGCGCCAAACAGGTCGATGCCGAGGCGCTGGAAGGCACGGTTTGGAGCCCGGTCCGAGTCATGGACGGGTTTGGCCAACTGGAAGAGGCGGGCAACCTGCCCGGGGTCGATGGGGTTTCGCTGGTGTCCGATCCGCTTGGCCCTGAAATCAGACCGGGCATCTACAGCAACGAGAAACGGCGGCTGGCCCGCAATGTGCTGCGGTCGGACACGACACTGTTGGTTGCCGAGTGGCCGCCGTCTGTTCCGGTTGTCGGTCTTTTGATCAAGGCCGAACGGCCGCTTGGCGGCTGGCTGTTGTCCTTGGCGCTGATGCTGTTGGCGGTTGATATCGTGGCGTCCCTGGCCTTGTCGGGTCGCCTGGGGGCCTTGCGCCGGGCCGCCCCCCTGATCGCGGCGGTGTTCGTTTTCACCCCCGATGCGCAGGCGCAGACCGCCGAAGCGACGGAACGCTTTGCCCTGGAGGCGACGCATGAAATGGTGCTGGCTCATGTGTTGACAGGCAACAAGAGCGTGGATGACGTCGCCTGGGCGGGCCTGTTGGGACTGTCGCGCACGCTCTATTACCGCACCTCGGTGGAACCGGCCGATCCAATCGGTGTGGATCTGGAGCGGGATGAACTGGCGTTCTTTCCCATGCTTTACTGGCCGGTGACGCCGGATCAGCCAGCCCCGTCCGAAGCCGCCTATGCCCGGCTGAATACCTATCTGCGTCTGGGTGGCATGATCCTGTTCGATACGCGGGACGCGGATGTCGCGCGGTTTGGGTCTGGCAGCCCAAACGGCCGCAAGCTTCAGCAACTGGCCGCTCCGCTGGACATACCGCCGCTGGAGCCGGTGCCGGGCGATCATGTGCTGACCCGCGCCTTTTACCTGCTTCAGGATTTCCCGGGGCGCCATTCCGGCACCGATGTCTGGGTCGAGTCCGCGCCGATGGACGCGGAACGGATCGAAGGCATGCCGTTCCGAAACCTCAATGACGGGGTCACGCCCGTGGTGATCGGCGGCAACGACTGGGCTGCGGCCTGGGCGGTGGACCGCGATGGCCGCGCGCTTTTGCCGGTGGGGCGGGGCCTGGCCGGGGAACGCCAGCGCGAGCTTGCCTATCGATTTGGTATCAATCTGGTGATGCATGTGCTGACCGGAAACTACAAATCGGACCAGGTGCATGTGCCTGCTCTGCTGGACAGGTTGGGCCAATGACCGGAAGTCTTCTGTTCGATCCTTTGGTCCCGCTTGTCCTGTTGATCGTTCTGGCGGTGCTGACCGTGCTGGGTGTGGTGCTTGCGCTTTGGCGCGGGTTGTCGGGTTGGGCGTTGAGGGGGTTGTCGGCCCTGGTGCTGCTGGCGGCACTGGCAGGCCCGGTCTGGCAAATCGAAGATCGCGAGCCGCTGACGGACATCGTTCTGATGCTGGAGGACGAGAGCGCGAGCCAGACTGTATCGGACCGCCCGGAGCAGACCCGTTTGGCAGCAGATCGTATGGCCGCCGAGATCGAGAAACGGCCCAACACGGAGTTGCGCCGGATTCGCGTCGGTGATGGCGAGGGCGACAGCGGCACGCGTCTGATGTCGGCCTTGTCCGATGCGCTGAACGAAGAGCCGCGCGCCCGGATCGCCGGTATCATCGCCCTGTCCGACGGGCAGGTTCACGATACCGACCGGGCCCCCGACCTGCCTGCGCCGCTGCATCTGTTGTTGTCCGGTCGCGAGAGTGACTGGGACCGTCGCTTGGTAGTCAAGAATGCCCCCGCATTCGCCATCATCGGCGAGCCGGTCACCCTGAGCCTAAGGATCGAGGACAATGGCGCTGTCCCTGATGTTGTTGGGCCGATGGCCGAGCTTCGGATATCGGTCGATGGCGGTGAGCCGGACAGATTGAGCATTCCGGTGGGGCAAGACTTCGACCTGCCGATCACCTTGCCGCATGGCGGGCGCAATGTGATCCAGTTTCTGGTGCCGGTGGCCGATGGGGAACTGACCGACCGCAACAACTCCGCGCTGGTCCAGATTAACGGGGTTCGTGACAGGCTGCGGGTGCTGCTGGTGTCGGGGCAGCCGCACCCGGGCGGGCGCACCTGGCGCAATCTTCTCAAGTCCGACAGTTCCGTCGATCTGGTCCATTTCACCATCCTGCGCCCGCCGGAAAAACAGGACGGTGTCCCTGTGGACGAACTGAGCCTGATCGCCTTTCCGACCCGGGAACTCTTCCTGGAGAAGATCGACGATTTCGACCTGATCATCTTTGACCGATATAGGCGGCGGGGAATACTGCCCGCGATCTATCTGGACAATGTCGCCAACTATGTGAATGGCGGTGGCGCGGTTCTGGTGGCGGCGGGGCCAGATTTTGCCACCGCCGACAGCATTTATCGGTCGCCGCTGGCGCCGATCCTGCCAGCAGAGCCGACGGCGCGCGTCATCGAAGAGCATTTCCGCCCGGAGGTATCCAAGGACGGCGCGCGTCATCCCGTGACCTCAGGCCTGGACGGCGCGGGCGAATGGGGCGGTTGGCTGCGCCAGATCGACGTTCTGCCCCGGTCCGGACATGTATTGATGAACGGTGTCGAGGAGCGTCCGCTCTTGGTGCTCGACCGGGTGGGCGAGGGGCGCGTGGCGCTTCTGGCTTCGGATCACGCCTGGCTCTGGGGACGCGGATACGAGGGCGGCGGCCCGCAGATGGAGCTGTTGCGGCGGCTGGCGCATTGGATGATGAAAGAGCCCGAGCTTGAGGAAGACGCGTTGTGGGCAGAGGTTCAGAACCAGACCATGCGCATCATTCGTCGGACGCTTGAGGCCGATGTGGGCTCTGTCACGGTCACCAGACCGGATGGCACCACCGACGAAATCCCGCTGGCCGAGGTGTCGCCGGGCCGGTTTGAAGCCTTGTATGCGGGTCCCGAAATAGGTCTCTACAAACTCAGCGAGGGCGGCAAGACGGCAGTTGTCGGTCTGGGTCCTGCTGCGCCGCGCGAGTTCGAGGCGACCATCGCGACGCAAGAGGTTCTTGCGCCGCTGATCGCGCCGCTACGGGGCGGGGTTTTTCGAATGGAGGACGGTTTGCCGACAGTGCGCAATGTGCGCGAAGGGCGGCCTGCCTCGGGGCGCGGGTGGTTGGGTCTGACGCCTCGGGAAACCTATCAAACCCGCAACATTCGGCAAACGCCGCTGGCTCCGTCCTGGTTGGTTTTGCTACTGTCTACGGGGTTCCTGATTGCCGGTTGGCTGAGAGAAGGGCGCCGATAGGCCCTTGCCGGACCGGGGCCGTCAGCGCAGCGTGACGGTGGCCCGGTCCGCCTGCCCCTTGGCGTCGAGGACCAGCAAGGTGGTGAAACCGCGACCCGTGACCGGCATGGCGATTTCCCTGAGCGGCGATTTCGTCACGACCGGCTCTCCGTTAACCAGGACCGAGAATGGGGCCGCTCCCCCACGCAGCTTCAGCGTGATTTCACCGTCTTCGGCAGAAAGCGCCGCGCCGTCGGGCGGAAACAGCAGTTGCGGCGCGTTTGGGATCTCGTCGAATGCGGCGTTGCGTGGCCGAAACCGCTGCAACGGTGGTGGCAGTTCCGCCGATCCCAGAAGCAAGGTCGCGGGCGGGGGTGGGGGCAGCGGAGAAAAATCCGGTTTCAGCCGCCCGAATGCCTCGAACAGAACCGGGGCGGCGACGTCGCCGCCGAATGCGCCGGGTACCGGTGTTCCGTCGGGGCGGCCTAGCCAGACACCGATGACATGGTTCCCGTCATAGCCGATTGCCCAGGTATCCCTGTGCCCGTAAGACGTGCCGGTCTTGTAAGCCAGAACACCTTGCCGTGCACCCGGCGGCGGGATCAGTCCGGCCAGGATGTTGCCCACCTGCCAGGCAGCCACATCCGACATGATGCGCCCGCTGGTTGTGCGCGGCTGCGTCCGGTCATACCACAGCAGCGGCCCCTGGCCACCCTGCGCCAGACCGGCGTAAAGCTGTACGAGATCGTTCAGAGATATTCCGACACCCCCCAAAGCAACGGCAAGTCCGGGGCTGCCCGATGGCAGCCGCGCGGATGCGCCGCCGCGCGTCAGTGCGGCCATCAGACGGACAGGCCCCATTGCCTCCGTCAGTCGCACCACGGGGATGTTCAGCGACAATTGCAGTGCCTCGCGCACCCGGACCTCGCCGCGAAACTGGCCGTCGAAGTTGCGGGGGGCATAGCGGCCGAACATGACCGGGCTGTCCTGAATCAGGGTTTCGGGATGTGCCAGCCCTTGATCAAAGGCTAGCCCATAGACAAAGGGTTTCAGCGTCGAGCCCGGCGACCGCAGTGCCCGAGTCATGTCGACAAAGCCCTGTCGCGCGGGCTGGTAGGCCGGGGAGCCGACCGAGACGAGGATTTCGCCGGTTTGGTGGTCGGCGGCCACCAGCGCCGCCGACACCCGACCTCCGGCCTTGCGGGCGGCCTCGGCCACCAGCGCCTCCATCCGGCGCTGTATGTCAGCGTCGAGCGTGGTGTCGAACTGCCGCGCTGTGGGATCCTCCGCGCGCATCCGGTCGGCCAGGTGCGGGGCCAGTTGCGGGAACCCGTGCAGCGCCGTTGGTAACGGTTCGGACAGAGCTGCACGGACATCTGCGGTGGAAAGGATGCCCTGTTCGGCCAACCGGTGCAGCACACGGTCACGGGCCGATTTCGACGCATCCATGTTGCGGTCGGGGCGGCGGGCCTCTGGCGCCTGTGGCAGTGCCACCAGAAGTGCTGACTGCGCTGCGGTCAGCCGCCGCGGCTCCTTTCCGAACCAGGCCAGCGAGGCTGCGCGCACGCCTTCAACATTGCCGCCATAGGGGGCATGCTGGAGGTAGAGCGACAATATCCGCTCTTTCGGCAATCGCCGTTCCAGGGCCAGGGCGACGCGGATCTGCCGCAGCTTTCCGGCCCAGCGGCCGGTCGGCCCGTCTTCGATCAGGCGCGCCACCTGCATGGTGAGCGTCGAGCCGCCCGAGACTGTCTTTCCGTGCCGCAGGGCCTGTCCGGCCGCGCGCAGCATTGCCAGGGGATCGACGCCGGAATGGTGGTAGAAGCGCTTGTCCTCGTATCGAACCAGCATGGCGACAAACCCGGGATCGACCGGACCGTGATCCAGCCGCCAGATGCCGTTGCCGACCTGATAGACCCGGAGCAGCTTGCCGTTCCGGTCGCGCATCTCGACGCCCGTGTCTGCGAGGACCGGCGGCAACACGGTCGCGTCGATCCAGGCATCCAGGCGGTCGCGCGCCATCGCGCCCCCCCACAGGAGGACAGCGCAGGCCGCGAGCCATATGTGTGGCCTAGGCACCATCGACCCAGCCATGCCAAAGCCCCGGATAGCCGGTGACAAAGCCGCTCGCGTGAACCTCCAGTTCGGCGCTGAAGCCGGGGGAGGTGTAGCGCACCCGGCTATCATCCAGCCGGGTATAGACCTGATCGAGCCGGGCAACGCTGCCGAGATCGGGTTTGAGCCAGGCAGCGGGGACCTGCATTTCGCCGTTGCAGGCACAGCCCAGGCGCCGCAGCGGCAGCAGATTGGTGGCGGGTGTAAAGCTCAGGTCCAGATCGGTGCAGTCGGAGGTGTCCGGTTGCATCACATCATTCAGCAACCATCCATGTGCGGAGCGGAGAAGGCGCAGCTCTATCCGGCGCCCCGCCTGTTCGCCCGCCACGTCCGCCGAAAGGCTATGCCCGTCGGATCCGCAGCGGATGTCGTAGCTGAGTACCGTATCCTCATCCTCGCTGCGCCAATGCGCATGGCCCAGCAGCATCCAGCCCTGTGCCGCCTGCCACAGGGTGCAACGGTCGGACCCTTCGCAATCGAGCCGCCGCCAATGGGCGACGGCGATTTCGCGTTTGTCGGTCATTGCGTCACTTGTATGCGGTCGGCTTCGGTCCTGGCCCTGAACTGCGGGCGGTACATGTCCTCGACCGAGGCGGCGGGGCGGTGGAACATGCCGGGGCTGACCGCGCGCGCGACATAAGCCAGCGTCACCGGGCGAGCGCCGAAACTGTCGACAGCGGCGAGAAAGCGGTCGCTGCGGAATTCGGCATGAGAGGCCTCGTCCATCGACAACCAGTCGAGCGCGCGCACATCGCCCGAGCGCAACAGCGAAGGATTGTCGATCTCGAATCCGGCCGGGAGGGGATCGTTGACCATCAGGCGCCCACCGGTTGCCTCGTGTGGCGACACGGTCAGAACCGTGACAAAGCGTTCGCCTACTGCGAACGTGTCGCGGTTTATCGGCGCACCATCCATCGTGTAGAGGGCGCGGGTAATGGTATAGCCCATGCCGCCCGCCGGTGGGGCAACCTCGGGCACCCCGATGGTGGTCAGCGTAATGTCGGTTGCCTTTGCGTCAGACGCAGTGATGTTCAGAACATCGGTGCTGCCGCCATCGAGAACCTGAACAAAAGGCCCGTCGACCGGTGCGCCATTGACCCGCAAACCCGATTGTTCCGGGACCTTGACCAGCGCTTGTGCGGCCAGCAGCGCCCATGCCGCCTCTTGCGTGGACATCTGGCCCGCAGGCCGGTCGATCCGGGCCAGCAGCGCGTCACGGTTCACCACGGCGCTGCCCGCCTCGGCGGCAAGGGCCAGCAAGCCTGCGGCATCGCGCAGGTTGGTGCCATAGTCCGCACGCCAGACCGCATCCTCGACCCGCTGACCTGCTACCATACTTGCGGCGCGGGAGAACATGGCGTCGGCACGGGTCTGGTCGCCGTAATATGCAAGTGCGGCGCCAAGCTGTGCCGCCGCCAGCGGTGTTGTGAAGGCGCCCGCCTTGACATCCGCATAGTAGCGCAGGTCGCCCATGGCGGCTGCCCCTTCGCGGGCCAGCACCATCAGCGCATAGGCGATATCCTCACCACCCTCGTCGAAATCGGGGGCATAGCTGATGCGGTTGCGCAGGTTGTCCATCGCCATGGCAAAGGCACGGTCGGGGACCGTGTGGCCCGTTGCCCGGGCACGGCTGAGGAAGTCCGAGGCATAGGCATCAAGCCAGAAGTCCCCGCTTTCCGCCCGCCAGAGGCCGAAGGCGCCGTTTGACGCCTGCCGTGTCAGGATACGCCGGATCGCGGCGTCTATGCGGCCTGTGACCTGCGGGCCATGGCCAAGGCCCGCGGCCTCGGCCACCGCGCTGAGGTACAGGAGCGGCATCGCCTGCGAGGTCACCTGTTCGGTGCAGCCATAGGGGTAGCGGTCGAGAAGGTTCAACAGGCCCGGCGCATCGAACTTGGCCAGAGGCCCGGCGGAAAGGATTGCCCGGGCAGACCCGGGCCGCAGCCCGGTGAAGACATCGCCCGAGAACAGGAAACTGTCGCCAGCCCCCAACGCAAAGCGGCGGGTTTGCGCCACCACAGGGTCGTTGGATCGCACCGCCAGCGTCAATGTCTGGCTCAGTTCACGCCCATCCGGGGTGACCAGGCTGACGTCGATTGTCGGATCACCGATTGCATTGGCCGATACTGGGATTTCGAAAACCTGCTTGGCGCCGTCCACCAAGGTGAAACGCCCCGGCTGCACGCCGATGTCCAGCCCGCCCGTTGTCGTCAGAGCCAACTCCATCTCTCCGGCCGGGCCGTCCGCATGTGTCACGTCGAGGAGAATCCGGCTGCTGTCGCCGGGGGCGAGGAAACGCGGCACGGTTGCCGTGACGACCACCGGGTCGCGCACGATCATGTCACGCTCGGCCTGACCGATGGCGCCTTGGGACCAGGCCACCGCCATCAACCGTACGGTGCCGTTGAAGGCCGGCAGGCGGATATCGACCTGGGCACTGCCGTCGGCGCCGACCTCGACGGGTCCGCTGAAGGCGGCCATCAGCTCTTGCGTGGGCGGCGGCGATTGCATTCTGAGACCGTTGTCTGCGTCGCCCCCCGAACGTACTGTTCCAAGCGCACCGTTCATGCCGTCGATCAGCCGGCCATAGACATCGCGCAATTCGACACCCAGCCGGCGCTGGCCGAAGTAGTGGCCTTGGGGGTCTGGGCTTTGGAATCCGGTCAGGTTCAGGATACCCAGATCGACGGCGGCAAGGGTCAGCCATGCCTCTTCGCCCGGCTGTGCGCCCTCGACCTTGATGCGCACCTGCTGGGTGCGGCGGGGTTCGGCGATTTCGGGGGCGTCGATGGCAACGGCCAGTTTCTTGCCGACCGGTTCGACCTTGGCATGGGCCAGACCCAATGCGCGGGCCGGGTTCTGTCCTGCTGCTACGTCCATCGGGCGGATAACGGTCGCGGTCACATAGGCACCGGTGCCCCAATCGGGTGTGATCGCCAACGGAATGACGGTTTCCCCGGCTTCGACCTCTATGGCTTGACGCGAAATGATCCGGTCGGACATCACCGAAACCAACGCCGTTCCAGCGGCGCGCGGAACAAGGCGCAGACGCGCGGTATCGCCTGGTCGATAGCTGTCGCGGTCCAGCGACATCTCCAGCCGGTCGGGCGTGGCCGAGGCATCGGCTGCCTGGTACCAACCGGCGTAAAAATCAACCGAGGTCGCGACATAGCTGCCGTCGACCCGTTCCACCACCAGTTCGTATTCGCCCCATTTCACTGGCTGGGATAGCGACAGGGGGTCATTGCCAAGGGTCGCCTCGCCCGTTGCGATGCGGGTACGGCGGGTGATCGGCTCCCAGTTCCAGTTGCCGTAAAGCTGGTACCATTGATAGCGGGTCTCGACCCGGTTCAGGGTCCATTTCACCTGCATCGGTTCCGGGGTCAGGCCGGGGGTCAGCCCGATGACCTGAAACGCGGCGTCGGTGCCTTCGGCGACCACGTCTTCGAACAGGGGTTTGATGCCGATCACCGGAGTTTCGGGGGATACCGGCACCGTCAACCGCCGTTCGACCGGGCGGGCAGAGCCATCGGCCAGTCTTGCGATCACGGTGGCTGTCAGGGGCTTCCCCTCGGCATCCAGTGATGGGATGTCGATCGCAAGCCGGGCCTGGCCGCTGGCATCGGTGCGCTCGCCCCCGAAATAGCTGCTTTGGGTCGAGACATAGGCGTCATGCCGACCAAAGCGGTAGCCGGGCCAGGCTTCGATGCCCTCGGAGGCGCTGAGCAGCACCTGCCCGTCTATTGTCAGATCCGAGCCGGGGGCGCCGAAAAGATAGCGCGCCTCGATTGAAAGCGGTGGGTTGTCGCCAGGAAAGACCGGTGTATCGGGCAGCGACAGGGTGAAGTCGATACGTTCGGGCAGGAAATCTTCGACAAGCAGGCTCTGGCTTGCCAATGCGGGCCCCTTGGGGTCGGTCTTGATCTCCAGCCGCCAGGTCCCGCGCGGCGCGCTGGCGCCGACTGTCAAGGCAAAGACATGGCCGCCGGCAACGCCGCCGCCCGACACCTGGCGCGTGTACTCGACGCCATCGGGGCGGCTCAGGATCGCGGTCAGCGGCAGGTCCTCGATTGCGCGCGTGGTGCTGTCGCGGCTGAGCACGGTGGCGTTGATCGTCTCACCGGCGCGATAGGCGCCCCGGTCCGTGGTCAGGAATACATCCACCGGGCCCGATGGGTTGCGCCCCTCGACACCTCGGTCGGACAGGTCAAAGGCCGGATCGGTCAAGGACAAAAAGCCGATATCGTTATCGCCCATTGCGGCGAGGATCAGGGCAGGGGATGCGGACCCCGTTCCTCGGGTCAGGCCGGGGTCGAAACGGGCATAGCCCTCGTCATCTGTCGTGGTGGTGCCCAACACCGCGTTTGCGCGCGAAATCAGGGTCAGGTCAACGCCGCCGCGCGCTGCGGCGTCCGACAGGCCACGCACGGTGACGTGCAGGCCATCGTTGCCGGACACACTGGACAGGCCCAAATCGGACAGGACAAACCACTGCGTCGACCCCGGATCGTCATAGGGATCGACACCAGGAATCCGGGCGGTCAGCGCATAGATACCCGCCGGTTGCCCTTCAATCGCCTCGGACAGCGGCAAGCGTGTGGTCATGTCGCGGTTCAGATCGTTTGCGATTGTTGCCGCGCCGGTCCAGACCTCCTGCGCGATATCCGCTGCAAAGCTCTGATCCTCCCAATAAGACAGCGGGCGGCCGAAATATCCATCTTGCACAGCGCGCAGAAGGTTGCGGTCGCTGACGCGCCGCAGGGTGAGATCAAGCGCGGTGGTGTTTACCGTTTCCACGGGAATGGCCGCATCCGCTGCTTTGGGCAAGACATAGGACCGGCCCGGAAAGCGCACGGAGGGGCTGCGGTCGCGGACATAATGGGTGAGGGTCACGTCCTTCCACAGGGTTTCACCCGAAGCGTCGGGGAGTCCCTTGCGCAGCGTCACCCGGTAACGTTGTCCATGCTCGACCCCGTCCAGACACAACTGGTTGCCGTCAGCTTGGACCACCAGAGCAGCATTTGGAACTTGCACGAAAGGTTCATAGTCCACTCCGGATCTGGCCAGCGGTTCAGAGAACTGCGCGCAGATGCGTGGCAGGGCGCTGTCACTTTCCACCGTGCTTTCGACAACCCGAAAGCCGTATTTTGCGATAGCCGACTCGAGCGCCGCCAGGATGTCCGGGCGTGGCTGAACATCCACGGCGAGCCGCAGCGCCGCCACCATGTCGCGTCCCCGGCCGATGCGTCCAAGGGCATTGGCCATGGAGTCAAGCGCATTGACCTCGGTTCCGGGCTGATCCGCGCGCAAATAGGCGTTGGCCGAAGCAAGGAGCGCCCGACGCCGGTAGTCGCGCTGGGCGCCGCTGTCATTGCTGCGGATCGCCAGCAAGAGGCGGGCATACTCGGCCCATAGGTCAGTGCGGTCAGACAGGGAAACAGCCGCCCCGGCCCAGCCCATCGCCTCTGCCGGAGTAGAGGCCGCGCGCATCGCATCCAATACTTGATCGAGTTCCAGATCACCTGCCGGGTGGCGCAGCCCAAGCGTACGCGCAAGGTCGGAGGCGGCGGTCAGGTCCGAGGTCCCGAGAAACTCCAACCCCGCCACACGCGCCTGTGCCCTGTCCACCACGGCCTGCGGTAGGGGCCACTTCTGGGCCGAGATCGCGCCCTGGTAGGGGGTTTGCTGGCTGACGCCTTTTTTCGGAAAGCAGGCGTTAGAGCGGGCATTGAACGTGAACGCCCCGCAGGCGCGGTTGACGTCGCATGCCCGCACGCAAGATGGCAGGTCGGTGTCAAACAACGCATCCAGATCCTCGCCGAAAAAGTCCATGTCGCGGGTTACGACATAGCGGAAGTCCGGGATCGCCTGTTGTGCGCCAGCAGACGTCACCTCCGAGAAAAGCGCAAAAAAAGAAAGAATTAGTAAAAATCCAAAACGTCGCATTCCGACCTCCTGTTTGGCTCAAGGGTCGCATGGGCGCGCGGGACTTGGCAAGGATTCCCGGCCGACCGACTTTAAGCCCTTTTTCACGGATCTGTTCGATGTTGGCAGCCAGGTTGTGTTGAGGACTGTCACGAATGAGCCTGGTCAACAAGCTTGCCGAGGAGCGTCGCGCTCGCCTGGCTGCCGAAAGATTGTTGGAACTGAAACAGGCAGAATTGTCGGCTGCCAATCGTAAATTGGGTCGGCATGCCTTGGCCCTGACTAGGCAGATCGGCGAAAAACAGGCCGAAGTGGCCACTGTCCGGGACGAAAACGAAAAGGTCAAATCGGATCTGACCGTCGCAAATGCCAAGATTGAGGTGGCCGAGCGCCGGTTATGGCATTCCATTCAGACCATTGAGGATGGTTTTGCCTTTTTTGATGCTGAAAGTCGGTTGATCGGCGCAAACACAGCCTATCTTAACGTGTTCGACGGGCTGGACGAAGTGGCGCCCGGGATCACCTACAAGCGCATTCTGCAATTGATGGCCGAGGAAGGGATCATAGATACCGGCTCATTGTCGTGCCAGGATTGGCAAGGCATGATGCATGATCGTTGGGTTTCGCCGTCTCCGGAACCGGTCGTATTGCGGCTGTGGAACGACCAATATGTCAAGATGGTGGACCAGCGCGGGCTGGGCGGCGATGTGGTCAGCCTGGCGCTGAACATTACATCGACGGTCCGGTACGAGGCCGAGTTGCGCGCCGCTCGGGAAAAGGCCGAAGCGGCAAACCGGGCCAAATCCGCCTTTCTGGCCAATATGAGCCACGAGATTCGGACCCCGATGAACGGAGTTGTCGGTATGGCCGAGCTCTTGTGCGACACGGTTCTGGACGAAGAGCAGAAACTTTATGCCAACACGATCAAAAGCTCGGGCGAAGCGCTGTTGGTGATCATCAATGACGTTCTCGATTACTCCAAGATCGAAGCGGACAAGATGACGCTCCATCCCGAGCCCTTTGATCTGGAGCGCTGCATTCACGAAGTGACGATGCTGATGCAGCCCACCATCAGAAACAAGGCGCTGTCCTTGGTCATCGACTACGATCTTTTCCTGCCTACCCTCTTTGTTGGCGACCCGGGGCGGGTCCGCCAGGTTCTGACAAATCTGATCGGCAACGCGGTCAAATTCACGTCCGAAGGGCATGTGGTCATCCGCGTAACCGGAGTGCCGGATCCGGTTGTGGGCCGATGCGCTATCCATGTCGCGATCGAAGACACCGGGATTGGCATTCCGAAAGCGAAACTTGGCCACATCTTCGGTGAATTCAATCAGGTCGAGAATGACCGCAACAGGCAGTTCGATGGCACCGGGCTGGGGCTGGCGATAACTCGCAGGTTGATTCAGATAATGGGGGGCACGGTCTGGGTCGAAAGTGAAGAGGGGCGCGGATCGTGTTTTGGGTTCCGGGTCACCTTGTCGATGAGCGACGAGCAGCAACCCGTACTGCCGAGTTTTCCCAAGCAGTTGCGCAATGTGCTTGTTGTCGACCATCTGGCCGTGAACAGAGAGATACTGAGTCGGCAGCTTTCGCAATTATCTGTGAGCGTCATTTGCTGCGCTTCGGCGGCCGAGGCATCGCAGAAGATGGACGACGAGGTCGATCTGGTGCTCTGCGATTTTGACATGCCGGCCATGGATGGTCTGGAACTGACGCAGAAACTCAGGAACCGCGGATGGGCGGAGATACCGGTGCTCTTGCTCTCCTCCAACCCGGCGTCGGTCCAGAACCATCCGGGTCGGGGCCACGTTCAGGGAATATTGCAAAAACCACTTCCAAGGGCGGAACTGTTCGCGCGCCTGTCGAAACTTGTCAGCGGTCAGCCGACACAGGCAATACCGTCGTCGCCGGAACGTGAAAGCAGGGAAAGCGATCTACCAGAGAGTGACACTGTACCTGTCGCTCGACGAAAGATGAGGATACTGGCGGCAGAAGACAATCGGACAAACCAATTGGTTTTCTCCAAGATGCTAAAATCGCTAGACATTGATCTTCGCTTTGCCAGCAACGGCTTGGAGGCGTTGGAGGTCTGGCGAGAGTTTCGCCCGGATCTGATCTTCATGGATATCTCGATGCCCAAGATGGACGGCAAGCAGGCGACCGTCGAAATCCGTCGGCAAGAGGCCGGAACCGGCCGACACGTTCCAATCGTCGCGCTGACCGCGCATGCTATGACGGGTGATTCAGAGGGCATTCTGGCGGCAGGGCTGGATCACTATTTGACGAAACCATTGCGCAAGGATTTGATTCTCGCGCGCATCCTGGAATCGCAGCCAAGCGACTCTTTGCCAATCTGTCCTGGAAATGCGACCTGACCCTAGGCCTTGGCCGAGATTATCAGGTCCGGGCCGAAAATTGTATCCGCATGATGGTGCAGGTATATCTTGAGCCATGGGGTGAACTTTTCGGGGTACCGTTTCACCTCGGCCAGCAGATCGTGATACCCGATCCAGCGGATCTCCATCACTTCGTCCGGGTTCGGGTTGAGTTCCAGCGGCCCCCTGACATGTGCCAAAAAGACATCGACGACCTCGTTCTCGACCATGTTGTGGCCGACATCCGCGTGATACTCAAGCCGATGGCGATACTCGGGATACAGCCCCGTTATTCCCAGCTCTTCCCGCAGGCGCCGCACTGCACAGGCGGATGCGCTTTCATCCCAATCGGGGTGCGTGCAGCAGGTGTTCGCCCAAAGCCCGGGTGTATGGTACTTGCCCAGGGCGCGGCGTTGAATCAGGATATCCATACCGCGCACGGCGAAAACGGATACCGCCTTGTGCTTCAAACCCTTTTCGTGCGCTTCCAGCTTGTCCACCGGGACAAGCGCGCCATCGACCCAGGCCGGAATTAGGATACCCATACCATCCCCATGTCGACAACTCCTGCATGCATGATATCCGTCTGTATTCAGCGCGGGGGCCGATCCGGCCAAGAAAGGGTGTGTTGCTCGGCATTTGAAGCGATGCGGGCATCCCTTCGATTTACCGCCCTGCCAGAGTGAAAGTGTTCTGGCTTACATTCAATCGTATAAAAGGCCGCAGTCTGATACTGCGGCCTTGATCAATAAAAAGTGGTACGGCTTACTCAGCTGCCAGGCTCTGAAGATAGGCAAAGACGTCTTCGTTGTCTTTCTTCAGCTTGAACGTCATCTTCGATTTTGCGGCGGTGTCGTCCAGATAGGTCTTCAGGAAACCGGCGGGATCCATGGTGAAGGCGACAAACGTCTCTTCGTCCCAGACCAGCCCTTTTTCACCGGCGGCCATCAGGCTGTCACCGTACTTGAAACCTTCGGCACTACCCGCGGCGCGACCAACGACGCCATACAGGTTCGGACCGGTCTTGCCGCCTTTGACGATGGACTCGCCGTCCGGCGTCTCGATCATGTGGCAGGATTTGCATTTGTTGAACCCTTTTTCGCCTTTCTCGGCATCGCCGGAGGCCATGGCAGGCACGGCAAGGACACAGGCGACAACGGTGGCAACGATGCGGTTCATGATGTGATCTCCATGGATTTCGGTTGCGCCAAGAGAGACGTCAGTCTTGCCATGAGTCAACTGTCCGAATGTCTTATTCAGGCACTGTGTCGCACCTGATCACGGGCCTTTTACCCGGTTCGCCTGGAATGCCAGCACGGTAACAGATCTCCGGCTGCGGGACGCGCCAGATAGACGGCGCGGGCAATCGCCCGCGACAGGCATACCGCCGCCGCGTGCCCTATAAGGGTAAGATCGCGCTCGGGGGCATTCATCGGGCGGTCACCGGTCGAAAGAGAGAAGACCAGATCGCCGTCACCGGGGGAATGGGCGGGGACGGTGGCCCGTGCGATGCCGTCATGCGCCGCGATTGCCACGCGCTGACACTGCGCCTTGCTCAGGTCGGCATCGGTTGCGACGACGGCAATTGTGGTGTTGGCGCGCTCTTCGGTGCGGCTGCGCATGGCCTCAACCTTGCGGCTTTCCAACTGGCGGCCCAGGCCCATGTTGGTGTCGGGGCCAAGCCCGCCGAATTCACCGTCTATCTCGAACGGCGCGGCCCAGAAATGCCTATCGCCGGGGGTCGTGACGCTGCCCATCGGGTTGGCCGCGACCAGCGCCCCCACCGTTGTGCCATCCGGCAAGACCAGAGAGGCGGAGCCAAGCCCCCCTTTCAGCATTGCCGTCAGCGCTCCGGTTCCTGCCCCAGCGGTGCCTAGCGAGAAGTCTTCTGCGGCGGCGTGGTATGCGGCCCGCCCAAGGGCGCGATAGGGGTTTTCGGTCCAGTCCTTTTGTCCGCCATTCAGCAAGTCAAAGATGATGGCCCCTGGTACGATCGGGATCACCGCATCACCGACGCGAAAACCGCGCCCTTCGGCCCGCAGGGCATCCGAGACGCCCGAACAGGCATCCAGGCCATAGGCAGAACCGCCCGACAAAACCAATGCGTCCACGCGCGCCACCGATTTGTCCGGAGCGAGCAGATCGGTCTCGCGCGTCCCCGGTGCGCCGCCCATCACATGGACCGAGGCCATGAAAGGCCGGTCCGCCGTCAGGACGGTCGCGCCGGATTTCAGGGCTTCGTCCTCGGCGTTGCCGACCTTTAGGCCGGGCACGTCGGTGATCAGGTTGCGAGCGCCTGGAATCATGGTTTGCAGGTCCTTTCCAAAGACTCAGATACAGCGGCCGCCGTCGACTTCCATGGCGACGCCGGTGATCATGCTGGCCTCGTCCGAGCAAAGGAAACAGGCGGCGTTGCCCATGTCCTGCGGTGTCGAAAATCGCCCGAGCGGGATCGTCGCCAGAAATTTGGCACGCATTTCCGGGGTGTCCTCGCCCATGAAGGATTTGAGCAGGGGCGTTTCGCCAGCAACCGGATTCAACGCGTTGACGCGCACGCCTGACGGAGCAAGCTCGACCGCCATCGTTCTGGTCGCGGTGATCATCCAGCCCTTTGAGGCATTGTACCAGTTCAGCCTGGGGCGCGGTGAAACACCGGCGGTGGAGGCAACGTTCAGGATCGCGCCCTTGCCGCGATCCTTCATATGCGGAACAAGCGCGCGCGCGGTCAGAAAGACCGACTTCATGTTGACCCGGAAAACCCTGTCGAAATCCGCCTCGCTGACATCTTCCATAGGCGACGGCAGGTGTGTGACGCCTGCGTTGTTGACCAGAATGTCCACATGTCCGAAGCGCCGCAAAGCCGCCGCCGCCATCGCATCGACCGAGTTGCCATCGGACACGTCGACCTGGTGGGCAAAGGAGTCGCCATCCATTTCGGCCGCCGTTTTCTGCGCTTGATCCATGTTGATGTCGGCCACCATCACCTGGGCGCCTTCGGATACGAACTTGGCCACTATGCCCGCGCCAAAGCCCTGCGCGCCGCCGGTGACGATAGCGGTCTTTCCGTTCAGTCTCATGTGCTTGCTCCCTCTCCGCTGGCGTTACCCTAGCACCGGATCAAGGCGATGCCAGCCTATTCGTCACCCACCTTGCCGCGCAGTGACTTGACTTCGCCCCGGGCTTTCTTGACATCCAGGCGCCGACGGATCGACCCTTTGGTCGGCTTCGTGGCGATGCGGCGTTTGGGAACGAACAGGGCGCGCACGATGAGTTCGACAAGCCGTTCGCGGACGATCTCTCTGTTTCGCGCCTGGCTACGGGTTTCGTCACATTGCAGCAAGATTGCGCCTTCGTTGGTCCAGCGCCGACCGGCAATCCGTTTCAGCCGTGCCTTGACCGGTTCAGGCAGCGAGGGAGAGCGCGCCGCCTCGAACCGGAGTTCAACGGCTGTCGAGACCTTGTTGACATTCTGTCCACCCGGCCCCGAGGCACGGATGAAGCTTTCGCTCAGTTCCCAATCGTTGATGGCGATATCGTCGGTAACGTACAACATGGCGCGACAATAACCGTGCGGCGGCGCATGAAAAAGGCCGCCCGTGGGGCGGCCTTTCGAAAGTTCAGGAAGCTGTGCCAGTGGGCCAATAAGCTCGACCGGGGCGGATCACCGCCAAGGACTGCCTTGACCGGCGCCTGCCCTAGGTTCCGACACCTCTCTCCAATCCCTTTCTCGACACTGGACCACCTCCTTTGCTTTGCTGTTGAACTCACCTTCAGCGTGCCACAGGAAGTGATTTGCTCCAAACGTTTTTTTCAGGCGGTGCCACGGGTTGGCAGCAAGCGTTGTACGATCAGGCGAAACGGCACCAGCGCAATCAGCGCCAGCGACAGTTTGACCAGCCAGTCGGCAAAGGCGAGAGTCATCCACAACGGCGCGGGCGCACCGCGGTTCATGAAGGGCACCGCTTCCCACGCCCAATTGATCGCGGCATCGGCTTCCGGGCCGAAAACGGCGATGCTGGCCGAAAAGGCGATGGTAAAGAACAGGGCTGTATCAAGCGCCGATCCAATCAGGGTAGAGACCAGCGGTGCGCGCCACCAGCCGCCGTCGCGCAGCCGGTTGAACACCGCCACATCCGTCAGTTGCGCAATCAGGAACGCGGTGCCCGAGGCGACCGCGATGCGCAGCGGCACAGCGGTATAGGTGTATCCGTCACCCTGCAACATGATCTGGCTGCCGATCAGCGAACAGACAACGCCGGTGATAAATCCGGCGAACACCACGCGGCGAGCGGCCTCTGCCCCATAGACCCGGTTCATCACGTCGGTGACCAGAAACGCAAAAGGATAGGTAAACGCCCCCCAAGTCAGCAGACCATCGAGGATCAGGAACTGGACGAGGATGTTCGAGGCCACAACGATAGCGGCCATGGCAAGAATGCCGGGAAGATGTTTGCGGGTCATGTATTCAGAGTCCGTTTTGGCAAGGGTGCGGCGACTTGGCCCGCTTTGGTGCGCGGGCAAGCGCGGCCTTTAGCCTGCGCACGCGGCCCGAGTCAATCCGGCAGCCGGTATTCGACGATCTCTGTGCGTTGCAGGAACAGGAAATTGTCGTCCGAGATCATGGTGGCGCGCAGCTTACCCTGCGCGTCGCGCCAGACGGACAAGCCTTCAAGATTGTCATGGCGGCCTGTGCCGCTCTGAAACAGGATTTCCTCGTTGCTGGCGCCCCGTTCCGTCACCGTCCAGCGCCGCAGGCGCGAGCGAAAGCCAAGCGTTCCGGCTTTCCTTTCCAGAACATAAAGGAGACCGTCCGGGCCAAAGTCGGCGGCGACGGGCAGGAAACCTCCGACCTGATCGAGATGGAATACAGTGTCCCAGACCCGGCCATCCCAGCGATAGACCGGGATGGTGCCATCTGCGTCCCGGCTGCTTTCTGGCATGGTGTAGAGCCACCCCCTCGCATCCATGGCCAATGCCTCGAACGCTCCGTTCCTAGCCATATGATCAAAAGCTTTTGGGCGGGGCAGCACCTCGGCCAGTCCGCCAAGCTGGCGGTAACGAGCGATGCGCGCGACGCCCTCGAAGGATATATAGAACGAACCGTCGGGCGCGACGACCAGCCCTTCACTGTCTCCCACTCGCCCCTTGAGCACCTTGTTACGGCTCGATCTGACTTTGTGAGCCTCGCCCGGCACAACACTTGAAATCCGGTCACCGTCGCGGATGATCCGGGCTGTCAAGATCGTGGCGCGGTCGGAGAGCACCGTCACAGACATACCATCGGCACCGACTTCGATCGCCGAGAAACCACCAAACCAGGGTTCAGTTCCGCTCCAAGTGAAGCTGTCCAGGTACTCGGCCTTGTCCCGGTCGATCGCCCGGGCAGGCAGTAGGGACAACAACAGGGCGGCTCCTATTGCGAGCGTAAGACCGAGGCGCATTGCTTGGGCAGATCGGACAGAACGTATTCGCGGCGTTTCTTGGGCGGCGGGGCGTTTGGATCACGTGGTTTGGGCGGTGGTGGGTTCAAAATGTTGTTTACCCATTCCTGTGCTTCGGCACAGCCGTCACCCTTGGGGGGCGCGTCCTGATCGGCACAGCCAGACGATCCTTTGGGACAATTCAGCCGGACATGGAAATGATAGTGATGCCCCCACCATGGCCGGATCTTGCGCAGATAGGCGCGGTTTCCTTTTTCGTTGTTGCACATCCAGACCTTGGCGCCCGGAAAGACAAAGATCCGCGCCACCCGCTTGTCGCGGGCGGCTTCGCGGATGATGGCGTGATGCTGCGCGGTCCAGTTCGAATTGACATAGGCGCCCTCGGCCCGGCGCAGCGAGACCGAAGAGATCTTTTCGCGATGCGATCCTGTCAGACGCAGATTGTTGGCCGGCAGCATCCAGATGTCGATATCCAGCCCCAGTTGGTGGCTGCGATGTCCGGTCAGCATCGGGCCACCGCGAGGCTGGCTGATATCCCCGATATAGAGCCCGCTCCAGCCCCGCTGACCAGCGGCAAAGCCGCTGAGGTCTTTGATGAAGTTAATCGTTTCGGGGTGACCCCAGTTGCGGTTGCGGCTGAGCCGCATCGCCTGCCAGGTCGGTCCGGTCTCAGGCAACTGCTCTAACCCAGCTGCACAGCCCTTGGCATAGCTGCCATAGGCGGCGGGTTTTTGCCGAGAGGCGGTCTTTTGCGCCCCGAACAACTCCTTGGCCAAGGGTTCAGCATGGGCCTGTGAAACACCTAGAATCGGGCTCAGCGTCAGAAGAAAAACGGCAATGATTTGAAAAAACACTATTTCTGGTCCCCTTTAGGATGCACCCAAATCAACAGGATCAACCCCAGAATAAACAAGCCGACAACCGGTGAAACCCCCAAGCGCGCAGACCCGGTCGCCGCCGTGGCCGCCCCGATCAATGCAGGCGCAAGAAAGGCGGTGGCCCGGCCCGATAGACCGTAGAGACCGAAGCTTTCGGTCGGAGTTTTGGGATCGGTATGGCGCACCATCATCGACCGGCTGGCCGCTTGCAGGATACCGCCGAAGCCGCCAATTAGGACACCGCAAAAGAAAAAGACGAAATCGGGCAGTTTTGACCCATCAGCAAGCGCAATGCCATAGATCTGGTTCCGGTCCATTCCAACGATTGTCGCGCAGACAAGGATTAGTATCAGGATCGAAGTTACGATCACCGGCTTCGGGCCGAATTTGTGGTCGGCCAGACCGCCAAACCAACTGAAAAGAGCGGACGAAATCGCCGCAATGATCCCGAAGACGCCGATCATCGTGATTTCCCACCCGAGCACCAGCCGTGCATAGACGCCGCCGAACCCATACAGGCCATTGAGCGCATCGCGATAGAACATGGACGATGCGAGATAGCTGGCGAGGCTACCACGGTTTCTCAGGTTTCTGACGGATTTCACGACCACCGCCACGGCTTCGGCAAGCCTACCGCGGCGCCTGTTGCCATGGGGTTCTCGCACCCAAAGAAAATAGGGGATCATGAAGATAACAAACCACACCGCGGTGAATGGGCCTACTGAGCGTGTGCCTTCGCGCATACCGGCATCCAGGCCCAAGATCGGATCTAGACCTATTAGCGTCTTGCCATTTGCCTGTTCGACGAACAGCAAGAGCATAATAAACAACGCAACGACACCGCCGAGATAACCAAAGGCAAAGCCCGAGCCCGAAATCTTGCCCACTTCCTCCTTTGTCCCAAGCGATGGCAACTGGGCGTTGATGAAGATCAGTGCATATTCGGCGCCGATGAAGCCAAAGCCGAAACTTACCATCATCCACCACAGATTGCCGCCTGCGGGATCCATGTACCACAATCCCCAAGCGCCCACGACATACATGCCGCAAAACAGGGTGATCCAGGTCATCCGTCGCCCCGAAATATCCGCCATCGCACCGAGGAATGGTGCGCCGAACCCGATGATCAAACCGGTGATCATCAGGCATTGCGACCAGATCACCTGCGCCTGCGCTTTGGCGGCCTCGGTCTCCATGCCCTGATCCATAAAGAAATCGGCTGCAACCGCGGCGAAAAACGGGCTGAAAACGAACGTGACCAGCAGCGTATGGTAAGGTTGGCTGGCCCAATCAAAGAAGTACCAGCCCCAGATCCGCTTGCGCGCCGAAATCGTTGCCATTTCCGTCCCCCTGCCTCTTTTCTCGGTTATGGCGGGCGCTCTGGCGGTTAGGCAAGCTTTTCCTTGGGACTTGCGTCTTTTGCTTGCTGCTCTTAGGTCTCATGTCGGTCGGCGAACAAGGAGGGCCCATGCAGTCGCTGTTTCAAATCCTGATGCTGATCCTTGATGTGGTCTGGTTCTTTATCCTGGCGCATGTGATCATGAGCTGGCTGATCAATTTCCAGGTGCTGAACATGCGCCAGCAACTGGTGGCGCAGATCTGGTACGGGCTGAACCGGGTGCTGGAGCCGATCTATGGCCCGATCCGCCGGATATTGCCGCCGATGGGCGGGCTCGATCTGACCCCGCTGGTGGTGCTGCTGGCGATCATGGCGCTGCGCATCGTGCTGATCAACAACGCGGCACTGTTCTATTGAGCGGGTCCGGGGGCGCTGCCCCCTCTTGGCCTGACGGCCAATTCACCCCTTAGCGACTAACGACCTTTGCTGCGCCGTGGACATAGTGTGAGGTTGCGGGGCAGAGCTGACTACCCTTTTTCCGGCCGAATGGCCGCCACGATAACTGAAGAAGGGCCCCAAATCAGCCGTCAACTGTTGTCTTGTGCGCGTGTTCATCCTATATGAACAGCGTCTGAAATGGAGATTTCATGTCCCGGTAAGGAAGGGAGGTGGCGCGCCTCCCGGAGCACATCCAACATCTGAAGCAACACCGTCACTTTATAGCTGACGGACACGTTTGGTGTGCAGGCTCATTTCCTACCATCAGCGCCCAAGTCTAACCTGGGCCAGAGACATGAAAGTGACACCCCGTGATAAGGGATTACTCTGACTTCCTTCCGCGTCGCGCCTCCGACGCCGGAACACACGCCGACCTCAGCCCTCTTCAGGCACTGGGATGGCAACCGTTTTTCGCCCAGCAGATCAGCATAGAGGAATTGTCGGCAACCCCTCCTGTGCGCGTTGTCGAAGTGCATCGCAATGGGCTGCACGCCCTTGGTGACGGCATCGATACGACACTTCCGCCCAGAGCCGATTTAACTGTCGGGGACTGGCTCATGCTGGATTCTTCGCGCCCGCGATCCAGTCGGGTTCTCGAGCGCACGAGTCTCATCAAGCGGCGCGCGCCCGGAACCGACCGGCAGGAACAACTGATCGCGGCGAACATTGATACGGCCTTTATCGTCACCTCCTGTAATCAGGACTTCAAGGTGGCCCGGCTGGAACGCTATGCCGCCCTGGCGTTGGAAGCACGGATGACGCCCGTCATCGTCGTCACCAAGACCGATCTGGTGACGAACCCGCAAAGCTACATCGACGCGGCCCGCGCGGTATCTGACATGATCGACGTGGTCGCACTTGACGCCCGCGGAGACGCGCCCCGGACGGAACTGACCCGCTGGTGCAAGCCGGGCAAGACCGTGGCGTTCCTCGGCTCATCTGGTGTCGGTAAATCGACGTTGGCCAATGCGTTGCTCGAGAGCCAGTCCATTGCAACCCAGACCATTCGCGAGGACGACGCAAAGGGTCGGCATACGACGACGCGGCGCGAGCTTCATGCGATGCCCAATGGCTGCCTGATCCTGGATACTCCGGGCATGCGGGAATTGCAGCTCACCGATGCGGCGGAGGGGATCAATGATCTCTTTTCCGATGTTCAGAGGCTGGCCGCGCGGTGTCGGTTCAAGGACTGCCAGCACGAGACCGAGCCGGGATGCGCCGTTCTGAAGGCGATTGACGAGGGCGCTCTCGATGCAGGTCGGCTTGGTAGATGGCGCAAGCTCATGGCTGAAGACGCGTTCAATTCCGCGAGCCTTGCGGAACGCAGGTCGCGCGACAAGGCGTTTGGCAAGATGGTTCGCGGTATCAAAAAGCTCAAAGATGTCAGGAGGTAAGGCGATGATGCAGTCGAAAGCGGGTCGGATCGTATGGCATGACCTTTTCACATCGGACAGGGCGTGTTCGATGGCGTTCTACCAGCACGTCGCCAACTGGACGTATGAAGTCGAGCGGGCATCGGATTTTGCCTGGGGTGGCGGTGAGAAGGATATTGTTCTTGCCCTATCCGGTGACGAAGCAGGCGCAGGGTTGGTCGAGACGCCTCTGGAGCAGGAAAATGGCTGGATCGCTTATATCGAGGTCCCCGACGTGGATGCGGCGGCCAAGCGCGTCGACACGCTCGGAGGCAAGGTCGTTCGGGAGCCGTTCGAGGTGCCGGGTGTCGGGCGCAACGCACTTGTCCGCGATCCGCTTGGTGCTCTGGTGGGGATTTCGCTGTCCCGGCACAGCTTCCCTGTGCCGCAGCGGCAGTTCGGTCCTGAAGTGTATGTCAGTAACGGGAATGACTTTCCGCAGGCGTTCTACGTCGAACTCTTCGGATGGCAGGTTTCTCCCGAGCGGGACAAGGATCGGGTCACTCTCCTCGGGCCTTGGGGTGATCTTGTTGCAATCCAACATGCCGCGACTTGGCGACCCGGTTCAAACGCAGCTTGGATCCCGTGCATCAAGGCTTCTTCAACCTCTGATGCGTCCCGTGCTGCTGAAACCAAAGGGGCGCGTCCGGCTTCTGTAGAGGTGAATGAATCCGTTCAAGCCCATAACCCCATCCTGTGTGATCCAGACGGCGCACGGTTTACTCTCGGCGCCAAGCAGACAAACAATTTCTAGCAGCTCGCCAATTCTCCACAGGAGCTACAGAGCGGACATCTGTCCGCCCTGTAGCTCCGTGACTCAGGACTGATTCCGTTGAAAAAAGTCGACACACAGGCGTCGTTTCACGAGGACCCGAAGCCGACCCGCGAGACATTCGTACATGACATCTTCAACTTGTGAGGGTCAACAAAGTTTCGGTCAAAACGGTCGTTTGTGTCACCAGATGCCCAATCCCCGAAATTGCTGAAAAATCTTGTGCAACAATCCCTTGGCAAGACTCGGGTTGATTTTGTCACGTTTTTTGACCGCTCCACCATACCGGACTTTCATTCGGATCGCAGCATCCGGAAAAAAATGGGTTCTCTCGTTGAATCCGCCGCGCCAAAGACAAATGGCTGCTCTGCTGAAAATAGCTTGGTCAAAACAACACGGCAGTTGTTATCGAACAGAAGAAGACCGGCGCCAGTACTATTGTTTCCGGCGCTCCCGCACGTGTAAGGTGGCGCCAAAGGGCAGAGCGCAAAATCAGGACAGGCCACCCCCAGATGTTCGACGCCGCACCGCTGTTGCGAGATGTGTTTGGATTCGACGCCTTCCGCCCCGGGCAGGAGGAGATCGCGCGGGCCGTGGCCGAGGGCGAGAACGTGCTGGCGATCATGCCGACGGGGGGGGGCAAATCGCTGTGTTTCCAACTGCCGGCACTGATGCGCGAGGGGGTGACGGTGGTGATCTCGCCGCTGATCGCCTTGATGCGCGACCAGGTACGCGGCTTGCAGGAGGCGGGCGTCGAGGCGGGGGCGCTGACCTCAGGCAATACTTCTGAGGAGACCGAGGCGGTCTGGCAGGCGCTGGAGGCGGGTCGGCTGAAATTGCTTTACATTGCGCCCGAACGGCTCGCCTCGGGCGCGGCGATGGGGATGCTGCGGCGGATCGGGGTCAGCCTGATCGCGGTGGACGAGGCCCATTGCGTCAGCCAATGGGGCCATGATTTCCGCCCGGACTACCTGCGCATCGGCGAGCTGCGCCGCGCGCTGGGCGTGCCGCTGGCCGCCTTTACCGCCACGGCGGATGCCGAGACCCAGGCCGAGATCGTCGCGAAACTGTTCGACGGCGAGGAACCGCGCAGCTTTCTGCGCGGGTTCGACCGGCCCAATATCCATCTCGCCTTTGCCGCCAAGGACAGCCCGCGCCGCCAGATTCTGGATTTCGCGGGCGCCCGGCGCGGCCAGTCGGGCATCGTCTATTGCGGCACCCGCGCCAAGACCGAAACGCTGGCGCAGGCCCTGCGCGAGGACGGCCACAGCGCCTGTCACTATCACGGCGGCATGGAGGCCGAGGACCGCCGCATCGTCGAGACCCGCTTTGCCCGCGAGGACGGGCTGATCGTTGTGGCGACAGTGGCCTTTGGCATGGGCATCGACAAGCCCGATATCCGATGGGTCGCCCATGCCGATCTGCCGAAATCCATCGAGGCTTATTACCAGGAGATCGGCCGTGCTGGCCGTGACAGTGGGCCAGCCGAGACACTGACCCTGTTCGGTCCCGACGATATCCGCCTGCGCCGTAGCCAGATCGACGAGGGGCTGGCCCCGCCCGAGCGCCGCGCCGCCGACCATGCCCGGCTGAACGCGCTTCTGGGTCTGGCCGAGGCGATGACCTGCCGCCGCCAGACCCTGCTGGGTTACTTTGGCGAGACCGAGGTCAGCTGTGGCAAATGCGATCTGTGTGACAGCCCGGCAGAGCGATTTGACGGCACCACCGCGGTGCGCATGGCGTTGTCGGCAATGCTGCGGACCGAGGAATGGTTCGGCGCGACCCATCTGATCGACATCCTGCTGGGCAACCAGACTGACAAGATCCGCGAACGCCGCCATGACCAGCTGCCCACCTATGGCGTCGGCACCGAATGGAACCGCGCCCAATGGCAGGCGATCTTTCGCCAGATGATGGGCCGGGATTTGGTGCGTCCCGATCCCGAACGCCATGGCGCGCTGCGGATGACCGAGGCGGCGCTGCCGATCCTGCGCGGCGAGACGGGGATCGAGCTGCGCAAGGATACGGTGAGCAAGGCGGCGCGGCGCCCGGCGGTCAAGGCGATGGTCAATGACGAGGACGCACCGCTGCTGTCAGCGCTCAAGGCCAAACGCCGTGCACTGGCCGAGGCGGCGCGGGTCCCGGCCTATGTGATCTTTCCCGACCGCACCCTGATCGAGATCGCCGAAAAGCGCCCCGCGACGCTGGACCAGATGGCTTGCATTGGCGGCATCGGCGCCAAGAAGCTGGAGCGGTACGGCGCCCTGTTCCTGGAGGTGGTGAGCGGTGCAGCCGAAGAGCTGCATCCTGCCCGCCGCAAGCTGGCCGGACGGCAGACCGGCAACATCTATGACCGGCTTCTGGCGGTACAGGCCGATCTGGCGCGCGGCCCTGACGGGATCGACAAGCCGCTCAGCTGTTCGGCGGCGCAACTGGCCAAGGTGGCACAGATGCGGCCCGACGACCGGCGCGGGCTGGAAACGCTGTTGGGTGATCGACGCTGGGAACGATTTGGTGAGGCCTTTCTGGACGTGCTGGGCCAGACGACCTAGATACGTCCAAAATCAGGGACGAGGGGGCAGGACATGCTGGTGGTGATCTCTCCGGCCAAGCGGCTGGATTGGGCGGAACGTGACATTGCGGCGACTGAACCCGCCTTTCAGGACGATGCGGTGCGGCTGGCCAAGACCGCGCGCAACCTGACGCTCGGCGATCTCAAGAAACTGATGGGGCTGAGCGATGATCTGGCCCGGCTCAACCGCGACCGGTTCCGCGATTTCGCCGATGCGCCCGGTGCGGATGTGACCCGCCCTGCCGCGTTGGCCTTTGCCGGGGACACCTATCAGGGGTTCGAGGCGGCCTCGCTCGACCCTGAAGAGATGGACTGGGCGCAGCAGCACCTGCGCATCCTGTCGGGACTTTACGGCCTGTTGCGTCCGCTGGATGCGATCCAGGCCTATCGGCTGGAAATGGGCAGCCGGTTGAAGACGCGGCGGGGGACCTCTCTCTATGACTATTGGGGCGACCAGCTGTCCAAGACGCTGAACGCGCAGGCCGAAGAGATCGGCACCGATGTACTGGTCAACTGCGCCAGTCAGGAATATTTCGGCGCCGTGGATCCCAAGGTGCTGAAACTGCGGGTGATCACGCCGGTGTTCATGGAGGACAAGGGCGGCGCGCCGAAGATCGTCAGCTTTTACGCCAAGAAGGCGCGCGGGGCGATGGCCCGCTATATCGTGCAACGCCGCCTGACCGATCCACAGGCGCTGAGCGAGTTCGACAGCGGCGGATACCAGTACAACGCTGACTTGTCCGAACGCTACAAACCGGTATTCCTGCGCCCCTATCAGGGCTGATTTCCTCTCGACCTCTTGCGCGGCGCCGGGCAGTCTGTCGCCACGAGAGAGGGAGAAGGCCATGACCGTATTGATCGCCGGTGCCGGTATCGCGGGCCTCAGCCTGGGGCTGACGCTGTACCAGATCGGAGTGCCATTCCGCATCTACGAGGCGACGGCGGTGCTGCGCCCGATGGGGGTAGGGATCAACCTGCAACCCAATGCGGTGCGCGAATTGCTCGACATGGGGTTGGAAGCGGAGCTGGACCGGATCGGGGTGCGGACGCGCCAACTGGGTTTCTACTCGAAACTGGGCAAGACCATCTGGGAAGAGCCGCGTGGCATCTGGGCGGGTTATGCCTGGCCGCAATATTCAGTGCATCGCGGCGCCTTGCAGATGATGCTCTATGAGGCGTTGATCGCGCGGGCCGGGGCAGATTGCGTGGTGACGGGCGTTCGCGTCACCGGGTTCGAAACCGGGCCAGAGGGCGCCATTCTGATCCTGAGCGATGGGCGCCGGGTCGAGGGACGGTTGCTGATCGCCGCCGATGGCATCCATTCGGCGCTGAGGGCGCAGATGTACCCGGACGAGGGCGAACCGATCTGGAACGGGCGCGTCTTGTGGCGAGCCACCACCCGGGCGCCCGCCTATTTCGGTGGCGGCGCCATGGCGATGATCGGGCATGACGACCTTCGGCTGGTGTCCTATCCGATCTCCGACCCGGATAGCGACGGCATGGTCGAAATGAACTGGATCGCCGAGAAGCGCTTTCCCTTGGATGCCGCGTGGAAGAAAGAGGATTGGAACCGTGCAGCCGATATTGGTGACTTCCTGCCCGATTTCGCGGACTGGCGGTTCGACTGGATCGACGTTCCCGCGCTGATCAAAGGGGCCGAGGTGGTCTATGAGTATCCGATGGTCGACCGCGACCCGCTGCCCCGCTGGACGGACGGGTCGGTGACCCTGATGGGCGATGCGGCGCATCCCACCTATCCGGTGGGATCGAACGGGGCCAGCCAGGCGATTCTGGATGCCCGCATCATCGGTGCCCGGCTGCTGGAGCATGGGATTACGCCCAGGACGCTGGAAGCCTATGAGGCCGACGTCCGCCCGGTAACCACCGCCGTTGGCCAGGCCAATCGTGCGGGCGGCGGGCCGGACGGGGTGCTGCAACGGGTCGAGGATCTGTGCGGCGGGGATTTCGACGATATCGACACCGTGATCCCCCACGCGGATCTGGCCGCGCATGCGGCCAGGTACAAATCCATCGCCGGGTTCTCGATAGACGAGCTGAATGCGCGCCCCCGGACCATCGCCGAAGGCGCGCGGATACCAGCCTAGACCATCATCGCCGCCGCCACCGCCGCTTTCCAGCGGCGATAGGCGGCTTCGCGGTCGCCCTCGACCATCTTGGGGGTGAACCGGGCATCCAGCGCCCAGGTCGCCGCAAAGCCTTCCTGATCGGGGTAGATGCCCGCCCGCATCCCGGCCAGCCAGGCCGCGCCCAGCGCCGTGGTCTCCTGCATCACCGGGCGGTCCACCGGCGCGCCCAGACGGTCGGCCAGGCCCTGCATCGCCCAGTCGGACGCGCTCATGCCGCCATCGACGCGCAGGATCACATCCGCATCCGCCCCCCAATCACCCTGCATCGCCTCCCACAGGTCGCGAGTCTGATAGGCCACGCTTTCCAGTGCCGCCTTGCAGAACTCGGCCGGGCCGGAATTGCGCGTCAGCCCGAACATGGCGCCCCGGCAATCGGGCTTCCAATAGGGGCCGCCAAGGCCGGTAAAGGCAGGCACCAGGATGACGTTCTGTGACGGATCGGCGTGGGCCGCCAATTCGCCGCTCTGCGCCGCATTCTCGATGATCCCCAACCCATCGCGCAGCCACTGCACCGCCGCCCCGGCGATGAAGATCGAGCCTTCCAGCGCATAGGTGCGCTGGCCGTCCAACTGATAGGCGATGGTCGTCAGCAGCCGGTTTTGCGAGGCGACCGGCTGTATCCCGGTATTGAGCAGCGCGAAGCAGCCGGTGCCATAGGTGGATTTCATCATGCCGGGCTGGAAACAGGCCTGTCCGATGGTGGCTGCCTGCTGATCACCCGCAACGCCCAGGATCGGCACCTGCCCGCCAAACAGTTCCGTCGTGCCGAAATCGGCAGCGCAGTCGCGCACCTCGGGCAGCATCGACATCGGCACGTCGAGAAGCTCGCAGATGTCCTTGCTCCATTCCCCCTGATGGATATCGAACATCAGCGTGCGCGCGGCGTTGGTGGCATCGGTCGCATGAACCCGGCCACCGGTCAGCCGCCAGATCAGAAATGAGTCGACGGTGCCGAACAGCAGTTCGCCCGCCGCGGCCCGGTCCCGCGCGCCCGGCACGGTGTCGAGGATCCATTTCACCTTGGTGCCCGAGAAATACGGGTCCAGCAGCAGACCGGTCTGGGCGGTAAAATCATCCTCGCACCCCGCATGGCGCAGCCGCTCGCAGATGGCGGCGGTGCGCCGGTCCTGCCAGACGATGGCGCGATGCACGGGCGCGCCGCTGGCCTTGTCCCAGACCACGGTGGTTTCGCGCTGGTTGGTGATGCCGATCCCGGTGATCTGTTCCGGCCCGATCCCTTGCCCGGCGATCACCTCGCGGCAGACCGCGACCGTGGTTTGCCAGATCTCTTCGGCGTCGTGTTCGACCCAGCCCGCTTCGGGGAAATGCTGGGTGAATTCACGCTGCGCAGTTGCAACCCGCCGCATCTCGCCATCGAACAGGATCGCCCGGCTCGAAGTGGTGCCCTGGTCGATCGCCAGAATAAAGGTCATTCTCTGCCCCCTGTCATCGTCTCTTGACCCGGGACTGTAGCCGCATTTCCGGCGTGTCAGGAAGCCCCTACTAATCGTTTAGTCGAAGAACCGCGATATTGTCGATCAGCCGCACCCCGTCGAGCCAGGCCGCCACCAGCAGGCGCGCGGGTTCGGTGGGCCGGTCCAGCGCGCGCAGACTGCCCGCCGCGCGCAGGTCGAAGTATTCGATATCGGCAAAACCGGCGGCACCCAGAGCCTCGCGCGCCGCGGGCGCTAGATCACCAAATGAGGCGCCAGCCGCCAGCCGCTCGGCCACCTGCTGCATGACGGGATAGAGCCGACCCGCTCGCTCCAGCCCCTCAGCCGACAGCCGCATGTTGCGCGAGGACATCGCCAGTCCCGAAGGCTCGCGCACCGTGGGACAGCCAATCACCGTGATGGGGATATCCAGATCCTGCGCCATGCGGGTCACCAGCATCATCTGCTGATAGTCCTTTTCACCGAAATAGGCCCGGTCGGCCCCGGTTTGCAGGAACAGTTTCGCCACCACGGTCGCCACGCCGTCGAAATGGCCGGGGCGGCACGCACCCTCCATCACGTCGGTCAGACCCGAGACCGAGACGGTGGTCGCAAACCCCTCGGGATAGATCTGATCGGGATCGGGCACATAGATCGCATCGACCCCATAAGGCGCCAGCTTGGCGGCGTCAGCCCCTTCGGTACGGGGGTATTTGGCCAGATCCTCGGGGCTGTTGAACTGTTTCGGGTTGACGAAAATGGTCACCACCACCCGGTCACAAGCCGCCTTGGCCGCCGCGACCAGAGACAGGTGCCCATAATGCAGCGCACCCATCGTGGGCACCACGCCGATGCTCTCGCCCGCGCGCTTCCAACCGGCGGTGGCGGCGCGCAGGTCGGCCAGCTTGCACAGAATCGGCGCGCTCATGCCTTGGCACCCTTGGCTGGGGCCTGATCAGCAAACACATGTTCCGCCGCCGGAAAGCTACGCGCGCGCACCTCGGCGGCGTATTCGGCAATCGCCGCCTCGGCCAGCGGGCCCAGATCGGCATATCGCTTGACGAACTTCGGTTTGAACGCGGTGAAAAAGCCCAGCATGTCATCCACCACCAGGATCTGCCCGTCACACCCGGCCGAGGCCCCGATGCCGATGGTGGGAATAGCCACCTCGGCTGTGATCCGGTCGGCCAGCGTTGCGGGCACCTTCTCCAGCACGACCGAAAAAGCGCCCGCATCGGCCACCGCGCGGGCATCGGCCAGCACCGCCTGGGCCTGATCGTCGCGGCCCTGCACCTTGTATCCGCCCAGCGTGTTGACCGACTGCGGCGTTAGCCCGACATGGGCCATCACCGCAATGCCGCGCTTGACCAGGAAACGGATGGTCTCGGCCATCTCGACCCCGCCTTCCAGCTTGACCGCGCCAGCGCCGGTTTCGGCCATCAGTCGGGCGGCATTGCGGAACGCCTGCGCCGGGCCTTCCTCGTAGCTGCCGAATGGCATGTCGATGACCAGCATCGAGAGGTCCAGCCCGCGCGCCACCGCCTGACCGTGCAGGATCATCATCTCCATCGTCACGCCCAGGGTGGAACTCAGCCCGTGCAGCACCATGCCGACGCTGTCTCCCACCAGCACGAAATCGCAATGCCCATCCATCAGCCGCGCCATCGGCGTGGTATAGGCGGTCAGGCTGACCAGCGGCACACTACCCTTGCGCGCCTGGATATCCTGCGCATTGGGGGCGATCTTGCGGGCAGTTGCACTCATTTCCAGTCCTCCGCGGAAAATGTTGCATTGCAGCATAAGTCTTTCGCGCTCGCGGCGAAAGACCGGTTGCGCCAACAATTCCTTGATTGCCTCGAGGTTTAGGGAAACAGTGAGCCGTGACGCGGCCGCGATGTGGCCGAACCGTTGAAACCGATGGGGGAGAGTTGGAATGAAACGGATTGTAAGCCGCGGACTGGTGTCCGGTCTTGCGCTGAGTGCCGCACTTTTTGCGGGTGCCGCCTGGGCAAAGGATGACATCACCTTTGCCATGCAGCTGGAACCACCGCATCTGGACCCGACCAGCGCCGCGGCGCAGGCCATCGACTCGGTGGTCTATGTCAACATCTTCGAGGGGCTGACCCGCTTCATGGGCGATGGATCCATCGTGCCCGCCCTGGCCGAAAGCTGGGAGATCTCGGGTGACGGAACCGTCTATACCTTCAAGCTGCACGAGGGCGTGACCTTCCATGACGGTTCGGCCATGGATGCCGAGGACGTCAAGTTCAGTCTGGACCGCGCCCGCGCCGAAGACAGCGTCAATGCGCAAAAAGCGCTGTTCGCCGGGATCGACAGCGTCGATGTGGTCGATCCGCTGACCGTCAAGGTGACCCTGAAAGAGCCCAACGGCAATTTCCTGTTCAACATGGCCTGGGGCGATGCGGTGATCGTGGCGCCCGAGAGCATCGAAAACATCAAGACCGCGCCCGTCGGCACCGGCCCCTACACGCTGGGCGAATGGGTGCAGGGCGACAAGATCGTTTTGAACCGCAATCCCGGATACTGGGGGGCGCAGCCCGCGCTGGCGAAGGCGACGTTCAAGTTCATTTCCGACCCCACCGCCGCTTTTGCCGCGATGATGGCCGAGGATGTGGATGTATCCGCCAATTTCCCGGCTCCTGAAAATTTGCCACAGTTCGAAGTCGATCCCCGTTTCACAGTGACGGTCGGGTCGAGTGAAGGCGAAACCATACTGTCCACCAATAACAAGCAACCGCCTTTCGACAACATCAAGGTGCGTCAAGCGATAGCCCATGCGATCGACCGTCAGGCGATTATCGACGGGGCGATGTTCGGATACGGAACGCCCATCGGCACCCATTTTGCACCGCACCATCCGGCCTATGTCGACCTGACCGGCCTCTCGGCCTATGATCCGGAAATGGCCAAGGCACTGCTGGCCGAGGCCGGGTTCCCGGACGGGTTCGAAACGACGCTGCACCTGCCGCCGCCCAGCTATGCGCGTCGTGGAGGAGAAATCGTTGCGGCGCAACTGGCACAGGTTGGGATCAAGGCCGAGATCATCAACGTCGAATGGGCGCAATGGTTGGAAACGGTGTTCAAGGGTAAGAATTTTGGTCTGACCATCGTCAGCCATACTGAGCCTATGGACATCGGCATCTACGCCCGACCCGAGTACTATTTCCAGTACGACAACCCGGCGTTTCAGGAACTGATGACCACGCTGAACTCGACCACAGATCCCGACAAACGAACGGAACTGTTGCAGCAGGCGCAACGGATTATTTCCGAAGACTATGTGAATGGATTTTTGTTCCAGTTGGCTTGGCCGACAGTGGCCAAGGCCGGTGTACAGGGTCTGTGGGCCAATGCGCCCACCGCCGCGACCGATCTGTCGGCAATCAGCTGGTCCGAGTAAGGCGCGGGACCATTTTCTGACCCAGAAAATGGCTCAGAAAATCTGCGATTTTCTGGCTCGCCGCTCCGGCGGCGGGTCTTTTATCCGAATGGGTGGCATTGACCCGGCATGCTCCGCTACAGCCTGAAACGCGCGCTCTCGCTTTTGATCAGCCTGGCCGTCGCCAGCCTGGTCATCTTTGCGGTGATCGAGATCGCTCCGGGGGACCCGGCCTCGTTCATGCTGGGGGTCAACGCGCAGCCAGACACGCTGGCGGCGCTGCGCACAGAGTTGGGTCTCGATCAATCAAAGGCCGAACGTTATGTCAGCTGGATCACCGGTATGCTGCGCGGTGATTTCGGCACCTCCTACACCTATCGCACGCCTGTCTCGCAGATGATCGCAGACAGGATGTGGGTGTCGTTGCCTCTGGCGCTTTATGCGCTGGCGTTGTCGACGGCCATCGCCTTTCCTGCTGGCATCTATGCTGCGTCACGTCGCGGCAACGTGGGTGATCTGACCGTGATGAGTGCAACCCAACTGGGTGTCGCCATTCCGAATTTCTGGTTCGCCATGATGCTGGTGCTGGTCTTCGCCATCAATCTGCGCTGGTTCAACGCGGGCGGCTTTTCCGGCTGGGACAAGGGGCTGGTAGCGGGCCTGCATTCGCTGACCCTGCCCGCCATCGCGCTGGCCCTGCCGCAAGCCGCGATCCTGGCGCGGGTGATGCGCTCGGCGCTTCTCGATATCCTGGGCGAGGATTTCATGCGTACCGCCCGCGCCAAGGGGCTCAGCCGCCGTCAGGCGCTGTGGCGGCACGGGCTGCGCAATGCTCTGATCCCGGTGCTGACCATCATCGGGCTGCAATTCTCTTTCCTGCTGGCGGGGTCGATCATCATCGAACAGGTGTTCTATCTTCCCGGCCTTGGTCGGCTGGTGTTCCAGTCCATTTCCTCCCGTGACCTGATCGTTGTGGAATCGGTCGTCATGCTGCTGGTCTTTGCGGTGATCACCGTCAATTTTCTGGTTGATCTGGCCTATGCAGCCGTCGATCCGCGCCTGAGGTCCCGAACATGAGCCGCAACCTGATCCTGGGCGCGGGCTTGTCTTCGCTGGTGGTGCTGGCCGCGCTCCTCTCGTTCGTCTGGACGCCCTATGACTACGCCGCGCTGAACATTCCGGCCAAGCTGCAAACCCCGAATGCGCAGCACTGGTTCGGCACCGACCATTTCGGGCGCGACATGTTCTCCATGATCATGGTCGGCGCGCGAACCTCGATCGCGGTGGCCCTGCTTGCAGTGGGCATCGGCATGAGCCTGGGCGTGCCCCTGGGCCTGGCGGCCGCGGCGCGCAAGGGGTCGTGGCTGGACGAGCTGATCATGCGCGGCAACGATCTGGTCTTTGCCTTCCCCTCGCTGGTGATCGCGATCCTGATCACCGCCGTGTTCGGCGCCGGGGCTGTCAACGCCATTATCGCTATAGGCATCTTCAACATCCCGGTCTTTGCCCGCATCACCCGTGGCGCCGCGCTGAGCCTGTGGGAACGCGAGTTCATCATGGCCGCGCGCGTCGCGGGCAAGGGCGCGGCGCGTATCTCGGCCGAGCACATCCTGCCCAACGTGGCCAACCTGCTGATCGTGCAGGGCACCATTCAGTTCTCGCTGGGCATCCTGGCCGAAGCGGGGCTGAGCTATGTCGGCCTTGGCGCGCAGCCGCCGACTCCCAGTTGGGGCCGGATGCTGGCCGATGCTCAGACCATGGTCAGCTTTGCCCCGCATCTGGCTTTGATTCCGGGGTTTGCCATCATCCTGACCGTGCTCGGGCTGAACCTGATGGGCGACGGTCTGCGCGACTGGCTCGACCCGCGCATCCGGGTGGCCCGGTCATGAGCCTGTTGCAGATCAAGGACCTGTCATTGTCGATCCACGGGATCGAGATTCTGCGACGGGTCAACCTGACCATCGCTCCGGGCGAAATCGTGGCCGTCACCGGCGAAAGCGGGTCGGGCAAGTCGATGACGGCCCTGGCGGTGATGCAACTGATGCCCAATGGCAGCACGGCAACCGGGTCCATCCTGCTGGACGGCGAAGAGGTGCTCGACCTGCCCGAGGATCGGATGTGCCAGTTGCGCGGGGCCTCGGTTGGAATGGTGTTTCAGGAACCGATGACGGCGCTGAACCCGGTCAAGACCATTGGCGATCAGGTCATGGAAACGATCCTGATCCACCGGGCCATGCCCCGCGACAAGGCCGAGGAACGCGCGCGCGAGGTACTAGCGCGCGTGGGTCTGCCCCCCGAACGCTATCCGCTCGGCCGGTATCCGCATGAACTGTCGGGCGGTCAGAGGCAAAGGGTGGTGATCGCTATGGCGATTGCCCTGCGCCCAAGGCTGCTGATCGCGGATGAGCCGACGACGGCGCTGGACGTGACCACGCAGGCACAGATATTCGACCTGATCAAAGGTCTGGTCCGCGAGTACGGCATGGGCATGCTGATGATCACCCATGACCTCGCGGTTGTCGCCGATATGGCCGATCACATCGCCGTCATGCGACATGGTGAAGTGGTCGAAACCGCTCCAACCCGCCAATTGCTGACCGGGATGACGCATCCCTATACCAAGATGCTGTTCGCGGCATCAGAGCATCAGGTCACCTTGCCCGAATCAGGCAGCCAAGTGCCCTTGCTGGCTGTGGCCAATGTCGTTCGCGACTACCCGTTGCCACGCACAAGCCTTTTTGCACGACCGGGTCAACATCGTGCCGTGGACCATGTCAGCTTTACCCTGCACCAAGGAGAGCGTCTGGGTTTGGTCGGAGAATCCGGTTGCGGCAAGTCTACCCTGACCCGTGCGATCCTGGGATTGCAGCCGGTGCAAGCCGGCCATATCCTGCTGGATGGTCAACCGGTCTATACCGGCAACAAGGCCAATCTGGCAGTCCGCCGCAAGATGCAGGTGGTGTTTCAGGACCCATACGGGAGCTTCAATCCGCGCCACCGGGTCGACCGGCTGGTGACCGAACCCTTTCACCTTTTGGAACATCCTCCAGTGGGCTCGGAAAGGCGCGATCGTATTGCCGAGATGCTGACCGCGGTCGGTCTGTCACCCGACGACTCGGGCAAGTACATTCATGAATTCTCCGGCGGCCAGCGCCAGCGGATCGCCATTGCGCGTGCGCTGATCATCCGCCCACAACTCATCCTGTTCGACGAAGCGGTTTCGGCGCTTGACGTTTCGGTGCGTGCGCAGATTCTCGACCTGCTGGCCGATCTGTGTGCAACTTATGACCTGACCTATCTGTTCATCAGCCACGACCTGAGTGTTGTCCGGACGATCACCGACCGGGTGATGGTCATGCAGGCGGGCCGTATCGTTGAGCAGGGTGAGACAGAACAGGTCTTTTCGGACCCGCAGCACCCTTACACCGAGGCACTGATCGCTGCCGCACCAAAATTGCCCCACCGTCGTCCGATGAATGCCCGATGATCGTTCTCACCCGCATCCGCCGAGAGGAAAGCACGGATCTCATCGCGGCGATGGTTTCCTATCTGGCAGAGGTTGCGCCAGGGGTGCCGTTGCCGGTCGAGGAAATGGCGATGCGCCATTGGCGCGATACGGGCAGGATCGCTTATTGGATAATTCATCAGGGTTGGCGAGTTGGGTTTGCCCTGGTTCACATCCATCCCTGCGGACAACGGGAACTCGCCGAATACACTGTGCTCCCACCATTTCGCCGACAGGGTTTGGGCAAACAAGCCGCGCATTTGATCTTCGCCCTTCATCCCGGGAGATGGCGCTTAGGAGTCGCCTTGGGTTCGGTCGGGGCGGATGGGTTCTGGCAAGCGTGCCTTGCTGAGATGCAGGGGGTTGCCAATCTGCGCCGGTGCCCTCCAATTACACCGCATCAGGGTTACAGTTACGCTTTTTACTTCGGAAAGGAGACCGATATGTCCCTCCCTCTCTGGTTTGATCCCTCTCTTTGCCTAGTTGGCGGAACCTGGCAGCCGCCACATGGTGGTGCGACACTTCCTTTGGTCAATCCGTCCGACGGGTCGGAAATCTGTCAGATCGCGCGTGGTGGTGTCACCGATATCGATGCCGCTGTTGCTGCGGCCGATGCGGCATTAAATGGCCATTGGGGCCGGATGACCGCAACCGAACGCGGCCGAATCCTGACGCGCCTCGGCCAGCTGGTGCTTGAACGGGTCGAGGAATTGGCGGTGATTGAGGCCGCTGACGTGGGTAAGCCGTTGACCCAGGCACGCGCCGACGCCGTGGCGCTGGCCCGCTACTGTGAGTTCTACGGAGGCGCCGCCGACAAGGTGATGGGCGAGACGATCCCCTATCTGGATGGCTATACCGTCTATACCCTGCGCGAGCCACACGGGGTCACCGGCCATATTGTGCCCTGGAACTATCCGATGCAGATCATCGGCCGCTCGGTCGGGGCGGCACTGGCCATGGGAAATGCCTGCGTTCTGAAACCGGCGGAAGAGGCCTGTCTGACCGCGCTGGCCTTTGCCGATCTGGCGATGCAGGCGGGGCTGCCTGCAGGCGCGCTGAACGTGGTGCCGGGACTGGGCGCCGAAGCGGGCGCGGCGCTCTCTGGTCATCCGGGCGTGCATCATATCTCGTTCACCGGATCAGTCGCCACAGGCGCGCTGGTGCAACAGGCGGCCGGGCGCAACGTGGTGCCGGTGACGCTGGAACTGGGGGGCAAGTCGCCGCAACTGGTATTCGACGATGCCGATCTGGATGCCGCGCTGCCATTCCTGGTGAATGCGGGGTGTCAGAATGCCGGACAGACCTGCTCTGCCTCTTCCCGCATCCTTGCGCAGCGTGGCGTCTATGAAGTGGTCAAGGCGCGCATGGCTGCGGCCTATGCCGACCTGACCGTCGGCCCCGCGATTGAGGATCTGCGGGTGGGACCACTGATCTCGACCCGGCAAAAGGAGATCGTGACCGGGTTTCTGGGCAAGGGCGCCGACCTGACCATCGCAGCGCAGGGCCGGATCGTGGATCACGCCCCGGCGTCGGGGGCTTATGTCCGACCGACGCTGTTCGCCGATGTGCCTCCAGATCATGCGCTGGCACAGGACGAAATCTTTGGCCCGGTGCAGGTCCTGATCCCCTTTGACACCGAGGAAGAGGCAATCGAAATCGCAAACAGCACCGATTATGGCCTTGTCGCCAGTATCTGGTGCCGTGACGGCGCGCGCCAGATGCGGTTGGCCAAACGGCTTCGGGCGGGCCAGGTCTTTATCAACAATTACGGTGCTGGTGGCGGGGTTGAACTGCCTTTTGGCGGGGTTGGCAAGTCCGGCCATGGCCGGGAAAAGGGGTTCGAAGCGCTTTACGGTTTCTCTCAACTCAAGACCGTCGCCGCGCGGCACGGCTGACGATGAATGGGCGCAGCGGCGATAACGTGATCCTTGCCATCGCTCTGTCGCTGCTGGCGCTTGTCCTGTTCGATCTGATGGGGCTGATCATCAAGCTTTTGTCGCCGCGATACTCAGCCGCCGAGCTTTCAGCCTATCGCAACTTTTTCGGCATCTTTCCCAGCCTCATTGCGCTGTGGTCCTCGCGTGCTTGGCACACGGCCGGTCGGCCCTGGCGGCTGCGTCAGTGGAAACTGGGGTTTCTGCGCGGAATCTACGTCACTTTTGCGCAGTTCCTGTTCTACTATTCCCTCGGCGTGATGGCCTTTGCCACCGCGTCGACCATCACCTATGCCAATGCCATCTTCATGACCGCGCTGGCCGTCCCGCTGTTGGGCGAGCGGGTGGGCGGGATGCGCTGGCTGGCGGTGTTGCTCGGTTTTGCCGGTGTGCTAATGGTGATGAAACCGGGCAGCGAGACATTCACGCTGGATGCCCTCGCACCTTTGGGGGCGGCGTTTCTCTACGCGCTGGCCGGGGTTTCGGCCCGTCTGATGGACCCAGAGGTGCCCAGTCCGCTGATCAATCTCTATTCGGTGATCTCTGCACTCGTCGGTGCGCTGGCGCTGGCGTTCTACGCGGGCGGTTTTACCCCTATCGCCGATATCCGCGATCTGGCTTGGGTTGCGGCAATGGGAGCTTTTGGCGGCACTGCGGTTTTGTGCCTGGTGGTCTCGTACCGCATGACCGAACAAAGCAACCTTGCCCCGTTCAGCTATTTCGGCATCCCCATCGCCTTTGTCGCCGGCTGGCTGGCCTTTGACGAGGCACCCTGGGGCGACCTGTTCCCGGGGGCACTGTTCATCGTCGCCGGTGGTCTGCTGGTCATCTGGCGCGAACGACGGTTGGCGCGGCGTCCGTGACGGGTTCAGACAACAACCTGGATGCGGTCCTGTTCCCCAACCCCGAACACGCGCTTGTAGCGGGCGACCTCATCCGCCGGTCCCATCGCCTTTTCGGGGTTGTCGCTGAGCTTGACGGTCGGATGTCCATTTGCCGAAACGGCCTTGCAAACCAGCGAAAATGGCGCCAGCCCATTGTCCGGGACAAGGCCGCGAAAATCGTTGGTCAACAGCGTGCCCCAGCCGAACGAGACCTTCGCCCGGCCTGAAAACTGCCGGTGCAGTTCGACGATCTTGTCCACGTCCAAACCATCGGAAAAGATGATGCGTTTCTGTGTCGGGTCCTCGCCGCGTGACTTCCACCAGGCAATCGCAGTTTCGGCCCCCTTCGCCGGGTCGCCACTGTCGATGCGGATCCCTGTCCATCCCGCCAGCCAATCCGGTGCCCGGTCAAGAAAACCCACTGTTCCATAGGTATCGGGCAGGATGATGCGCAGATTGCCATCGTGCTCTTCGTGCCAGTCGCTGAGCACATCATAGGGGGCCCGCGCCAGGGCTTCGTCGTCCTTTGCCAGGGCAGAGTAGACCATGGGCAGTTCGTGTGCATTCGTGCCGATAGCCTCGACCTCACGCCGCATGGCGATAAGGCAGTTCGAGGTGCCGGTAAATTTTGTCCCCAGACCTTCGATCATCGCCTGCACGCACCAGTCCTGCCACAGAAACGAATGCCGCCGCCGCGTCCCGAAATCGGCAATGGTCAGCCCGTCGATCTGGCGCAAGCGTTCAATCTTTTCCCAGACGCGGGTCATGGCGCGGGCGTAGAGGATCTGCAATTCGAACCGGCGCATGTCATTGAGTACCGCGCGCGACCGCAATTCCATCAAGACGGCAAGTGCGGGGATTTCCCACAACATCACCTCGTGCCACTTGCCTTCAAACGTCAGCTCGTATTGGTCGTTTCTGCGTTCCAGATGATAGGGCGGCAATTGCAGGCCTTCGAACCACTCCATAAAATCCGGGCGGAACATCTGGCGTTTGCCATAGAACGTGTTGCCGCGCAGCCAAGTGCTTTCGCCCCGGCTCAGCCGCAAGGAACGGATGTGGTCCAGTTGTTCGCGCAGCTCGCCTTCGTCGATCAGGCGGGCCAACGGGATACGTGTCGTCCGGTTGATCAGGGAAAATGTTACATCCGTGTCGGGCTTGTTGCGGAACACCGACTGGCACATCAACAGCTTGTAAAAATCAGTGTCGATCAGCGACCTCACAATCGGATCGATTTTCCATTTGTGGTTATAGACTCGGGTTGCAATATCCACTGGGCCTGCCTCGTCATCTGGGTTTGCCATGGATACGCCAGCAGAACCGTTATGGCAATTCAGGGCAATACGGTTCGCTGTCCCGGCTGATCAGGCGGTTCGGTGCACCGTGGCCGGATCGGTACGATGCGCAAGATGCTCGAGCAGACAGGAGATCAGTTCGGACCTGCCCACTGGTTTGCTCAGAAAGTCGTTCATTCCGGCATCCAGGCACGCCTTGCGGTCACTGTCATAGGCATTTGCCGTAAGCGCCACGATCGGGAGCCGGGTACTCCAGGACTCCCGGATGAGCCGGGTGGCCTCGATCCCGCTCAAGTGCGGCATCGACATATCCATGAACACGATGTCAGGACCCAGGGACTTGGCTTTTTCCACGACCTGCCGACCATCACACGCGAATTCGAGCTGTACCGGCAGATCCGCCAGGAATTTCGCGATCAATAGCCTGTTGATCTTGTTGTCATCTGCGACAAGAACAATGCGCCCGTCCAGCTGTGCAAGAACGTCGTCCGCGATCTTCATCTGCCGGCCAGGGCCGTTGCTCTGAGCCGGGGGCCCTAGGGGCAACCGCAGAGAGAAACACGACCCCTCTCCCAGGGTCGATTCCACCGTGAGCTTGCCTCCCATCAACCCGACCAGTTCGCGAGAGATGGCCAGACCCAACCCGGTACCGCCATAAGTCCGGGTGGTGTTGGCCTCGGCCTGCGAGAAACGTTCGAAAATATGCTCGATCTTTTCGGCCGGGATACCAATGCCGGTGTCTTCGACCTCGATACCCGCGGTATGGCCTATGGCTGCCTCCTCTACCGACAGACGTAGGCAAACGTTGCCGTGTTCAGTGAACTTCACCGCGTTTCCCAGCAGGTTGATCAGAATCTGTCGCAGACGTCCGTCATCGGCGTGCACGATTTCCGGTACTTCGGTCAGCGTCTCAAGCGAAAGCCTTAACCCTTTGCTGTTTGCCTGAGGTCGGATCAGGCGCACCGTGTCCGAGAGGCAGGCCAGCAGATCAAAGTCGACCGGATGGATTTCCATCTTGTGGGCATCCAGCCGGGACAGATCCAGAACGTCGTTGATGATCGCCAGCAGGGCGGCCGCCGAACTCTTTATCGTTTCGACATATTCATTCTGCTCCTCGGTTAGGGCGGTTCCAGAAAGCAGCTCGGCCATTCCGACCACGCCGTTCATCGGGGTTCTGATTTCGTGGCTCATCGTTGCCAGGAAGTCGGCTTTCGCCCTGGCCCCATCCTCAGCGGCTTCGCGCGCTGCGGCCAGTTCCTGTTCGTGGGACTTGCCCAAGGTAATGTCGCGCTCCACCGCCACCGTCATTTCGACATTGCCGTCTTCGTCGACGATGGGCACCATGTTTACATCCATCCAGATCGGCTGACCGTGCTTGGTCACGTTCTGGATTACGCCGCGAAAATTCTTCCCTGCGGTGATCGCGGCTGCGATTGCGTCCGAGATTGCCAGATCGGTTGCAGGCCCGTTCAACAACTCGCCCGGCAGCTTGCCTCTGGCTTCTTCGGCCGAAAAACCGGTGATCCGGGTAAAAGCCTCGTTCGTCCACACAATTCGCCCGTTCGCATCCGACATGATAACGCTGTCGTTGGCGTTGCGCGCGACAAGTGAAAGTTGCTGTGCTTCTTTCTGGTGCCGGACCAAATCGCGGCCTTGCTCCATCAGGCGTAGGGTCGTGCGCCGATGCGCGTTGAAACCCGAGTTCACGAACATCAGAAAAAGCGCCACCATGAATGCGAGCATTGCGGCGCCGCTGGCGTCCATCAGGAAAACGGAATCCACGCGTTTCGCGGCCAGGACATCAAATGCAAAAATCGACAGCGTGACTAAGGCATAGACGGTCAACCGGGCTGCTCCGGCCGCCGGATGAAACGGCAGCACCAGACCGGCATTGATCGCCGCCCCGGCCACAAAGGCAATTGTAAACAGGGGCGAATACCCGCTGAATTCACCGAACCACGCCAGCAAGACACATGCCGCTATTGTCAGGGACTGCGCTAAGGCCGTGATTGAGCTGAAAAACAGCATTGTACGGAGATCGTGACCCGTCTCGAGGAGGCGCGGCAGGCGTGAAAGGAACAGGCAATCGACTAGTTCACCGAACAAAGCCACAAGAACAGCAATGGCCCCCGTTTCAGGGCCTTCGGACAAGGTCAGTGCCAGACCGCCGCTGAATGTCATGATCTGGCGGTTGCCGAAATTCCTGACTCGACCCTTTGCATAGCGGATCAACAGGCCGCGGCGGCTATACCGCCGCTCGAATTCCGCCAGTTGGTCGGCTTCGTGCGACCCGGTATCTTGCATCGGCGAACCCCGGGATAACGTGGACATGTGTCCAAGGTTCTAGCCCGGCAGACCTTAACAAATGGCAACTATGAGATCAGTTTCACACCGGCCGACGTCATCGCGTCGATCCCGGCCTGCAAGGAGCCGTCAAGGTCGATCGCACGGCAGGCGTTCATCTGCACCGTGACGTCGAAACCCAGGCGCGCCGCATCTACGGCGGAATAGTGAACGCAAAAATCGGTCGCAAGACCGACGAGGGTCAGCCGGTCTATGCCGCGGTTGCGCAGATAACCCTCCAGTCCGGTCGGCGTTGTCTTGTCGTTTTCGAAGAACCCCGAGTAGCTGTCGATCCCGGCGCGAAACCCCTTGCGAATGATCAGATCCGCATCGGTGACAAGGTCGGGATGGAATTCTGCCCCGCGTGTATTCTGAACGCAGTGATCCGGCCAAAGAACCTGGGGGCCATAAGGCATCTGGATCAGCTCGAACGGCGCGGCGCCTGAATGGGCGGACGCAAAGGACGAATGCCGCACCGGGTGCCAGTCCTGTGTCAGGATCACGGCGTCGAAATCGTGCATCATCGCATTGATCAATGGCACAATCGCGTCGCCATCCGGAACCGCCAGCGCGCCACCCGGGCAAAAATCGTTCTGAACATCAATGACGATCAGGCCATGCATGGCTATCTCCCTTTTTGGATCGACACTAGCGTGCGGGCGAGGCATGCAAAAGCACCCTTTGAACCTCACGCCGCGCAAAGACCGTTGCGGCGGGCTGCTCCCGGATGTATCCGGGCGCTTTCGCGCAGACCGGGAGAGGATTATGGCACGTCTTGGCGTGGATTTCGGAACGTCGAATACTGCCGCCGGTCTTTTGCAGGCGGGGCATCGCCGGATTCTGCCTCTCGAGCCTGGTGCGCAGACCCTGCCAACGGCGGTGTTCATCGACTTTGACACCCGCCGCTACGTCTATGGCAGCGACGCCGCCCGCGCCATGATGGACGGGCAAGAGGGTCGCTTTCTCCGTGCGCTGAAGAGCGTCATGGGCACCCCTCTGGCGCGCGAACCCCGTGTGTTTCTGAACGAGCGGCTGACCCTGGTCGAGGTGATCGCCCGCTTCCTTGCCGAGATCCGGATGCGCGCCGAAAAGCTCAGCGGGCAGCGATTTGATCGCGCCCTGTCGGGTCGACCCGTCCATTTCCATTCAGCAGCACCTGATCGTGACGCCCAGGCCCAGATCGACTTGCACGACGCCTATCTGCTGGCCGGGTTCCGCGAGGTCGACTTTCTGCCCGAGCCCGAAGCGGCTGCGCTTGCGGTTGCGGGACAGGGCCGGATGCTGATCGTCGATATCGGCGGCGGCACTTCGGATTTCACCCTGTGCGACCGGCAGGGCTTGGCCACCCAGGTTCTGGCGAGCCGCGGCTTGCGTATCGGCGGCACCGATTTTGACCGGGTGCTGAGCCTGGAATACGCGATGCCGTTGCTGGGTTACGAGACCAGGATCGGCGCCGAACTGGGCGATGCCAGCCACAGCGCGCCCCGGGCGCTGTTCCACGATCTGGCGAGTTGGGAAAAAATCGCCTTTGTCTATGACCCCGCCATCTTGCGCGAGGTGAGACGCTGGGCACGCCTGGCTGAACAGCCGCGCCTGTTCGAACGCCTGACCGAGGTGCTGGAATCGCATCTGGGCCACGATGTGGCCTATGCGGTCGAAACGGGCAAGATCGCTGCCAACGGGGCCGAGGCGGGTCGCATTACGCTCGATATTGTCGAACGCGGTCTAGGGGCTGATCTGTGTAATGCCGCGATGCAAGCGGCGCTGGCCGGTTTCGCCGATGAAATTGCAGGCTGCGCGATGCAGACTGTGCGCGATGCGGGGGTCTCGCCGGACAGTGTCGATCAGGTCGTTTTTGTGGGCGGTTCCAGCCTGATGGGGGTGATCCGGTCGGCGATGGGTCGCGTCTTGCCCGGAGCCCGGCAACAGGATTCCGAGGTGTTCACCGCCGTGGTGCATGGCCTTATCCTGGCCAGTGAGACTCAATAAAACAACATCGAAAACGCATGTTTCGCCATATATCGCGCCTCTTGAAATCGCGGGCAGCGGGGCGTATGGCGCGGGCATGTACACGATCGCCGCTCTCTATCATTTCACCCGTTTCCCCGATCCTGCCGCGCTGAAACCGGCGTTGTTGACCCTGTGCCTGGCGCAGGATGTCAAGGGCACGCTGTTGCTGGCAAAGGAAGGCATCAACGGCACCATCGCCGGCACCCGCGCCGGGATTGATGCGGTGCTGGCCCATATTCGCGCCCTGCAGGGTTGTGCCGATCTGGAGTGGAAAGAAGCCCAGAGCGACCATCCGCCCTTTGGCAAGATGAAGGTGCGGCTGAAGAAAGAGATCGTGACCATGGGCCAGCCTGATGTCGATCCGCAGGCCAAGGTCGGACACTACGTGGAGCCAGAGGACTGGAACGACCTGATCCGGTCCGAGGATGTCGTGGTGATCGACACCCGCAATGATTACGAGGTGGCGATCGGCACGTTCGAAGGCGCCATCGACCCCAGGACGGACAGTTTCCGGGAGTTTCCCGCCTGGTGGGAGGCCAACAAGGAGCGGTTTCACAACAAGCGGGTGGCGATGTTCTGCACCGGTGGTATCCGGTGCGAGAAATCCACCAACTATCTGCTGGGGCAGGGGGTCGAGCAGGTCTATCACCTCAAGGGCGGCATCCTGCGCTATCTCGAAGAGATGCCGGCAGAGAACAGCACCTGGCAGGGCGAATGTTTCGTGTTCGACAACCGGGTCTCGGTCGGCCACGGATTGGTCGAGGGGCCGTACGAGCTGTGCCACGGCTGCCGCCGCCCGATCCTGCCCGAGGACCGCAAGCGCCCGGAATATGAACATGGTGTAAGCTGTCATCTGTGCATCAATGAAACGACTGACGCGGACAAGAAGCGATTTCGCGAACGGCAGAAACAGATCGCGCTGGCCCGCGCGCGCGGAGAAGAACACCTCGGCAACCACTGAACCGCTGCGCGCTTGCTAGATCTCGACGGACAAGAGATGATCAAAGCCGGAGATCAAGGAGCAGGATATGGCCAAACCGCATTCCCTGACGCGCGAGTGGCGCGGAACCATGATAGCCGCAGGCGGCATGGTCATCGTCAGCAGCCTGGCATTCCGTATTTTGTCAAATGTTGACGAAGGCCTTGCTGGCGGCACCCTGGGTACGATTTCTACACTCGTCCTGGCGGCCTGGCTGCTGATGCAGCTCTGGACCTATGTCGTGCGCATCGGTCAACCCAAGCATCAGGTGGTGCTGATGGGCATCTCCTTTATCCAGTCAGTGCCTTTTCTTTATGCGGCGGTCTATGCCTCCTTCGGATACACGGACAGTTGCGTTCTGGGGGCGGATCGTGCCTCGGAACTGCTCTATTTCTCTTATGTCACCTTCACCACGGTCGGTTATGGCGATCTGCAACCGGTCGGCATGTGCCGTGGCCTGGCCGTGGCCGAGGCGGTGACCGGCTACATCCTGCTTGGCCTGTTCGTGTCGGCGGCGGTGGCCGTCGCCTCGCATCATCGGCATTCGCAGGAATAGCCCTGCCTAGCCCGCGTTGACGCGAACCAGGTGATTGTCCCATGCAATGTTGGTCAGGCTCAGCGCCGCGCCATCAATCCATTGCAATTGTCCCGTCCCCGACGAGGTCAGCAAACGGTCACCCAGCAGACCCAGCCCGCACACGTCCTCGACCTCGACACTCTGCGCAATTCTGCCTGTGGTCACGTTGCTCAGCTGAACCCGGCCACCGCGCGGCGATGATACGGCGACCTGAGCGCCGCCGTCGAAAAACGCGACACTGCCGCCATAGCCTTTCATCCCGCGCATTTCGGCCTCGCTCCCCTCGACCTTCTGGGGGGCATGTCCCCTCTTGTGCAGACCCAGAAGCGGGCGCAGTTCGGTCTCCTCGCCTTGCCACTGCATGGCAAAGGCCACCAACCCGTCGCCCCTGACATCAAGATGCCGAATCGAGTTCTGCCGGTGTTCGGGCGGCATCTGTACCACCTCCAGAACTGAACCCTCAAGCGACAGATAGGCGAGGTTGGGTTGCATCACCGGCAGGTTCAGCTTGGCCCGGCCACTGTCCGGGTGGGTCTCTACCCCGCCATTTGCGACGACCAGCGTCCGGCTATCGGGCATCAGCCGGATGTCATGCGGCCCGACCCCGGACGAGGGCACCTCTCCCATCCGGCGATATCCTCCGGTCACGTCCCACAAGCCGATACGACCCTCACCCGCCTCATAGTCGTTTTCCGTTGCATAGAGGGTCGTCCCATCGGGCGAAAACACGCCGTGGCCGTAGAAATGCCGCCCCTCGGGGGCCGAAAGCCGCGCGATCTCGGCGCCGGTCACACAGTTCAGCACCACCGCAAACCGCCCTGGGCGGCGTGCAAAGGCGACCGCCTCGGGGCGGTCGGGATGGGCAGCGGCGGCATGACCCCGGTCGGGGATGGGGATACGAAAGACCGGCCTTCCCTGATGGTTGACGCCGTAGAGGGAATAGGCGCCATCCGGCGCCCGCCCAGCGCTCAGGAATGCCGGGGCGCCCGCGTCGGCCCAACTTAGCCTCGGCGTCAGGCTCGCCGCTACCAGTCCTGCCAGAAAGCCGCGTCGGTTCCGCATCGCTCAATCTCCGTCCAATGAGTTGAACCCGGCTGAAACGCCCAGCTTGGGTCCAAGGTCCTTTGCGACCGCTTCGCGGATCTCGTTCACCCGTTGTTGTAAGGCCTCGATACGAACCCGACCGCTTGGGCTTGCGACCCCAGCCAGTGTGGGGTCGTCAATCCGGCTTGCCGTTTCGAGCGCCAGATCGAATTTCGCGGCCAGTTCCATTTGCAGGTCGGCATCATCTTTGGCCAACAGCAGCGCCAACTCTCGTTGCGACCTCAGCGACGCCCGGATCAGGTCCAATGACAGGCCGGATCGCCACATCTCGGCCCGTAGCGGGCGCGGCTTGTCATAGGTACCTAGCGGCCGTCCCAACCGTAACTCAGCCGTCATTTGCAGGCCGGTTCCCAGTGCCTTGAAGAACTCCTGAATCACCTCCGCCTCGGACTGATAAGTACCTCCCGGTCCCGGGCTGCGCATCAGGGCGGCATAATGGTCGTGCCAGTCGGCGGCCATGTCACCTGCCAGCCGAGCACCATCGGCGGCGATTGCGCGGATCAGGGCGCAGCGGTATTCGGCGTTTCCGGCTGTTGCGATCCTGTCGTCAAACAACAGGTGTTCCAGCGCATAGAGACCCCGCGCCGCTACCGAAACCTCGGCAAAGGCGGTGCTGTCGGAAACGGCCTGATCTTGGGCCAAGATCAGCCAGGTCAACGCCTTGGGGGTCAAGCCCCGATTGTCCGGCCAAAAGGCAAGCGCGAAGCTGCGGTTTTCCGCCTCGGTCGGGCCGAACCGCAAGTGGCTGACAGCGGCCCAAGCTTTGACGGCGTCGGTAAACGCCCCTCTCGGTGGGGCTGAGGCCGTGCCACAGTCTGCGTCGGCCATGGCGGACAAAGCCTGCGTTCGGGCCTCCAGCCGGTCGAACCGGGGCAGGACATGGGCATCCAGAATGCTATCCCGTGTATCGGCCCCTGCCATACCGGCCAAGAACAAAGAGAGGAGCAACATACGGATCATTTCAGAGACTCTCCAAAAAGCGGATCAGGGCGGCTCGATCCGCAGGCGTCATTGCGATTACTGCCGCCTGCTGAGACTCTGCCTCGCCTCCGTGCCACAGGATCGCCTCCAGAAGCGACCGCGCGCGCCCGTCATGCAGGAACCGGCTGTAGCCGCTGACCTCGGCGGTCAAACCAATGCCCCAGAGCGGCGGCGTGCGCCATTCGCGTCCATCGGCACGGCCTTCGGGCAGCGCGTCTGCCAGACCGTCGCCCATGTCGTGCAGCAACAGGTCTGTGTAAGGCCAGATCAGTTGAAAGCTCTGTTCCGGCTGATCCGCCAGGCGGGCCGTGACATGCTTGGGCGCGTGGCACCCGACGCATCCGGTGTCATAGAACACCTGCTTTCCACGCAGGACCTCGGGGTTATCTGGCAAACGCCGCTCGGGCACCGCCAGGTTGCGGCTGTAGAAACTCACAAGTTCCAGCCCCGCACCGTCAATCTCGGTGTTGCGGATGTCGCCATCGCCATGCGGCGCGGCGCGGCAGGTCGCTTGCGCCGCGCTACAATCGCCCCATCCGTCCGGAAACAAAGGCGAGGAGATGCCGATATCATTGGCAAAGGCTGCGGCTGATTGATCGCGGATCGTGCCCTCTCCCGCCTTCCAGCCAAAGCGCCCCAGCATAGGCTGTTCGCCATCCCGCGACCAAACCCTATTGGCCCGCCCCGAGATGCCGTTGCCATCCCGGTCGTCCTCGTCAACTAGGGCAAGGATATCCTGTTCGGGGATCGCCTCCAGCAGCCCAAGCCCGATCATCGGGGGAGCAACCCGCGCGCTGAACACGGTCTCGCCATTCAGCGGGCCATAACCCAGCGTGCCTAAATCGTATTCAGGCTGTCGCAGGACCACAGTTTCACCACCCGCCAGCTCGACTGGGATCTCGCGATAAAGCACCGCTATTTGCGCCTCGGCGGCATGGCCGGGTAGGGCGAGGTCCTGCAATTGACGGCCATAGACCGGGTCCGGTCCGCCGCCGGGTTGGGCCAGTCGCACGATCATCGACACGGATCCATCCTGATCAGGGGGTTGCCCTCGCCCGTCGCGGATATGGCAGGCCTGGCAGGATCGCGCGTCATACAGCGGGCCCAGCCCGTCCGAGGCCTGCGTGGACGAAGGCGACGACACCCAGATCTTTTCGAACAGGGCCTTGCCCAGCAGAAAATCCAGTTCCCGCTCAAAACTCATGTTTGCCGACGGATGCGAAAACGCGTCGCGATCCGTCGCATTCCTGAGCGTGGCGGCCCCACCGGGCAGGGCCTCATAGGGTTCTGACTGTTCAAACGCCTCGGCCGGGCGGATGACCTCGGCAATGCGAGCGGCATCCTCTTTGACGGGTGATGCCGCAAGCGCCTGACCGCATGCAGCGGTCAGGCAGGCAGAGATCAGACCCAGAACCAGTCGTTCAAACACGTCAGTTTCCCAAGGCGATTTCAAAATTCACGCCGAATACATAATCGGTTACACTGGCTTCCTCGATCCGGGCCAGCGCAGCGCCGACCAGATAGCGGTCTCCGAACTCGTATTCGGCGCCAATGGATAGCAGTTCGGTCTTGCCCAGGCTATCGACATCCCGGGTCGCCACCGTACCCGACAAGGTCACATCGCCGACCGCATAGGCAGCGTTGAGCGTGACAAAACGGGCATTGTCGGCGGTGCCGCCATAGCCATCAAACACCGCAGCCTCGGCAAAGAAATCGAGCGCGCCGCGGAATGTATGGCCAATGGCCAGAAACCCGCCGGTCTCGTCCGAGACATCGCCAGCACCCGCACTGAGATGCCGGGCACCTGCCCAGACCCGGGTGTCACCGAACGTGCCGTGCCATTGCAGGCTAGCATTGTCGAGCCGCCTGGTATTGCCTGCACCGCCCAGGGCCGTGCTGTTGCGCCCTCGGTTGAACCCGGCTGATTGGCTGAGCGCGGTGTCGTCGGCGTAGAACAGTCCGACCGACAAGACACCCGCTGCACCCAGGTCAAGATCGGTCAGCGCGCCGATCTGCTCGGACAGCTCGTAATCCTCGGCCAGTGTGCTGCCGAAATATCCGGCAGCCTCGTCCCAGGCGGTGCCAAAGGCCGGGTGCACCTTGCCCAGTTGCACCGTGGCCGGGCCGATTCCGAACTCCAGGCCCAGTTGATCCAGGTACAGACCATAGCCGGTGTTCGCGGCGGCATCTTCGACCTCTTCAAAGGTCAGTCCGGCAAAGATCGAAACGCCGTTGCCAAAGGCGTAGATGCCCAGGAACTCGCCCTTGGCATAGGCGGTATCGGTCTCGTTTGCCGGGGTGTCTGACGAATAGACGGATTCAAAGCCCAGTTCCACCAACCCTTCCCAGGCAAACCCGGATTGGTCTTGGGCTTGGGCGGCGGTGGCACAGGCAATGGTGCCGACCAGAGCCGCAAATCTTTGGATGTACATTTTGCTACTTTCTTTGATGAGCAGCTTGGCGGGCCATCAAGGCTGGCTGGGTGTAAGCCTATTGGAAAACCGCGCCCGGATTGTCGAGCGTTTCCGAGCCTTCGAAGTTGATTTCATCCAGGCCCAGCGCCGGAACCAGGCGTTGGATCGAGCGGGTCTGATCGATCAGCCCTTCGACCCCGGCCATGATCAGGGCTTCGCCTTCGGCATTGCCGCGCGCCAGCATCTGGTCATAGGCCATCCCGTCCTTGACCGCCGTCCGGATCGCCTCCAATGCCACCATGGTCGTGTCGAGCTTGCTACGCAGTTCCGCGTCCAGGCCCGGGTCGGTTTCGGCCACCAGATCGGACAGCGATGGGCCGGCGAGCACGTCATCATTCAGCCGCTGATACCGGCCGAGGTAGACGTTCTGAACGCCTAGCCCGTCATAGTAGTGGCTGTTGTGCGTGTTGTCCGAGAAACAGTCGTGTTCCTCTTCAGGATCGTTCAGCAGAAGGCCCAGCCGCATCCGCTCACCTGCCTGTTCGCCATAGCTTAGGCTGCCCATGCCGGTCACGATGGCGATCAGCCCGGCGGCTTCATCCGCCATAACCGCTGCACGCGCGGCACCCCCCTGGGCCCATTGCGCGGCCATCCACTCCAGGTCGTCGACAAGCAGGGTAGTGGCGGCTTGCAGGTAGGCTGCGCGGCGGTCGCAGTTGCCGTTTGTACAATCCGTACCCTGCGCATAGTCGGTCCAGGGCCGGTTCCCGGCGCCCGGGCCGGTGCCGTTCAGGTCCTGCCCCCAGAGCAGGAATTCGATGGCATGATAGCCCGCCGCGACATTGGCATCGACGCCGTCGGCCTCGTGCAGGGTGTCGGAAAGCAGGGTTGGCGTGATGCTGGTCGCGTCCACTTGGGTTCCGGACAATTCGAACTGCGGCGTCGCGATGACATTCAACGACGCATAGAGGTTGTCATCGGTCGGCCCGGTGTAGGAGGCATCGACATAGTCGATCAGCCCTTCGTCGAGCGGCCAGGCGTTCACGCGGCCTTCCCAATCGTCGACGATCGGGTTGCCGAAACGGTAAACCTCGGTCTGCTGATAGGGGATGCGGGCGGCCAGCCAGGCCTCGCGGGCAGCGGCAAGCGATGCCTCGGAAGGCTTTGAAATCAGGTCGTTTATCGCGACTTGCAGAGCGCGCGACGTGATCAGGCTGTCCTGATATTTCGCCTCGGCGATGTTGGCATAGGTGACAAGTACGGCGGCTCTGTCCGTGGCCAGGGCGGGCGCGGCGCAGAGCAGGGTCAGCGCGGAGGCTGCGAGCGTTTGGGGTGTCATGGATGTCCCTCGGATGTGAGTCAGGCTTGGCTTGACCCGGAGGGATCTGGCAAGACATTTAACTGACTAAATAAGTCAGGCTTGTCAACCGGGAGTTAGCTCGGCTCACCTGTTGCGGTCGATCCAAGCGGACATGGCGGCCTTGTCATGAAAACACTCGGGCGGCACGGCCCGGCGCTTGGCCCGCGCGATCCGCTCGGCAAAAGCCACTTGTTTTCCAGAGGGATAGCGGTCGAACGGCGACTCGGATGCGGGCCGGTGGGCCGAGATCCAGGCGGACAGAACACGGCGATCACGCTGCGCCTCGACCGGGATTTCCAGGGCCGAGCGTTGTGCAATCGCGCGGGCGTATCGCAGTTGTTTTTCGGTGACGGGCAGCAGGTGATAGTCGTTGCTGGGGCCGTTGGACGTGTGCATGCGCGGGACCGTCAACATGGGAAAATCCTCCATTCCGCTATAGAACAAAGATAGAACATTTTGCTGAGAATTTCAAGATGCCGGTCGGATCAACATAGTGTTGCCCCCCGGAAACTCCGCCGAATTGACCGTTTTGTACCGGCCAAACGACCCCGATTGACCGTTTTGTACAAGCGTTCGAGGGGAAACGGGAGGCGGCGACAGGCATATGTCGCGGAACAAGCTTTGGGTAATCCCACGCCAAGGCGGGGCTGTGTCAGGACGGAGTTCTGCGCAACGGAGTAAGGGATTCGCTGCGGAGGAGGCCCGGCCTGAGACCGAACATCAAAACAGACGTTCGGATTGCGCCGACTACGGTTGATGTCCGGTTCGCGCACTGCTGGCGAAAGCACAAGCCCGCCATTCTGGAGGCAAACGCCCCGTTGTCACCCCGGGGCGTTTGCCTTTCACTCCGCGACACAGTCGGCGAAATACCGGACCTCGCCGTTCTCGCCGACCTCGTGAAGCAAGCCGTGGATATCGGTTTCGAAGCCGGGGCATTCGCGGGCAAACTCGCGGTTGAACCGAAGATAGTCCACGATCTCCTTGCTGAACACTTCGCCGGGTACCAGAAGCGGGATACCGGGCGGATAGGGGGTGACGAGGCTTGTGGTCACACGGCCTTCGAGATCGTCGATTGCGACCCTTTCGGTCTTGCGCCGCGCGATATGGGAAAACGCGTCGAGCGGGGACATCGCAGGGCGGTGATCGCCCAGATAAATCTCGGTCGAAAGCCGCGCCACGTCGTATTTGGCGTAGAGATCATGCACGTGCTGGGACAGGTCCTTGAGCCCCATATGTTCATAGCGTGGCTGTTTGGCGCAGAATTCGGGCATCACGCGCCACAGCGGCTGGTTGCGGTCATAGTCGTCCTTGCACTGCTGGAGCGCGGCGAGAAGCGTGTTCCAGCGGCCCTTGGTGATACCGATGGTGAACATGATGAAGAAGCTGTAAAGACCGGTCTTTTCGACCACGACACCATGTTCGGTCAGGTATTTCGACACGATCGAGGCGGGAATCCCGGTTTCTTCAAAGCGGCCGTCGATGTTCAGGCCCGGGGTGATGATCGTCGCCTTGATTGGGTCGAGCATGTTGAAGTTGCGGGCCATGTCGCCGAACCCGTGCCAGGCGTCCTCGCCCGAGCTTTCGATGGCATCGCTGTCGGTCTTCTTCAGCTCCCACGCTTTGGCGCGGCCAATCCCCTCTTCGGCCAGTTCGTCGGGGCCCCAGACCTGGAACCACCAGTCGTTGCCATATTCCTCGTCGACCTTGCGCATGGCGCGCCGGAAATCGAGCGCCTCCATCAGGCTTTCCTCGACCAGCGCGGTGCCGCCCGGGGGCTCCATCATGGCCGCCGCGACATCGCAGCTGGCGATGATCGAGTATTGCGGGCTGGTGGACGTGTGCATGAGGTAGGATTCGTTGAAGAGATGCCGGTCGAGTTTTGCTTCTTCCGCATCCTTCACGAGAACATGGCTGGCCTGACTGATGCCCGCCAGAAGCTTGTGGACCGATTGCGTCGCATAGACCATCGAGCTTTTCGTGCGCCCGCGCTTGCGCCCCATCGCGTGGTAGGTGCCGTAGAACGGGTGGAAGGCCGCATGCGGCAGCCAGGCCTCGTCGAAATGCAGCGTCTCGACATAGCCGTCGAGGATCTCTTTTACGACTTCGGTGTTGTAGAGCACCCCGTCATAGGTGGATTGCGTAAGCGACAGGATGCGCGGCTTTACCGTGTCGGGGTCGATCCCTTCCAGAAGCGGGTTGGCCTCGATCTTGGCCCTGATGGCTTCGGGTTCGAATTCGGATTTCTGGATCGGGCCGATGATCCCCCAATGGTTGCGCGTGGGCTTGAGAAAGATCGGGATGGCGCCCGTCATGATGATCGAATGCAGGATCGACTTATGACAGTTGCGGTCCACCAGAACAACGTCGCCCGGCGCGACGTTGTGGTGCCAGACCATCTTGTTCGAGGTCGAGGTCCCATTGGTGACGAAAAAGCAGTGATCGGCGTTGAAGATCCGCGCCGCGTTGCGCTCTGACGCCCCGATGGCGCCATTGTGGTCGAGCAGCTGGCCCAGTTCCTCGACCGAGTTGCAGACATCGGCGCGCAGCATGTTCTCGCCATAGAACTGGTGATACATCTGCCCGATGGGCGATTTCAGAAATGCGACGCCGCCCGAATGCCCGGGACAATGCCACGAATACGAGCCGTCCTCGGCATAGTCGAGAAGCGCCTTGAAGAACGGCGGCTGAATGTATTCGAGATAGTTCTTCGCTTCGCGGATGATGTGGCGGGCGACGAATTCGGGGGTGTCCTCGAAGGCATGGATGAAACCGTGCAGCTCGCGCAGGACATCGTTCGGCAGGTGCCGCGACGTCTTGGTCTCGCCATAGATGTAGATCGGGACATCTTCGTTCTTGTAGCGGACTTCTTGTATGAAGCTGCGGAGGTTCAGAACCGCCGGGGCGAGGTCGGGGCCGGGGCTGAATTCTTCATCGTCGATCGACAGGACAAAGGCCGCTGCGCGGCTTTGTTGCTGCGCGAATTGCGAGAGATCACCGTAGCTTGTCGCGCCGAGGACTTCGAACCCTTCGGCTTCGAGGGCTTGTGCAAGAGCCCGAATGCCGAAGCCCGAGGTGTTCTCGGACCGGAAATCCTCGTCGATGATGACAATGGGAAAGCAAAACTTCATCTGCCGGTCCTTGATGCGACGTGCGAACTTCAACTGTTGTCGAAGTCTGGGGGGAAGACGTCAAGTGGCGAAAAGGCCATCGGGAGGCGACATTGTCCACGGTGCGGGTGTCTTGCCTGCCGTAAAGCGGCCCCTTGCTCCTCAAAAGTTTTGCGTGTCATTGCCCGCGTCCGCGCGTAGCGTGCGCGCGAATCCATGGACGAGCCTTTTGGAGCCTGCATGACCCAGATCACCCCCGCGTTGCTGACCGAAATCCGCAGCCGTTTCGCGCAAGTCGACCAGTGCCCGGTGCAGGGCCCGCGCGTGTTCTTTGAAAATGCCGGTGGCGCGCTGACGCTGAATTCGGTGGTCGAGACCTCGGCCCGTTATGCGGCGATCCCCGACAACCAAGGACGCGACAACCCGGGCAGCCACGAGCTGGTGCGGGTGATCGACAAGGCCAAGGACGACATGCGCGTGTTCATGAACGCGCCGGAGGGGCAGTTCTTTGTCGGCGAAAGCGGCACCGAGCTGACGTTCCGTCTGATCATGAACGCCTGTCTGGGCGCCGGGCCGGGGGTGGTGCTGGGCACGACGCTGGAGCATCCGGCCTCGCGCAGTGCCTGTGACCGCTGGGCGCGGGTGGCGGGGCAGCGGCATGTGCTGGTGGCCCATGACGATGCGACAGGCACGGTGACGGCCGAGGCCTATGCCGCGGCGGTGACGCCCGACACGGTGGTGGCGACCATCGTACATACCTCGCCCGTGACGGGAATGGGGGTGGACCTGGAGGGGATCGCGGCGGCGATCCGGGCGGTGGCGCCCGAGGCCTATATCATCGTGGACGGCATCCAGCATGCGGCGCATGGGCGGATTGATCTGACGGCTTATGGTGTCGATGGCTATGTGATATCGCCCTACAAGATGTTCTCGCGGCATGGCTATGGGCTGGCCTGGATCTCGGACCGGCTGACGAAATTGCCGCATAACGGGCTGCTCAATGGACCCGCGGACAATTGGGAGATGGGGACGCGGGACACCGGCAGCTATGCGACGCTGACCGATGTTGCGGATTACCTGGAATGGCTGGGCGCGCAGGTGAGCGATGCGACCGACCGGCGGGCGCGGTTCGTGGCGGCGGGTGAGGCGATCCATGCGCAGGAAAAGGCACTGACCGACGCGATGATCCATGGCACCGGCAACCTGCCCGGGCTGAAGGACATGGAGAAGGTGCATATCATCGGCGGCATCGACAACCCGGCGCGCGAAGGGCTGGTGTCGCTCTGGGTCGAGGGCGTGGCCTCGGCCGAGGTGGTGGCGCAGCTGAATGCGCAGGGCATCCGCACCCATGTGCGCAAGGCCGATCACTACTCGGGCAATATCCTTGATCCGCTGGGTCTGGACAGCTGCGTGCGGGTGTCGATGTGCCATTACAACAGCGTTCACGAGGTGGCGCAGTTTCTGGCGGCGATGAAGACAATCGCAGCCTGACGCAAAACAAAAACCGGCCCCCCACCCCAGAATTTTTGGCGGGTGCGGGGCCGGGTCTGCGGCTAGGGTCGTTCGGGACATAGAACGGAGACCCGCCCCATGAAAACCCATGCCCAGGCCGTCGTGATCGGCGGTGGTCTTGTCGGTTGCTCGATCCTCTATCACCTGGCCAAACTGGGCTGGCGCGATGTCGTGTTGCTGGAGCGGGACGAGCTGACCAGCGGATCGACCTGGCATGCGGCGGCGAACATCCACGGGCTGCACGACAATAACAACGTCACCCGCATCCAGCATTACACGATGAACCTGTACAAGGAGCTGGAGAAGGAGACCGGGCAGGGCTGTGGCTTGTTCCAGGCGGGCTCGCTCTATCTGGCGCAGACCGAAGCGCGCGAACACCAGCTGCGGCTGCAAGAGGCCAAAGCGCGGTATTACGGGCTGAATTTCTACGAGATCGACAAGGATCGCGCGAAGGAACTGCACCCGCTGGCGCAGTTCGACGATATCCGCTGCATCATGTACGAACCCGATGGCGGCAACGTGGACCCGTCGGGCGTGACCTATGCCTATGCCGCCGGAGCCCGCGCTATGGGCGCCACTATCGAGCGGTTCTGCCCGGTGATCGGCACCGAACCCCAGCCCGATGGCAGCTGGATCGTGCGCACCGAGAAGGGCGACATTCACACGCAATGGGTGGTCAACGCGGCGGGCCTGTGGGGGCGCGAGGTGGCGGCGCTGGCGGGCATCACCCTGCCGCTGCAACCGACCGAGCATCAGTATTTCGTGACCGAGGCCATCCCAGAGGTGGCGGCGCTGGGCCGCCGCCTGCCCTCGATCGCGGACCGGGATGGCGAATATTACTTCCGGCAGGAAGGCAACGGGCTGCTGATCGGCGCCTATGAGAAGGACATGAAGTTCTGGGCCGAAAACGGCACGCCGCTGGATTTTGCCCATGACCTGTTCCCAGACGATCTGGACCGGATCATGGAAAACGTGATCCGCGCGACCGAGCGGGTGCCGGTGGCGGCGACGGCGGGCGTCAAGCGGGTGATCAACGGGCCGATGATCTGGTCGCCGGATTCGAGTGCCTTGTGGGGGCCGGTGCCGGAATTGCGAAACTATTTCGTTTGCGGCGGCATCATTCCCGGTTTTTCGCAATCGGGGGGTCTGGGCCTGTTGGCGGCGCAATGGATGATCGAGGGCGAGCCGCAATACGACATGTTCGCCTGGGACCTGGCGCGGTTCGGCGATTGGGCCGACAAGAAGTTCACCAAGGCGCGGGTACAGGACCAGTATACCCACCGCTTTGCCATCCATTTTCCCAACGAGGAGCGCAGCGCCGGGCGACCGGCGCGGGTGCGTCCGGCATACGAGATGCAAAGGGAGATGGGCGCGGTGTTTGGCATGAACTGCGGCTGGGAGCATCCGCTGTGGTTCGCGGACCGCCCCGGTGTAACCGAGACCATTGGCTTCACCCGGCAGAATTGGTGGGAGCCGGTGGGCCGCGAGGTGCGCATGCTGCGCGAGCAGGTCGGCGTGATCGACATCTCGAACTTTGCCAATTACGAGATCAAGGGGCCGGGTGCGCGGGACTGGCTGGACCGGCTGGTGGCGAACCGGGTGCCCACTGTCGTGGGCAGTTCCTGTCTGACGCCGCTGATCGGCGTGCGAGGCGGGATCGCGGGCGATTTCACCATCACCATGACGGGCGAGGACGCCTATATGATGGTGGGGTCCGGCATGGCCGAACGCTATCACCAGCGGTTCTTCAACATGGTGGATTTGCCCGGCGGCACCACGCTGGAGGTCGCGACCAACCGCATCGCGGGCTATAACGTGGCCGGACCGAAAGCGCGCGATATGTTGCAGCGGCTGACCAATGCCGACCTGTCGAACGAGGGCTTCCCCTTCATGCGCTCGGCCACGATCGAGGTGGCGGGGGTGACCTGTCTGGCGATCCGGGTCAGTTTCACCGGCGATCTGGGTTGGGAGCTGCATTGCGCCGAGGCGGATCAGGTGCGGCTTTACACTGCGCTGATTGCGGCCGCGCGCGAGATCGGCGGCGGGCCGGTGGGCAGCCGGGCGCTGGGCAGTCTGCGGATCGAGAAGGGCTATGGCTCCTGGGGTCGGGAGTACAGCCCGGAATACTGGCCGCAGGAAGTGGGACTGGAGCGGCTGATCAAGGCGGACAAGGATTTCCTGCACAAGGCGGCCTGGTTGAAGATCAAGGACAACCCGGTGCGCGAGGTGCTGTCGGTGTTCGAGATCGAGGCCGCGCATGGGGCTGACGCCAGTGGCGGCGAGCCGATCTTTACCCCCGACGGACAGCCGGTGGGGCGGGTGACCTCGGGCGCCTACGGCTACTCGGTGGGCAAATCGCTGGCCATCGGCTATGCCAACCCGGCGGTGGCGAAACCGGGCGACGTGCTGGAAGTGTTCCTGCTGGGCAAGCCGCACAAGGCGGTGTTGCTGGCCGAACCGCCATTCGATCCGGCGGGCGCGCGGTTGCGCGGATGAGCTTTGTCCTGACCCTGTGCGCATGTGGTCAGGTCGGAATTTGAGTATTTGGGACCAGAAAGAAGCTCGATCGGGTTTTTTTGGGTTGGGGGCGGTCAGCCTTCCATTCGGGCGGCGGCGTCGAGCAGCCAGGACTTGAAAAGCCGGACCGAGGGGGTTGGTGTGCGGCTTTTGAACCGGGCGCAATAGACCCAAGGATTGCGGATGTCGGTCTGGAACGGTTCGATCAGTTCGCCCTGGTCCAGATAGGGGCGGGCAAGCACGCGCGGCAGGGCGGCGCAGCCGAGGCCCTGGGCCGCCAGGCGGGCGGCGAGGGTGGAGACATCGGTCTTGTGTCCGCCGGTGGCCTCGAAGGACTTGATACCGAAATGGCGCGCCATCAGTTCCCAGTAGATCGGGCGGCCGAGCACCTGGATCCGGCGGGCGCGCACCAGTTGCGCCGGGTCGGTGAGCGGGGCGCCGTCGACCCGGAAATCCGGGGCACAGACCAGGACCAGCCGTTCATCCCAAAGCTGAACCGCGCCATCGGGGAGGTCATCGGTGTGATCCATGGTGATCGAGATGTCGGATACGTCCTGTTCCACATCGGACCAGACGGTGCCGTGTACCGTGACCAGGATATCGGGATGGGTGAGGTGAAAGTCGCGCAGCACGCCTGCCAGCCAGACCGAGGCCAGGCTGGTGGGGCAGGAGACAACCACCTCGCGCCGTCGCTTCTGGGACAGAAGCGCCTCGGTCGCGACGTCGATCTCTTGCAGGGCGTGGCGGACCGAGGGGAGATAGGCCTCGCCCACCTCGGTCAGGGCCAGCGTGCGGGGCAGGCGGACGAAGAGGGGGCGGCCGATGTATTCCTCAAGCGAGCGGACATGGTTGCTGACCGCCGATTGGGTGCAGTTCAGTTCCTCGGAGGCAGCGGTGAAGCTCAGGTGCCGGGCGGCGGCCTCGAACGAGCGCAGGAAGGTGAGATGCGGCAGGTGTTTCATGGTGCAAGTCTATTGCCGGTTGTCCGGCCTACGGCAAGCCCTGTCCGGCCCGGCTTTGGTCAAAGCGAAAGCGCCCGAGGCAAAAATAACCGGGGCATAGGCCCCGGCATTTTTGCGTGTGGTGGGGCGGGCAGGCGTCTAGCCTTGGTTTCGGAGACGCCCGGCTGGGCGAAGGAGGCCAGATGACTGCACCGATGAGCAAACCCCTCTCTACTTTTGACCGGATTGCCGATTTTGCGCTGGACCGCGCGCCGGGCGAGATACCTGCCAGCACGCTGGAGGCCGCGGCCCTGATGACACTGGATACGCTGGGGATCATCGCTGCAGCGGGCCCGATGGAGGCGGGCGTGATCGCGCGCCAGACCGCAACCCTGCTATATGGCAGTTCCGATCCGGGCCACAGCGCGCGGATGATGTTCGACGGGCGGCGCGTGAGCCTGGCGGGGGTGGCCTTTGCCGCCGCCACCCAGACCGACAACCTGGACGGCCATGACGGGTACAACCCGACCAAGGGGCATATCGGTGTCGTGGTGATCCCGACCCTGGCGACATTGGCGCAGCATCTGCCCGATCTGACCGGCCCCGAGGCGCTGGCCGCGATCACCGTGGGATACGAGGTGGCCGGGCGCGCGGGGATCGCGCTGCATGCCACGGTCAGCGACTATCACACCTCGGGTGCGTGGAACTGCCTGGGCGTGGTGGCGATGGCTGCCCGGCTGCGCGGGCAGGGGCGCGAGACGATGCGGCAGGCGCTGGGCATTGCCGAGTATCATGGCCCCCGCAGTCAGATGATGCGCGAGATCGCAACGCCCACGATGCTGCATGACGGGTCGGGCTGGGGTGCGTTGGTCGGGGTGTCGTCGATGATCCTTGCCGAGCACGGGTTCACCGGCGCGCCCGCGATCACCATGGAGGCGCCCGAGGCGGCGCCGTTCTGGGAGGATCTGGGCCGGTTCTGGCAGATGGAGCACCAATATGTGAAACCCTATCCGATCTGCCGCTGGGCGCATGCGGCGGTGGACGGGGTGCGTGCGATCATGCTGGAGCATGGTCTGAGCCATACGGATATCGCGCGGGTGCATGTGAACAGCTTTCATCAGGCGGCGTGCCTGTACCAAGGGCTGCCGCCCACCACCGGTATCGCGCAATATGCGCTGCCGTTTCCGGTTGCGGCCTACATCGCCTATGGCCGGATCGGGGTCGAGCACATCTCGGGCCCCGGCCTGTCCGACCCGCTGGTCGCGGATATCATGAGCCGTATCACCGTGGCCGAGACCGAGCGGCATTCCACGCGGTTCCCGGTGGGGCGCTGGGCCGATGTGGAGATTACCACGACAGGCGGGCAGGTGCTGGTGTCGGGCGACATCCATGCGCGGGGTGGACCCGAGGCGCCGATGTCCCGTGACGAGGTGGTGGGCAAGTACATGGATTTTGCCGCGCCGGTACTGGGAGAGGAACGCGCGGCGTCGCTACGCGACGCGATCCTGGGGTTGACAGATCCGGACAGCCGGTTCGCCGATGCGGCGGCACATCTGTTCGAGCCGGTTCAGGGTTGAGAGCATGAGTGATCGCAGGACCGGCGGCCGACGCGGCAAGAGCGCGCGCAGCGGTGGTGGCATCGAGCAACTGCCTTGGCAACAGGTGCGCAACCCCTATCCCGGGTTCGAGCTGGCCTCGCCCAAAGAGATGGAGCGGCTGCACGCCACCTCGATGCGGATTTTGTCCGAGCTGGGTATTCGGGTGATCGGTGACAACGTGCTGGACCTGTTCGCAGAGGCGGGCGCGCTGGTCGACCGCGATACAGGTATCGTGCGGATCGACGAGGAGTTGGTAAATGCGGCGCTGGCCACCGTGCCGCGCACCTTTACTCTGACCAGCCGCAATCCCGCGAAACGGATCGAGATGGGCGGCAATGCGCTAAATTTCGGTCTCGTGGCCGGGCCGCCCAATGTGCATGACCGTGTGAACGGGCGGCGGTCGGGCAATTATACCGACTATTGCAACTTCATCCGGCTGGCGCATCATTTCAACGCGATCCATATCATCGGAAACCAGGTGATGGCGCCGGTCGAAATGCCCGCGAATACACGGCATCTGGACACTTATCTGGCCAATCTCACCCTGTCGGACCTGTCGTTTCACTGTACCGCCATCGGGCGGGGCCGGGCGCTGGACGGGATCGAGATGATGGCGATTGCGCGCGGTCAGACGCTGGACCAGATGGCAACCGACCCCGGGGTGATCACCATCATTTCGGTCAATTCGCCGCGCCTCTTCGATGACGCGATGGGGGACGGGCTGATCGCCATGGCCGAGCATGGCCAGCCGGTGACGATCACGCCCTTTACCCTGATGGGGGCAATGACGCCGGTGACACTGGCCGCCGCGCTGGCGCAGCAGAATGCCGAGGCGCTGTTTGGTGTGGTGTTGACCCAGCTGGTGCGGCCGGGCACGCCGGTGATGTATGGTTCATTCACCTCGAATGTCGACATGCGCTCGGGCGCGCCGGCGTTTGGCACGCCGGAAAACACCAAGGCGAACATCATCGGCGGGCAGTTGGCGCGGCGCTATGGGCTGCCCTATCGCACGTCGAATTCCAACGCCTCGAACGCGGTCGATTTGCAGGCCGCTTACGAGACGATGATGGCGACCTGGGGCGCGGTGCTGGGCGGGGCCAATATCATCTATCACGCCGCCGGATGGCTAGAGGGCGGGCTGACCGCGTCGTATGAGAAATTCGTCCTCGACGTCGAGATCATGCAGAACATGATGGAGTTCCTGCGGCCGGTGGATTTCTCGGATGACGCGCTGGGGTTCGATGCGATGGCGGGTGTGCCGCCGGGCGGGCATTTCTTTGGCGCGACGCATACAATGGAGCGCTACGAGACCGCGTTTTACCGCCCGATCCTGTCGGATTGGCAGAATTACGAGAGCTGGGAGGCCGCCGGGGCAGCGGATGCACTCGAACGCGCCACCCGGATCTGGCAGCAGGCGCTGCGCGAGTACGAGGAGCCGGCGCTGGAGCCGGACGTGCGCGATGCGCTGGAGGCCTATGTGGGGCGGCGCAAGGAAGAAATCGGTAGCGGCGAACCCTGATGCCTAGGCCGAAAGCGGGTACTCGGCCAGGATTTCGTGCCGCGCGCCCTTTGGGTGCAGCGTCGAGCCATAGAGCGCGATGCCCGTGACAAGCAGGTCCGGCAGGTCGGTTTCGGCCAGACCGGGCGGCAAGGGCGGCGGCGCTGCGCCGGGGCGCAGGCGGGCGAGGGTCACATGCGGCCGGAACCGGCGTTTTTGGAGCTCTATCCCGGCGCGACGGCAGGCCCTGGTGATGGTATCGTGCAAACGGGTCATGCGCGCGTCATCGGCCACGTGAACGAAAAGCGCGGTACCGAACGTGCCGATGCCGCCCATCGCCACGGCAAAGGGTGCGGCGCGCAGGGCCAATAACGCGTGATGGAGTTCCTCCAGCACCTCTTCGGGCTGGTCGTCGAGAAAGGCGAGCGTCAGGTGCAGGTTGTCGCGTGGCACCGGGCGGCCCGCACCCAGCCGGCGCTGGAGCCTTTCAAGGTGGTCGGCGGTGTCGCCCGGGACCGGGACGGCAATGAAGCTGCGCATGTGCTCCTTGTTGCCGACCGGAGCGGTTCGGTAAAGACCCATTGCCCAGCGCCTGCCGGTTTTCGGCGGCCGTTGCGGGGGAAACCGGCGCGATTTGCGCCGAACGGTCAGTCCAGCCGCCCGAGCATCTCTGCGATCCGGTCACGCATCGAACTGCTGTTTTCCACGATGCTGCGGGCCTGGGCCAGCGGGGTTTCGGGATATTCGGTCTCGGGCTCCAGCAGGTCCTTGCCGATGGCATGAATTTCCGCATATCCCGTCCCCTCGGTGCCCGGCATCGGATCGGACGCGCCGGAGATCCAGGCATAGCGGCTGGCACGCTCCAGGTCCCCCGACTGCGCCAGCAGATCGGCGGCCCCGGAATAATCGCCGGTCCGGTACAAGGCCTCGGCCCGGATCCGGTTCGCCTCGTCGCTTTCTATGCCTGCCAGTTCAAGCAGGGCACGGTGGGGCCGACCAGTGCCCAGCGTCGCCCGCGCGATCAACTCGGCACGTTCGTGCCGCCCCTTGCGGTCCTGCGGGCGATCGGCGTAGCGCAGCGCAAGTTCATGAAATCCAAGCGCGATCAGCCGCTGGGCGATCGGTTCCGCGTTTTCGATTTCCGCCGCAAGGAACTGGTCATTCGGCAACATCGAGACATGCCGTAGGAAGGTCACGTCGTCGGACCGCGCGGTCAGGCGCGAGAGGACCCGGTTCAGGGTCTCGGTCCATGCCTGCTGATCCCGATCCGCCCCGGTCGCGCCAACCGCCAACATGGCCTGATCGAAGCGGCCAGCCAGGGCCAGGCCGATGATATGCGCGGCCTCGAGCCTTGGGCCGATTTGCGATTTGCGGTATTCGTGCGCAAAGGCGGCCGCCAGTTCCAGGTCGCGTTCGGAGATATCGCCGCCCTCGGCCCAGCGTTTCTCGATCAGATCCGCCAGCGCCAATGGGGCGTGGATGGATGCCTTGTCGTCCGTCACGATCCGCGAGAGTTTCTCCTCCTGCACATCGGGTTTGTTTTCGAGCTCTGCCAGCTTGGCCTCGACCACCTCGATCGACACAGGGTCGGCGGTTCTGGTTCTTTCGGTGCCGCGCAGGGTCTGGCGCGCGGCGTCGACGAAACCTGCCTCGGTCAGACGATCGCCCAAGGTGGGCCCCAGATGGGCGCGCAGATGCTGCGGCAGGGCGGCAAAGCTGCGCAGCATCGCCTTGGTATCGGCATTCTCGGCGACCCGGCCCTCGGTCAGGGCCGACCACAAGGCGGCCGGCCCATCGCAGGCTTGTTGCCCGGCCAGCGGGTTCCCGGGGCGTGGCGGTTCGCCATCGACCGCGTCGGCAAGGGCGGAGAGCAGAGAGTGGTCCTGTGCGTTGGCCCCGGCCAGGGACAGGATATCCCGGGCTTCGGCGCCGAACCCGAAATAGAGATAAAGCCGCGCCATTTGCAGCGCCACATCCGTGTCTACAGCGTCGAATTCCCGGTAGAGACCGGCGCGAAGCCCGGCGAGCTGGCTCTGAAACGGGGCATCGTTGCCCCAGGTTTGGACTGCAAGCCGCGATGCGTCGGTACAGGGCAGTTGGCTGTCCGGTGATGCGATCCCATCCCGTGTCCTGCCCAGGTCACGGTCGACAACGGTGCTCACCCTGAGGTTTGACAGGCCAAGACCCTGTTCCAGGGTTTCTGCAAGCGCGATCTGTGCCGCCAGCGTATCCGGCGCGGCGCGGCCTGTGTTCTCGGGGTCGAGGGTCAGCACGTCCTGATCGACGCCGCGCAGGATGCGCGAGTAAAGCCGGGTTTCGACGGCGCGGCCGGCTTGCCGCACTGGAAGCGCGGAAAACGCCGGCGGATGCGTCGCGCCGATCCGCCCGACCGAGGGGCTGTCCTGGGGGGACGATCGGGAAAGCCGGTCCGGGACCAGCGGCAGGGCTATCGGTGGTGCGAGCGGCGCCAAAGCGGGCGGCACCGGCGCGCTTTCCGGGCGCGGACGAATGTCGACCACAAGCAGCGAACCGGATTGGACAAACCCACGCGCGTCGCAGGGACAGGCCAGCTCCATTTCCAGCGGCGCACCCGGCGCGGTCTGGGTCAGCGCTGCCAGGCGGGTGCGTGGGATCCGGCCAAACACCGTATCGTACCGGTAGACCACGTCAGGAAGGTCGATGGTCAGGCGCGCAGCATTCGCACCGCTTTCCAGGTTCCACTGGGTGTCTGGGGCGATTCGGAACACGAGCCGGGTAAACCCGTCGTGTTCACCCGAGCGGATGTCGATCTCGGTGGCGTGCACCGCCGTTCCGATCAGGCCGATGAGGACAATGATCCAGACCCTGGCCATCAAGCGGCACCCTGCTTCAGGCCCTTCAGAGTCTGTTCCAATTCGGCGAAATCGGGCCTGTTATGCGCCGGCGTGTTCTGGCGGCCGACCTCGATGCACATGGACGCGTTGTGATTGTGCAGATTGGCGACCAGCACCTCCTTGATCAACAGATAGAAATGATTGTCTTCTTCGACCACCGCCTTGACCTTGGCCGCGAAGGGGCCGACCAGCCCATAGGCCAGAAAGACGCCAAGAAAGGTGCCGACCAGCGCGCCGCCGATCAGTTTGCCCAGCACCTCGGGCGGCTGGTCGATCGAGCCCATCGTCTTGATCACGCCCAGAACTGCTGCGACGATCCCAAGCGCGGGCAGGCCGTCGGCCACCGTCTGCAACGCGTGGCTGGAATGCATGGCGTGATGCAGATTGGCCTCCATCCGCTTTTCCAGCACCTCTTCGACCTGATGCGGGTCGTCATAGTTCATCGAGGCCGAGCGCATCGTGTCGCAGATCAGGGCAACCGCCTCGCGATCGGCCTGAATCCGGGGGTATTTCGAAAATAGCGCCGAACTGCCGGGATCCTCGATATGCTGTTCGACCTCGACCGGATTCTGCCGGGCGATACGGATCAGCGAGAACAAGAGGCACAACAGGTCATGGTAATCCGCAGGCTTCCACTTGGGTCCCTTGAACACCTTGCCGATGTCCTTGAGAGTGTGCTTGATGGCGCCCATGTCGTTGGAAATTAGGAAGGCGCCGGTCGCCGCCCCGCCGATCATCATCATCTCGAAGGGGAGCGATTTTAAGATGATGGTCATCTTTCCGCCGGCCGCAAGGTAGCCACCGAACACCATCGCGAAGATCACCACGATACCGATTATGCCGATCATTTTCCGTCTCCGCTCTCCCCGAACTCTTTATGACCTAAACAGCAGATTCCTAATTTCCGGTTTTCACTCCTTGGGAACCGACGCATTTCTGCCCGCCAGAACTACGCTAATTGTATAGGCGGCCTTAGGACTGAGGCCGGCCATCACGGCGGCGGCCGTTTCGGGCTGCATCCGGGCCAGGAAGCCGGCGGCAAAGGTCGGGTCCATTTCCTCGAACAGCGCCGCCGCGTCCTTGGGCTTCATCTTGTCATAGACGTCGGTCAGGCGGCTCAGGTCGCCTTCGGCCGCGACGCTGGCCTTGGCCAGCGTATCGCTCAGCGTCTGCTCGGCCGCGTTCAGTTCCGCCAGTTTCGAGTCGATCGCGGTCTCGGCGATCTCCAGCGCCCGCATGCGTTCCATGACACGGGATTCGCGCGCATCCAGATCCTGTTCCCGCTGGCGCAGCGTGATCAGCAACTGATTCAGATCGGCGTCCGAGGCTTTTTCGCGCCTTTCTTCGGGTTTCGCATCGGCCGCGTGTTCGGGCTCGCTGCCCCGGGCAAAGGCTGGCCCGGCCTCGAGCGCGATCCGGATCACGGCAGAACCGATCATCAGCGAGGAAATCAGCAGCAGGGCACCGCCGCGCACGCGGGCGGCGGTTGCCGGTTTCGCAGGCGTGGTCATGAGTCGGCTCCGCCGGAACTGCGCTCGTGCCGCATGAACATCACGCCGGCTGGCGGGGGCGTCGGTTGTTTGGGCGGTTGGACCATCGCTGTCTTGGGCTCCTCCCGGATCACCTCGTGCAACTCCTGCGGCGGGTTCGCCGGGGCTGCCTGTGGTGCCAGGTCATGCATCGAGGCCATCATCAGCTCCAGCCTCTGCGCTACCGATTCCGCGCGCGTGGTCAGATCCTGCAGGGCCGATCCCGAATTGTCCGAGGTCTGTCGCGCCACGGTCAGGGTTTTGTTCAGCTCGTCCACCTGCGCCGATAGGACGGCAACCGCGCCGCCGACCCCCTTTTCCAGGTCGTTGAATTTCTTCAGGCGCCGGGCCAGCACGAAACAGTAAAGCCCGGCCCCGAGCGCGCCTGCCACCAGAAGAATATCCGCAATCAGTTCCACATTTTTCTCCTAGTTCAGCACGAATTCCATGATCAGCACGTCGGTGATCCGCCCTTCGCCAGCAACGATGTTGATGCGGCGTTGCATGTGCCCCCTGAGCCGGGCCAGCGACATCGGGCCGTCCAGATCCGAGACTTCGACCGCCCGCAGATAGCTGTTGAGGACGTCGACGATTCGCGGGCGTATCTTTTCGACATCGGCAATATAGGCCTCGTTCACCTCGAGCTGTGCGTGAAACCGCAGATGCCGTTGTTCACCGCCGCTTGCGAGCGAGACCATGATGGGCTGGAGATCGACATAACCCACATTGGGCAGCGCCGTGGGTGTGCCGTGATCGCCACGTACTGGGGTGTCGTGAGTCGAGTCCTGGGCATGCGCGCCCAGGGGAATCAGCCCCGACACAGTCGCGAAGTAGCCGCCGCCAGCCCCGGCGATTGCCAGCGCAAGACCCACGATCAGCCCTTTCTTGCCGGACTTCTTCTCCGGTTCGATCGCGTCGGCGGTTGCGTCAGCCATGTCACTCTCCAGCTTGGTTCGCCTACTGGAATACCCCGTCAGGAACTAACCGATTGTTAAGGCCAATCAGGGAAACAGAAGAGGCGCCGCGCAGAAGGTCGGCAGGACGGAGGGCTACGTGCAGCAGATTAGAACGGTCTGGGCAAATCTTGACAGAAAGCGCCAGCTTGTGGTCGCGGGGGCCGTGCTGGCGGTGTTCCTCGGTGTGCTCGGCCTGTCGAGATTCGCCGCGACCCCGAACATGCAGCTTTTGTATGCGGGCCTGGAAAGCGGCTCGGCGGGCGAGGTCGTGCGATCACTGGAACAGCAGGGCATCCCGTATGAAGTGCGCGGCGGGTCAATTTATGTCCCGGCCGCCCGTCGTGACGAATTGCGTCTGACACTGGCGTCCGAGGGACTGCCAGCCAACGGTGGACGAGGCTACGAGCTACTCGATTCGCTCAGTGGCTTTGGTACCACCTCACAGATGTTCGATGCCGCCTATTGGCGCGCCAAGGAGGGCGAACTGGCCCGCACCATCGTGGCGAGCCCCCACATCGCGCAGGCGCGCGTTCACATTGCCAACGGGTCTGCCAACCCGTTTCAACGCATGATCGAGCCGACGGCCTCGGTCTCGATCGTGCCGTCGGGCGGGCAGATCACTGCGGCGCAGGCCAACGCCGTGCGGTATCTGGTGGCCTCGGCGGTGTCGGGAATGACTGCCGAAAGCGTGACGGTGATCGATTCGAACGGCAGCGTCATCGGCACTCAGGAAGCCGCTGGGAACAGAACGTCGGAGGATCGCGCGCAGCAGATGCGCGAGCGGGTTCTGCGTCTGGTCGAGGCGCGGGTCGGCCGGGGCAATGCAATTGTCGAGATCAGCATCGACACGGTGACCGAGACCGAATCGATCCGCGAACGCCGGTTCGACCCGAACGGGCGGGTGGCGATCAGCACCGATGTCGAAGAGCGGTCCGATGCCTCAAAGAACCTGTCGTCAGAGGTCACGGTGGCGTCGAACCTGCCGGACGGGGATGGCGCCACCGGCGACGAGTCGAATTCCTCGGCCAGCTCGACGCGCGAACGCGTGAATTATGAAGTGTCGGAAATGGAAAAGGAAATCCACCGTGTTCCGGGCGCGATCAAACGGCTGACGGTCGCGGTTTTGGTCAACGGGCTGCGCACGGCCGGCGCCGATGGCACGGTGGTATTTGAACCCCGGCCGGAAGAGGAACTGACTGCGCTGCGCGAGCTGGTGCAATCCGCGGTCGGATTTGAAAGTGGGCGTGGTGACGTGATCACGCTCAAGTCGATGGACCTGCCCAATCTCGAACCGCAGGGCACGCTGGCCAGCGGTTCGCTGTTGCAGGGCCTGTCCCTGGACGTGATGACGCTGATCCAGATGGCGACCCTGGCCGTGGTCACTCTGGTTCTGGCCCTGTTTGTAGTGCGGCCGATCCTGACGCGCCCGACCGCTTCGCCGAACCTTTTGTCCGGACCCATGCCGCTGGGACGCGCCGCGCCGGTGCCGGCGCTGACCGGAGAGATCCAGGAGGGGGGAGCGAGCGAGGACAAGACCACCGGTCTTGCCGTCGGGCAGGCCGGTGTGGCGTTGCCCGCACTGCCGGGGGGGGCGGGAACGGCCGCCGTGGACCGCCTGCGCGCGATGATCGGCGACAAACAGGAAGAAACGGTTGAGATACTGCGCAGCTGGCTGGATGAAAACAACGGGGAGAAGGTCTGATGTCCATCGCTCACCTGCTTGAGGATTTCGAGATCAATCTGATGGATCCCGGTCTGGTCCGGCTGATCGACGAGGACGGGCTGGAGGAAATCCGGCTGACTGCCTTCGAAAAGGGCTATTCGGCCGGTTGGGACGACGCCGTTCAGGCCCGGACCGAGGACAATGGCCGCGTCACGGCGGCTCTGGCGCGCAACCTTGAGGACCTTTCCTTTACCTATAACGAGGCGCTGACCCAGATGTCGCTGTCGTTGGAGCCGATGTTCGAAAGCCTGATGACCACGGTTCTGCCAGGCACCATGGATAAGAGCTTCACGCATCACATCGTCGAGCAGCTCAAATCCATGGCGCGGGAACAGGTGGCGCAACCAGCGCTGCTGATCGTGCCCTCGGGCGTAGGCGCGGTGCTGAAACCGGTTCTGGATCAGGAGTTTTCCTTTCCGGTCCAACTGGTCGAAGAGGCATCCCTTCCGGATGGGCAGGCCTGTTTGCGGATCGGGGCGCAGGAACGCGATGTCGATTGTTCATCGATCCTGGTCTCCATTTCCGAGGCGATGGAATCCTTCCTTTATCAGGCAAAAGAGGTGTCCTGACATGCGTGAGCCGGCACAATCTGGTGAACCCAAGAACCCGTTCAACTCTGTCCCGATTGAGATCACCGTGTCCGTTGGGCGTGCCCGCCCGCTGATCCGCGACCTGATCGGGTTGGGCGAAAACGCGGTGCTGACCCTGGACAAACGGGTTGAGGACCCAGTGGAACTTTACGTTGGCGACCGCCTTGTCGCGCGCGGCCAGCTCGAAGAGCTGAGCGGCGATCAGGCCGGACAACTGGCAGTTCGGTTGACGGAAATCTCGGATCTGTCGAACGGTCTGGGATGAGACGCGCCCCCTGCCTGGCGGCTGCGGCCGGGTTGTCGCTCTGTCTGGTTCTGGCCACGTCCGGACCCGCCCTGGCGCAGGAGATCTCTGTCTCCTTCGGAGAAGGCGGCTCAATCTCGGCGCGAACCATTCAGCTGATCGTTTTGATCACCGTGCTGAGCCTGGCCCCGGGGCTGGCGATCATGATCACCTGTTTTCCGCTGCTGGTCACCGTTCTGGGGATCCTCCGGCAAGGCATAGGTCTGCAACAGTCGCCGCCGAACATGCTGATCGTCAGCCTGGCGCTGTTTCTGACGTATTTCGTGATGGAACCCGTCTTTGCCGAGGCCTGGGTCAACGGGATCGCCCCGATGCTGCGCGAGGAGATTACGGTCGAGCCGGCGATGGAGCAGGCCTTGCAACCCTTTCGCGTCTTTATGGCCGGCCGGCTGGATGCCGACACGTTTCTGGCCATGGCGGCGCTGCGCCCAGGGGGCGAGGTGCTGACGCCCGCGCCGGAAGCGCCGCTTTCGGTCCTGATCCCTTCGTTCATGCTGTCCGAAGTCGCCCGCGCCTTTCAGATCGGGTTCCTGGTGTTCCTGCCATTCCTGATCATCGATCTGGTGGTTGCGGCGGTGCTGATGTCTATGGGCATGATGATGGTTCCTCCGGCAACCGTGGCTTTGCCGTTCAAGCTGGCTTTCTTTGTTCTGGCGGATGGTTGGTCGCTTATCGCCAGCGCCCTTGTGCGCGGTTACATGGGCTGATCGGCCCGGAATTCGCACCCGGCCCCGGCTGACAGCGCTTTTGGCGGGCCCTCTTCCTGAACCGCTTTCCCGTCTTTTGGACAATTGCGTGCTCAACCCGCTGAATGCGAATTCCGGGCAGGCTTGGTCAAGCACCTGGCAGTTGGTCCGGGGCGCAATGCAGGGCTGCGCTCCGTGCTTCAGTCATCGTGGGGAGTATGGCCCGCCAATGCGGCGCGGTCCGTTTGACAGGCCGCCTCAGCGCACGACGAACTCAGCGTGCAGTGCCCCGGCGGCCTTGATCGTCTTGAGGATTTCGATCATGTCATGCGGTGACACCCCCAGTGCATTCAACCCGGCAACCACATCCGACAGCGAGGCGCTTTCGGGGAGTTCCGCGAGCTTGATGCCGGGATCCTGTTCGATCTCGGCCGTGGTGCGCGGCACCACGACCGTGTCGCCATCGGCAAACGGGTTGGGCTGCACCGCGATTGGGGTTTCTTCGACCCGCAATGTCAGGCTGCCCTGCGACACCGCCACGCGTGAGATCCGCACATCGGCTCCCATCACGATTGTGCCCGAACGCTGATCGACGACCACGCGCGCCTTTCGTTCCGGTTCGACCAGGATGTTCTCGATCCGGCCGATTGCATGCGCGGTCGAGCGGGCACGGGTGGCCGCGATATCCAGTTCCACCGTGCCGGAATCGCGCATGATCGCGACCCGCGAGTTGAAGGTGGCGTTGACCGCCGCCTCGATCCGGCCCGCGGTGGTGAAATCCGGCTCTCTCAAGGCAAGGCGCAATTGTGTGAGTGAGGCCAGATCGAACTCGATCTCGCGTTCGACTCGCGCGCCCGAGGGGATCACCCCGGCGGTCGGAACGCCGCGCACGACAGAGGCCGCCTGACCCTCGGCCGAGGCGCCGCCCGCCAGAACTGTCCCTTGCGCCACGGCATAGATCTGGCCGTCGGCGGCGTTCAGCGGTGTCATGATCAGGGTCCCGCCCAGCAGACTCTTGGAATCCCCGATAGCGGAAACCGTGATGTCGATCTGGCTGCCGACGCGGGCAAAGGGCGGCAGGCTGGCGGTGACGAACACGGCCGCCACGTTCTTGGGGCGGAACTCCTCTCCGGTGACGTTGACTCCCAGCCGTTCGAGGATGGTCGACATGATCTCTTCGGTAAAGGGCGCGTTGCGCAACCCGTCGCCGGTTCCATTGAGACCGACAACCAGCCCATAACCGACCAGGTCGTTGCCGCGCACCCCGTCGAATTCGACGAGATCTTTCAGGCGGACGGCCCCGGCCTGGGCCAGGGTGGGGAGCAGGAGGAGACAGGCGAGGAGACGAAACAGGGTCATCGCAGGAAATTCACCAGGGTCAGGCGCGAATTGCGCACGGTTGTCGTGTAGAGGCTTTCAAGCTGGAACTGCACCGCCTCGAGCCGGATCGCGGTTTCATAGGGGTCCGCGCCGATCAGTTCGCCGCGTGCCAGCTCCAGGCTGGTTCGGGCCATGGAATTGCCTGTCTTGGCCTGCTCGACCCGGGCCTGGGTATCGCCAACCTCGGCTTGCAGTTCGACTAGGCGTTCACGGGTTCCCAGCAGGCCGGTTCCGGTCGCCTCGAAGATCGCGCTTTGGGTTTTTGTGTTGAGCGACAGGGCCGGATCGTTTGCCAGGGCGGCGACTGCCGCCAGCATCAAGCCCTCGCGGAACACTGGATCGTCGGCGCGGCGGGCAAGAGCCACCTGGCCGTTTGCCGATACCTGAACCGGGTTTCGGGATTGGCCCGAACCTGCATAGATCACAGTTTGGAACCCTGCCGGGTCATCGAACCAGTCCTGCGCGGCCTGAAGGATGTCGGACGGCGTGGATTGGCCTGATATGGCGGTGCGAAGCTCGCTCAGCAGGGTATCGGCAGATTGCAACGGCGACTGGTCCTCGGCAATGCCTGCAAACAGCGATCGGCCAGCGAGCGATGTGTTGAGCGCCGAGACCATGGTATCGAGTGCCGACCGGGCCTTGACTGCCGCCTGGGTATGGCTGACGGCCTGGTTCGACATCGAAACCGACAGCAGCGAGTCGGACAGATCCGTGGCTGCGGTGTTGACGGTTTCCAGGCTGGCCTGGGTCGCGTCGGCCAGCAAGCCGGTTTCGGCGGCGGCGGTCGACAGCGCGTGCAGTCGTTTGAGCGACCGGTCCATGTCGGCGAGGTGCGAGAAGTCACCCCGCAGCCGACCTGTGACATCGGCGACCTGGCCCGAGCTCAGCTCTTGCGTAAGTGTATCGATTTGCATCCGGATGCGGGTGCCCTGGCTGCGCAGCATCAGGTTTTGCGCCAGATCTCCGATCGAATTCAATGACATGGTCTACAACCTCAACAAGGTGTCCATCAGTTCGGACACGGTTTCGATGACACGGGCGTTGGCGGCAAAGGCCTGTTCGATCTGCATCAGGGTTTGTAGCTCGACATCGGTATCGACCCCTTGTTGCAGTTCGATCCGGTGCATTTCGGTCTGGCTGGCGGTGGCAAAGGTCAGTCGTTCGGTCGCCCGGCTGGCGTTTTGCGATACCGAAGACAGCAGGGCGGCACCAAGATCGGCGGCGGTCATGTCAGCGGTGCCAAACACCGCGCCAGCGACGGGGCGTTGGGTCGTCAGCGCCTGATGAAAAGCCTTTATCTGGGTGGCATCGCCGGGCGCGCCGGGGTGGGTCGCGCCCAAACCGTCGCGCAGACGCCAGGACTGGCCGCCCCGCGCCGGATCAACGGCGGCGTTTACCTCCAGCCGTCCGGCCAGTCCGACCTCGCCGGTGGACGAAAACCGCGCCCCGTTGTCGGTGAGAAGACCCGGATCGATCGGTGCGGCGGTTGGGTCCAACCCGGGTGCCTCGAACCGCTCGATCAGGTCACGGGCGACGGAATCGAGCCCCTTTTGTGCCTCGACCGCAAGCGTGTCGCGCACCTCGAAAGCGGCGGCCAGGGTGCCGCCCGCGATTGGCGCTCCGGTGCCGGCGGTGCGGATCGGTGAGCCGTTGAACTGCAAGCCGGACAGCAGACCGTTCTCCACCGTCATATGCGGCATCGCCTGCGGTGTCTGCGCAAACGAGAATTGCCCTGCCTTGCCATCAAGCAGGATCGCTCCGCCGTCGGTGAACAGTGCAATGCTGCCGTGGTCACGGCTGACGACGTTGACAGGCACAATGGTGTTGACCTCGTCAATCAGCCGCTGGCGCTGATCCAGAAGCGCGGAGGTATCGCCGCCAGAAAGTTTGGTGGTCTGAACCCGGCTATTGATCTCTTCGATATCCTTGAGGATCAGATTCAGCCGGTCGACCTGTTGGCCGATGCTGCGATCGGCCCCGATCCGCGCGCTGCGCAGCCCGTCCGAAGCCTGGTTCAGTGCCTGTGCCAGATCGACGGCTGCATCAACGGCCGCGTCCAGCCGCACCTGGGCGCCCGGATTGCTAGCCGCCGCGATCAGGCTGCTTTCGAACTCGGCCATCAGGTTCGGGATCGAGGTGGGATCGTCCACCCCGCCAACCAGCCTGGCCATTTCCCCATGGAACCGGGAGACGGTTTCGGCATGACCCTGAGATGCATCGGCGCCGCGCCGGTTGGCCACCAGAACCGGATCAGAATGCCGGGTGATGCCGGCGACGCGAACGCCGGTTCCGCTGACGATGTTTCCCGTCAGTTCCAGCGTGCGGCGAGCGTATCCCGGGGTCAACGCATTGGCGATGTTGTCGGACACAAGGCCCGAAGCCCGGCTTGCGGCGGTCAGGCCGGTGAGGGCGGATTGGAGCGCTGTTGAGATGGTCATGGGTGGCCTCCGGACTCAGGGCGCGCTCAGCGCTTGATATTGGTGGTTTCCTGCAACATCTCGTCGACCGTCTGGATCACCTTGGCGCTTGAGGAATAGGCGCGCTGGGTTTGGATCATCGCCGTCAGTTCGGTCGCGACATCGGTAGTCGATTCCTCGCGCGCAAATGAAATCAGATCGCCGGTGGGCCCGTCGCCCGCATCCCACAGGAAAAAGGTTCCACTGTCGCGCGAGGGGGCGTAGGTCTGGCTGTCCAATGCAACCAGGCCGTTGGGATTGGGCATGTCGACCAGCGGGATCTGGAATACCCGCTGGCTGACACCGGTATCGAAAAAGGCATATACATATCCGTTTTCGTCGATCTCGACCCGGTTCATGGTGCCGACGGCGTTGCCGTCCTTGGTGATCGAAACTGGTGCGAATGTATCCGACAGTTGCGTGATGCCATCAGCAGTTCCGAGTTGACCGACGTTGATTTCCATCGGTCCGCCGGCCACGTTGACCACCATACTGCCGGTCGCGGGGTCATAGGCCCCTCCGGTGACTGCTGTGACCGATTGCAGGGTGCCGCCTGAGGCGCGACCATCGTCGAAAACCAGGGTAAACTCCCCGACAATGGCCCCCCCAGATGCGGTGTCGCGCAGGATCATCGTCCATTCATTGCTGGTGCCGGTCGCGGGGACGGTCGGGATCAGTTCGATCTGCACATTTTCCGATTTTCCTAAGTTGTCGAAATATTCCACCGACAGCGGCTGGGTGTCGCCCGGCGCTCCTGCATCTGTGGCAGTCGCGGGCAAGTTCATCCGCAACACCATCTCTGTGGTGGGCGAGCCGGACAATTGATTGACGCTGAGCTGTACCGGTTCCAGCCCGTCCGATGTGTCACGCGGCAGGTTAGGAATGGAGCCGTCCGCATTGGCGCGCCATCCCATCAGGACCAGGCCGGATTCTGTGACCAGATAGCCTTCGTCGTTGGTGCGGAACGAGCCGGTCGTGGCCAGCATCATCTCCTGTGTGCCCAGTGCCAGTTGCGAACTGCGCATGACCGGCAGCATGCCGCGCCCCCGCACGGCAAGGTCGGTGGAATTGCTGGTCGAAACCAGCGAGCCGCGTTGGTCGATCAGGCGCTGGTTGGTCGTGCGCACCCCGCCCGCCGAATAGGTACCCCGGCCGCTGGCGTTCACCATCGCGTGGAAATCCGTTTCCACGCGCTTGTACCCGAAGGTGGACGAATTCGCGATATTGTCCGAAATCGTAGCCAGGCGGCTGGCATTGGCGGTCAGCGCCGCGACCCCGGCATTGAGCGAAGATGAAATGGTCATGGACACGCCTTTCTGATGCATCTCGGAAAAAACCTGATGCAACAGCTAGCGCACGACCGCTTAACACCGTTCTAACGTCTAAAATGCCGTCTATCCCTGGGGCGAGGCGCTGCGCAGAAAGGTTACCTCGATCCTGTCGTTGCGCGCGGCCATCGGGTTGCTGTCGGTCAGCTTGCGGTCGGCATGTCCGGTAACACGCTGAATTCGCTCCGGCTTCAACCCCTGTCCTTCAAACAGGACACGGGTGCGTTCGGCCCGCGCGGTCGACAGTTCCCAAACCGGATTTCGTGCCAGCACCACCGGGTGCGCGCGTATGTGCCCCCCAACTGCGATACCGTTCGTGACCATGTCCGAGGCGCGCACGATGAGGTTTGCAAGGTCCTTCATCAGCGTGGTCGGCCGGTCCGTGCCCTGTTCGAACAGGGGCGATTCGTCGGTCGAGAAAAGCTCCACGATCAGGCCCTCGTCGGTGACCCGGGTGACGATATGCTTGCGCAGCTGCTCGCTGACCAGGCTTTCGCCGCCGCGTCCCTGAAGGACCGCTTCGAGTGTCTTGAACTCTTCGAACGGCGCCCGGTCGCCGCCCTGCCGGTCGACCCCGGTCGACCCGCGCGAGCGTTCGGCATCGGCGCGCCTGCGGTTCACCCCGCCGGTGCCATTTGTCACCAGCGTGTTTTCCGAGAACATGCTGTCGCCGCCGAACGATCCGTCTCCGCCGCCGGATACCGGGTTGACCGGTATGGTATCGGAAAAGTAATCGGCCAGGCCCTTGCGTTGTTTTTCTGTCGTTGCGTTCAGCAGCCACATCAACATGAAGAAGGCCATCATGGCGGTCACGAAGTCGGCATAAGCCACCTTCCATGCGCCGCCGTGGTGGCCATCGCCACCACCCGATTTCTTCCTCTTGATGATGATCGGCGCCGCATTGGAATGCGTACCCATCTCCACCACCTTCTTATTCACCCAAGTAACGGGATACCAATGCAGGCGTTAAGGGATGCATAACAGGTAAAACTCTAGAGAAAACGACGGTCAGTTCTGCTTTACGGCATCGCCCCATTCGGTGAGGAAGCGGTTCCGCTTCAACGTGTCGAGAAACACCAGCAAGCCCGGCCCCAACTGGATCGGCCGCAGGGTCGAGCCAAGCGCCCGCACGCTTTGCGGCGGGTCCTGGAACGGGTATTCGGGCGCGGGCGGCACCGACCAGGCGGCCGCGATCAGGTGATCGGTGAAGGCGCCCGCCAGCTCCGGTTCGGTCGAGTCCTTCAGGATCACCGCTGTGCGCATCATCATGTTGGTGTATTCCTCGGGCTCAATCACCACGATACGGTCGGCCAGGTCGCGCCGGGCCCGGGCATAGCTGCCCAGCACGTTATAGGCCACGTCGATCTGGCCATTGGCCACCGCCTCGATCATCTCGCCCGAGCAGCAGTAGAGTTTCACCCGCAGGCTTCCCAGAACCTCCATCAGCCGCCAGAAGCTTTCGGCGGTGCGCGCGTCTTGGGTGGCAAAGAGATAGCCCAGGCCGCTGACCGCCACGTCATAGGTTCCGACCCGGTCGCGGAACTTGTCCGGGTCGCGCCGCAGCACGTCGATCAGCTCTTGTCGCGTGCGCGGCGGGGCGATGCCGGAAAACGCGGCGCGCGAGATCACGATGGCCGCGGTTTCCTGGGAAAAGGCAAACACATGGTCGCGCCAGTTGGCCCAGTCGGGCACCATCGGTGTCCAGGCCGACCGGTGCGCGCGGGTGAACCCGTCATTGGCCAGCTTGACCTGAAGGTCCATGGCCGAGGACAACGTCATGTCGAACCGCTCACCCTCGTCCGCGATGGCCTGCATCACCTGGGCGCTGCTGGCCACGGTATAGTCGATGGCGACACCGGGCCGGGCGCGCAGAAAGCTGTCGATCAGCGGCCGCAGAATGTCGATATCGGTGGTCGACAGCACGCGCAGAACCCGGCCGTCGACCGGGCCAAACCGTTCGCGGCCCTCGATTTCAAAGGCCGAGACGGCACAGGCCCAGAGGATCAGGCAGAGGGAAAGACCAGCGTGACGCATGCTCCGGCTCCGTCTTGAGTGTTTCTTATCTCCAACCGCCCGCCATGAGCCTCGGCCACTTCGCGGGCGATGGTCAGGCCCAGACCCGAGCCAATGGTGCCCTCGGCATTGCGCCCACGCACGAACCGTTCGGTCAACTGGTCAAGCTGGTCGGTCGGGAAGCCGCCGGCCTGATCGCAGATGGTGACCGTCTGCATCCCGCCTTCGGTGTTCAGCGCGACCCGGACCAGGCTTTCGTCGGGGGCGTATTTGATCGCGTTGTCCAGCAGATTACGCCCGGCATTCTGCACCAGGATCGGATCGCCCAGGATCGGATGCGGCGCGGTCGCCTCCAGCTCCAGCGTGATGTCCTTGAGATCGGCCACCGGGCGCAGGCGATCGACAAGTTCATGCATCAGTTCGGTCAGGTCGACGGGGCTGCGCTCCAGGCTGTCGACCCGGAAACTGACCATGGCATGGTCCAGCAATTGTCCGGCGGCGCGCGAGCTTTCGTCGATGGCGCGGATCATCTCGCGCAGGGCGGCGCGGTTTTCCGGCCGCTCGATCCGGTGCAGCGTGTTCTCGGCCTGGGTCCGCACCGTGGCCAGCGGCGTGCGCACGCGATGCGCGGCCTCGGCGATAAAATCCTCGGACCGGGACAGCGACAGGCGCAGCCGCTCGATGAAACTGTTGAGAGACGAGACAAGCGGCGCCATTTCCGAGGGCACCGGGCGGGTCACCGAGCGCAGGTCCTTGGGCCCGCGACGCGCCACCATTCCGGCAAGATCGCGCAGCGGCCGGATCGAGGATTGCGCGGCCCAGACCGCCAGCAGAACCGCAACCGCAAAGAATCCCGCCCCCAGCATTAGCGCGGTCCGCGACAAGGCGTCCAGCCGTTCGACCTGACCGGTGCGGGTTTGCGCGACCGAGATCGCCAGATGGGTCGGCACGCCATTCTGCGACAGCCGCCGCACCGCTGTTGCCACGCGCACGCTTTCCCCCTTGAAATCCAGTGTCTGGAACAGCGGGTCATCATCGCCTGGCAGCGGCTCGGGCAGCGGCAGATCCGGATAGCCGGTCAGGGTCTCTTGCCCCAGCACCACCCGATAGAACACCCGGTCGTCGCTGACATTGCTCAGCATCGACAGCGCGGCATAGGGCAAATCCACCGTCACCTCGCCCGACCGGATAGAGACGGCGTCCATGATCGAGGTGGCCGAGGCCAGCAGGATACGGTCATGGGTCTCTTCGGCCAGGTCGCGGGTAAAGGTCTGGACGATGACAAAGAGCAGCGCCGCAAGGATTGCCGCACTGCCGACCAGTTGCAGGGTCAGCCGCCGCCGGATCGAGCCGCTGAGGCGGACGCCGCTCATGCCAGCCGCATCCGGTAGCCCAGGCCGCGCTCGGTGACGATCTCGACCCCGGAACCCGCGATTTTTTTTCGCAACCGGCCGACATAGACCTCGATGGCGTTTTCCGAGACATCTTCGTCATAGGAAAACAACCGGTCCACCAGCCGGGCCTTGGACAGGATCTGATCGGGAGCAGCGAGGAATGTTTCGAGCAGGCGCAGTTCCTTGTTGCGGAGCGCGACAGGTTGGCCGGCCACTTCGAGCGTTCCAGCCAAAGGGTCGAAAGTGAGCGCGCCGATTCGTTTCTGATTCGACGAGCGGCCGCCGCGACGGCGCAGAACGGCCCGGCAGCGGGCTTCGAGCTCGGAAAAATCGAAGGGTTTTGTCAGATAGTCGTCGGCACCCAGATCCAGCACACCAACTCGGTCCGATACTTCGGACCGCGCGGTCAGCACGATCACAGGCGTTTCGTTCTGACCGTCGCGATGCGCCTTGAGGAAGCTGCGACCGTCGCCGTCCGGCAGCATAATATCCAGCAAAATCAGATCGTAATCTGTTGTGATCACAAATGATTCGGCGGTGTCGATATCGGCGGCATGATCGGCGACATGCCCATCCAGGCGCAACCGGTCAAGGATGGCCGCCGCCAGGCTCTGATTGTCTTCGACCAGCAGGAATCGCATCCGTCCCCCTCCTTTCCGACCTTGCCGGCGACAGGTTGGTGTCAGCTTGGCATGGCTTTCCTTTCACATGGGCGACCGAAATTCGCTTTGTCAAACGGGAGGACAAGATGACGAAACTGAACCTGACCCGCCGGGTCATGATGGCCGCCGCATCCGCGGCATTTGCCTTTTCCACGTCGGCTTTGGCCGAACCTGTGGTCGACAGCATCCATTTCCTCGTTCCGGGCGGCGCTGGCGGCGGCTGGGACGGCACCGCGCGCGGCACCGGCGAGGCGCTGACCGCAGCGGGTCTGGTAGGTACCGCCAGCTATGAAAACATGTCCGGCGGCGGCGGCGGCAAGGCAATCGGCTACCTGATCGAAAATGCCGCCTCGAACCACGGCACGCTGATGGTCAATTCGACCCCGATCATCATCCGCTCGCTGACCGGCGTGTTCCCGCAGAACTTCCGTGACCTGACGCTGGTCGCCGGAACCATCGGCGACTATGCCGCCATCGTGGTGGGCAAGGACAGCCCGGTGAATTCGATGAGCGACCTGCTCGCCGCCTATGACGCCAACCCGAGCGGCACCGCCATCGGTGGCGGTTCGGTGCCCGGTGGCATGGACCACCTGGTGGCGGCAATGGTGATGGAGGCCGCGGGTAAGGACGCGCTGGCGGTGAAATACATCCCCTATGACGCAGGCGGCAAGGCGATGGCGGCACTGCTCTCGGGCGAGATCGCGGCGCTCAGCACCGGTTTCTCCGAAGCGATCGACCTGGCCAATGCCGGCGAAGTCAAGATCATCGGCGTCACCTCGGATGACCGGGTCGCCGCCTATCCCGACGCGCCGACGATGAAGGAGCAGGGGATCGACACGACCTTTGTGAACTGGCGCGGTTTCTTTGGCGCCCCCGGCCTGCCGGAAGACCGGCTTTCCGCCTATCAGGCCGTGATTGCAAAGATGTATGACACACCGGAATGGGAAGCCGTGCGCGCCCGCAATGGTTGGGTCAACATCCACAACAGCGGCGACGATTTCCGCGCCTTCCTGGAAAAGCAGGAACAGCAGATCGGCGACCTGATGCGCAAGCTGGGTTTCCTGTAACCCAAAGGTGCGGCTGCGCCGCGCTTGTTCGTGATGTGCGAGAGTTCCACCCTCGCGCTCCCGGGATATTTGAAGCAAGAGGAAGGGGAGAGCGCCCGGCCCTCCCCTCCGCCGAAGAAGCATAACCTTCCCCTTGCACGGTCATCGGCTTCCCAGCCTGTACCGTGAACCAAGCCTGCGGGATCAAGGTTAACATTGTCTTTCCTCTTGCAGAAAATATCCCGGGGGAGTCGCCCGGCACGGGCGGCGGGGGCAGCGCCCCCATAACCGCCTCAACCCAACACACCCCGGAGGATCTTATGGCACTCGACCGCTGGATCGCGCTGGTCATCCTGATGATCTGTCTTGCCTATGGCTATGCCGCCTTCTTCACCATGGACGCGGGCCTTGCCCCGTTCATGAAACGCAACCCGATCTGGCCCAGCACCTTTCCCAAGATCCTGTCGGTCCTGGCGGTTCTGACCGCCTTGTCGATCCTGCTGGGGCTCGAGAAGGGCGCGGCCGATCCCAAGCCGATGGACATCAACTATCGTCGTCTGACCGATTACAAACTTGGGCAGGCCCTGGCGCTGCTGGGCCTGATGGTGGCCTATGCGCTGCTGCTCCGGCCGCTGGGTTTCCTGCTCTCGACGCTGGGATTTCTGAGCGTCGGCGCCGTGATCCTGGGCGAGCGGCGGTTCCATATCCTGCTGCCGGTGGCCGCGGCGGCGGCAGGCATCGTGTGGTACCTGGTTCAGGTCGTGCTGGGGATCTTCCTCAGCCCCTGGCCTGTTTTCCTGACAAACGGAGGCTGACATGCTCGAAGGTATCCTGATCGGTCTGGGCACTGCCTTTTCGATCACAAACATCCTCATGGTCATCGGCGGCTGCCTGATCGGCACGTTCATCGGCATGTTGCCGGGGCTGGGGCCGATGTCGATCATCGCCATCATGATCCCCGTGGCCATCTCCATCGGCGACCCATCCACGGCGCTGATCCTGCTGGCAGGCGTCTATTACGGCGCGATCTTCGGCGGATCGACCTCGTCGATCCTGATCAACGCGCCTGGTGTCGCCTCGACCGTGGCGACCAGTTTCGACGGTTATCCGCTGGCGCGGCAGGGCAAGGCCGGCAAGGCGCTGACCGTGGCCGCGATCTCCAGCTTCTGTGGCGGCACCATCGGGGCGATCCTGCTCATGGTGTTCGCGCCGGCGCTGGCCTCGGTCGCGCTGCTCTTTCATTCGGCCGAGTATTTCGCGCTGATGGTGGTGGGGCTCAGTGCCATCGCAGCCTTTGCCGGATCCGGTCAGGTGGGCAAGGCGCTGTTGATGACGCTGTTGGGTCTGATCATGGCCACGGTGGGCGAGGGTGCGCTGTTCAACATGCCGCGCTTCACCATGGGTGTCATGGACCTGCAATCCGGCTTTGGTTTCATCACGCTGGCCATGGCCATGTTCGCCCTGCCCGAGGCGATCTATCTCGTGCTCGACCCGTCCCGCTCGGCCCAGGGCGGCGAGGGCGGCGAGATCAAGGATCTGCGCATCACCCGGGACGAGGCGCGCACCATCGCGCCGGTGATCGGGCGGCAGTCGATCCAGGGGTTCCTGATCGGCGTGCTGCCGGGCGCGGGCGCGACGATCGCCAGTTTCCTCGGCTATGCGGTCGAGCGTAACATCGCCACCAAGGAAGAGCAGGAGGAATTCGGCAAGGGCTCGCTCAAGGGGCTGGCGGCGCCGGAAACCGCCAATAATGCGGCCTGCACGGGGTCTTTCGTGCCGCTGCTGACACTGGGTATTCCCGGCTCGGGCACCACGGCGATCCTGCTTGGAGCGCTCATTGCGCTGAACGTCACGCCGGGGCCACGGCTGATGCTGGACGATCCGCAGATCTTTTGGGCGGTGATCATCTCGATGTATCTGGGCAACCTGATCCTGTTGATCCTGAACCTGCCGCTGATCCCCTATATCGCCAAGGTTCTGGCGGTCCCGCGCACCTTCCTGATCCCGTTCATCCTGTTCTTTACCTTGATGGGGGCCTATATCGGCCAGAACAATGCCACCGAGCTTCTGATCCTTGTCGGCCTTGGCGTTTGTGCCACCGTGCTGCGCTTTGCCGATTATCCGCTGGCACCGTTGCTGATCGGGTTCATCCTGGGCTCGATGCTGGAAAACAACTTTGCCCGCGCATTGCAGCTTTATGACGGGTTGGGGTTCGTTCTTGAGCGGCCGATGACGCTGGGCCTGCTGGCGCTTGCGGTCATCCTTGTGGTGCTGCCCAGCTATCGCGCCCGCCGCGCGCGGCTCAGGGCCGAGGGGGTGGCGGACGCCGACTAAGACACTGGAGAGGCCCCGGCACGCCGGGGCCTGTCACTTTCTGGGGCCGGATTTGGCCCGGCGCAGGATCAGTTGCAGGCGCGAGAAACTGTGTTCGATCCCTTGCTGGTCGGCCCGGGCCAGGAAACTGTCCAACTCCGGCCACAGCCGCACCGCCTGATCCAACAGCGGATCCGATCCTTCGGCATAAAGCCCGGCCTTGATCATCACCTCGGACTGTTCATAGGCGCCCAACAGGCGTCGCGCCTCGGCAATCAGCTCGTTCTGCTCGGGTGTGGCGGCGGCAGGCAGGCTGCGCGAGACCGAGCGGCCCACATCGATGGCCGGAAAGCGCCCGCGCTCGGCAATCTCGCGGCTCAGCACGATATGCCCGTCGAGCACGCCGCGCAGAATGTCGGCCACGGGTTCATCCATGTCCGACCCGGCCACCAGCACGCTGAACACGCCGGTAATGTCGCCCTGCTTCGCGGTGCCCGGCCCGGCGCGTTCGCACAGGCCCGTGATCAACGGCGTCACCGAGGGCGGATAGCCGCGCAGCGCCGGCGCCTCGCCCATGGCGGCCGAGATCTCGCGATGCGCCTCGGCGAAACGGGTGATCGAATCGGCCAGGAACAGCACGTTCAGCCCCTCGTCGCGCAGCGCCTCGGCGACGCTCATCGCCGCCCAGGCGCAGCGGCGGCGCACCAGTGCCGACTGATTCGAAGTGGCGGCGACCACCACGGAGCGCGCCATGCCGTCGCGGCCAAGCGCCTTGTCCACGAACTCGTTCACCTCGCGCCCGCGTTCCCCGATCAGGGCCACCACCACCGCATCCGCCTGAATCGAACGCGCCAGTGTCGCCATCAGGCTGGATTTGCCCACGCCCGAGCCTGCAAACAGGCCCACCCGCTGGCCGCGCACGATGGGCAGCAAGGTGTTGAGCGCCGACAGCCCGGTCGCCATCCGGGCGCCCATCGGTTTGCGCTGCACCGCAGGCGGCGGCGGCGCCATCAGGTCGCGGGATTTACCCCCGCGCAGCAGCGGGCGGCCATCGAGTGGCCGTCCGAACGGGTCGATGACACGGCCCAGCCAGTGTCGGCCGGGCGAGAATGCGGGGATCTGGTGCAGCACCACCCGGTTGCCCATCGCCACGCCTTCGGGCGCGCCGTCGGGCAGCATGTTCACGATGCCGTCCTCGACCTGAAGCACCTCGCCCCACAAGGCGGCGCCAAAATTGCGTTTCAGTTCCAGCCGGTCGCCGATCTGTGCCTTGCTGGAGAGGCCCTGGATGCGGATTACCCCGCGCGCCACGCCTATCACCCGGCCCACATGGCGGACCAGGCTGAGATCGTCAAAGGCCGCTTTGAGCGCGCGCAGATCGGGTGCCGTCATCGGGGGTCTCCTTCTCTTCCCTGACAACGGTTTCTAAACGAATCGGGGTTAAGCCTTGATTGAAATTGATCGAGGGAGAAGCCCCGATGTTCTCGGACTTGAACGTCTTTAAGATGGCGTACGCCATGGCAACACACGCGGGTCAACGACAGGCTGTCGTGGCGCGGAACATGGCCAATGCCGACACGCCCGGATACCGCGAGCGCGACATCGCGGGGTTTGCCGAAGCCTTTGCCGGAACCGGAGCCGAGCGCCCGATGCAGGCGACGCGCGACCGTCACCTGAACGGCGCGGGGCAGGCCAGCCAGAGCTGGGAAACCTTCGAAACCGATGCGCCGGGTGATCCGAACGGCAACAATGTCAGTGTTGAAGGTCAGATGCTCAAGGCCGTCGAGGTCAAGCGCCAGCATGACCGCGCGCTGGCGATCTACAAATCCTCGTTGAACATCCTGCGCGTCGGCCTGGGCCGCGCCTAAGGAGGTTTCGAGATGAGCGAATTTTCCAAATCCCTTGCCGTCACCGCAAGTGCGCTGAACGCCCAGGCCACCCGCCTGCGTCATGTGTCCGAGAATATCTCGAACGCCGACACGCCGGGATACCGGCGCAAGACGGTCCCGTTCGAAACCGCCCACGATCGCGACCAAGGTACTGATCTGGTGCGCACGGGCCGGGTCAAGGTCGACCGGCGCGATCTGCCCGAAATATACGACCCCTCGCATCCGATGGCCGATGAAACCGGGCATTACAAAGGGTCGAACGTCGATCTGATGATCGAGATCGCCGACGCCCGCGAGGCCCAGCGCAGCTATGAGGCCAATCTGAAGCTATTCGATCAGGCACGGCAGATGTCGTCAGGCCTGATGGATCTTCTCCGCAAGTAACGACAGAACTCAGAAGGACAGCCAGAATGGATATCCGCTCCCTTTCCGCCGCCCAGGCTTATGCCTCGGCGCGCCCCGCCACCCAGGCCGACCCCGCCACGGAAACTGCGTCACAAGGGCTGCGCAACACCTTCCGCGACTTTGCCGCCACCCTGCAACACAGCGAGGATACCGCCAAGGCGGCGATGATCGGCCAGGCCGATCCGCATGCGCTGGTGCAGGCGCTGGCACAGTCGGAACTGGCGGTGGAAACCGCGGTCACCGTGCGCAACAAGGTGGTCGAGGCCTATCAGGAAATCCTGAGGATGCCGGTCTGAGCCATGATGACCGAGGGTCTGTTCTTTGACACGGTGCGGCAGGGGCTGTGGATTGCGGTCATCACCTCGTTCCCAATCCTCGCGGTCGCGCTGGTCACCGGGGTCGCGGTGGGCCTGTTCCAGGCCCTGACCTCGATCCAGGAGATGACCCTGACCTTTGTGCCGAAACTGGCGGCCATCGTCGTGGTGTTCTGGATCTCGATGGGGTTCATGGCGCAGACGCTGGTCAATTACTTCACCACCACGCTGATACCCCTGATCGCAGGAGGCTACTGATGGGCGCCGCAAGCTATTCGATCCTGTCCCGGCAGGCCGGTCTGATGAACGAGACCCGGGTGATCGCCAACAACATCTCCAACGCCGCCACCACCGGTTACCGGCAAGAGGGGCTGGTATTTTCGGAATTCATCCGTGGCGGGTTGGGCGACACATCCCTATCCATGGCCCGAGGCCAAGTCCGCAACACCTCGCAGCAGCAGGGGGTCCTGTCCCAGACCAACGGCGATTTCGATCTGGCGATCGAGGGGGATGGGTTTTTCCTGCTGGAAACACCCGGCGGCGAACGCCTGACGCGGGCCGGTACCTTTGTTCCCAATGCCCAGGGCGATCTGGTCAATCCCGACGGATACCGGTTGATGGATGCCAACGGCGCGCCGATCTTCGTACCGCCGGATATCGACGGGATCACGGTCGGGGCTGATGGCACCGTCAGCGGCGGTGGCCGCCTGCTGGGCCAGATCGGGCTCTATCAACCGGTGGACGTCATCGGGCTGATCCGCGAAGGCGGGGTGATGTTCCGCGCCGAAGGCGGGGTCGAACCGGCCGAGGGCGCAACCATCCTGCAAGGGTTTCTCGAAGGCTCGAACGTGGACGCCATCGACCAGATGACCCGGATGATCGAGATCCAGCGCGCCTATGAGCTTGGGCAGAGTTTTCTTGAAACCGAAGACCAACGCATTCGCAACGCGGTTGACACGCTGTTGCGCTGATCCAGACAAGAGGAGCCTGATATGCGCGCCCTGAAAATCGCCGCCACCGGCATGACCGCCCAGCAGATGCGGGTCGAGACCATCTCGAACAACCTCGCGAACATGAACACCACCGGCTATAACGCGCGGCGGGCCGAGTTTGCCGACCTGCATTACCAGCAGGCCTCGCGCGCGGGCACGGTGAACGCGGCGGATGGCACCGTGCTGCCCACCGGGGTGCAGCTGGGGCTGGGGGTGCGCCCGGCGGCGGTGACCGTACACCTGCAACAGGGTGCGCTGTCGGCCACCGGTAACGACCTGGATCTCGCCATCGAAGGGCGCGGCTATCTTGAAGTGACGCTGCCCTCCGGGCAGTCGGCCTATACCCGTGACGGGGCGTTGAAACGCTCGGCCGAGGGGTTAGTGGTCACCTCCGAAGGTTACGCCGTGGCGCCCGAGATCACCATTCCGACCGATGCGCGCTCTTTGTCGATCAATGCCGGGGGCGAGGTCTATGCCTATTTCGACGATACCGCCGAAGGGCAGCTCTTGGGCCAGATCACTCTGGTGAGCTTTGCCAATGCCAAGGGCCTCGAGGCGGTTGGCGGCAACCTGTTCAAGGAGACCGAGGCCTCGGGCAATCCGATTGTCGGCAACCCGGGCGAAGACGGCCTGGGCACCCTGCGGCAAGGGTACCTGGAGGACAGTTCTGTCGACGCGGTGCGCGAGGTGACCGAGCTGATCGAGGCGCAGCGCGGATACGAGATGAATGCCAAGGTGATTTCGGCGGTGGACCAGATGATGAGCGCCACCACACAGGTGCGCTGATGCGTACCCTGGCCCTGGCCCTGGCGCTCTGCCTGCCACAGGCGGCGACGGCCGAGATCCTGGTGCCGTCGCGCACGATCCGCGCCAAGGCGATCATCGGCCCCGAGGATCTGGTGCTGAAATCCGTGGACATGGCGGGGGTCTATGCCGACCCGTCCGAGGTTGTCGGGCAAGAGGCGCGCGTCGCCCTCTATCCCGGCCGGCCGATCCGTTACGACGATATCGGCCCGCCCGCCATCGTCGACCGCAACGACCTGGTCACGCTCTATTTCGATCGTGGTTCGCTGGTCATCTCGACCGAAGGCCGCGCCCTGGGGCGCGGGGCCGCGGGCGATGTGATCCGGGTCATGAACCTGAGTTCCCGAACCACCGTCTCCGGGCAGATCCGCCCGGACGGCTCCATCGAGGTGAAATGATGCTCCACTCCCGCCCTGTTCCGCGCCTGATCGCCCTTGCCCTGGTCCTGTCCGCCTGCGGACGGGCCGACCATCTGGGCAAGGCGCCGAGTTTCACGCCCAACACCGAGTCGCCCGAACAGGTGGCAATGCTCTGGCCCGGTCTGCCGCTCTATACCCAGCCGCAGCGCACCGTCGACCGCGCCTCGCTGTGGAGCGGCGGGCAAAGCTCGCTGTTGGGTGACCAGCGGGCGATGAAAAAGGGCGATATCCTGACCGTGGTGATCGAGATCGACGAAAAGGCCGAGATCTCGAACGACACCAACCGCTCGCGCTCGGGCTCCGAAAGCCTGTCGGTCCCCGGCCTCTTCGGCCTGCCGCAGCGGATAGACGAACACCTGCCCGAAGGCGCCTCGCTGAACGAGGCGGTCTCGGTCGATTCCACCAGCGCCTCGGGCGGCCGTGGCTCGGTCAAGCGCAAGGAGAAGCTGACCCTGCGGGTTGCGGCCACCGTGGTGGACGTGCTGCCGAACGGGGTCCTGTCGATCTCCGGCTCGCAAGAACTGCGGGTAAATTTCGAACTGCGCGAGCTTTTGGTATCGGGATTTGTCCGGCCCGAGGACATCTCGCGCCAGAACGAGATAACCTATGACAAGATCGCGTCGGCCCGGGTTTCTTATGGCGGGCGCGGCCAGATCACCGATGTGCAGCAACCGCGCTATGGCCAGCAGGTGCTGGACATGGTCCTGCCGTTCTGAGGGGGCGCGATGCTGGGAAAACTTCTTCCGGTCCTGATGCTGGTCCTCGGAGTCGGCGCGGGGATCGGCGCGGGCATCGCGCTGGGCCCCAAGGGGTCCGGCGCTGGCAACCAGGCCGAAACCGCGGCCAAGCCGCCAACCGAGGACAGCCATGGCAAGCCCCCGAGCGATCACGCCAGCGACAAGGGCGAGGGCGCCGAGGCGAGCGGCAACGAATATGTCAAGATGAGCAAGCCCTTTGTGGTGCCGCTGGTCAGCAATGACCGGGTCGCCGGGCTGGCCACCGTAACGCTCAGTCTCGAAGTGAAGACCGGGTTCTCGGACAATTTCTTTGCCAAAGAGCCCAAGCTGCGCGACGGTTTCCTGCGGGTGCTGTTCGACCATGCCAATATCGGCGGGTTCGATGGCGCCTTTACCCGGCCCGGCACGCTCGACCCGTTGCGGGTCGCGTTGCGCGAATCGGCGCAAATGACCTTTGGCGATCAGATCGTCGAGGTGCTGATCGTGGATATCGCGCGTCAGGATTCCTGACGCGCCCGGGCCGGTCGTTGACGGACCGGTTCAAATCCCGTCCGGGGGCGCGGCATGATCAGCGCACAACCTGTCCTGGAACCGCTTGTTGCGCGTCCGAAGGGTGTCGTTCCGGTGGTTCTGCGCCAGTTCGGCAATCGCCTGTTTGCGACCAAAGGCCAGCCGCAACCCATCCATCATCGACAGCCGTTTCGCGCGCACACGCGCCAGGCTCTGGTTCAGAGCCCGGCGCGTACGGGTTTCCCAAGCCTGCCACAGGATATCGGCGCCCACGGATCTGTAGCCGTGGTCGGATGCATCCCTGTCGCGCAGGCTGGCCAGTTGCGCGTCCAGCTGGGCCAGTTGCGCCGCGATCCGGGCCTCCTCGGCCATCACGACGCGAATGCGCTCGTATTCCCGCAGATAGAGCGCGTCGGCGGCCTGGCTCATGCGGTCAAACATCTGTCGTTTCATCTGATCTTGCCTCGTGCCCGCCGCCGCATCGCCTCGGCAAAGCGGATGGCCGCGGCAACCGGGCTGTAGTGTTCCGCGCCGATCTCCTGCCCGATCTCGACCACCGCATGCAGGGCCCGGGCGGTGGGCGGATCCGAATGGATCGGCACCCCGGCCTCGATCGCGGCGCGTCGGATCGCGGTGGCGGTCTCGTCGACGCCCTTGGCCACACAAACCGGCGCGGCTCCCTTTTGCCGCGACCATTTCAGGGCGACCGCGTAATGTGTCGGGTTCACGATCACCACGTCCGAGCCGGGCACATCGGCCAGCATCTGGTTCATCGCGATCTCCTGCCCGCGCTGGCGGCGCTGGCTCTTGACATGCGGGTCGCCCTCGGCGTCCTTCATCTCGTCCATGATCTCCTTGCGGGACATCATGTTCTTGCGGATGTGCTCGGCGTGCTGCCACAGAAAGTCGACCGCGCCGATCACCAGCGCGACCGCGACCACCAGGAACATGAAGCCGGACAAGAGTCGCGCCATGATCAGAACCGACTGGCGGGCGTCCATTCCGGCGGTGGCCACGATCTCGGTCAGGTTCACCCGGATAAAGAGGCCCAGCGTCACCGAGTAGAGGAGTAGCTTGACGAAGCTCTTGCCAAACTCGAACAGGCCGCCGCGCCCGAACTTGTTCTTGGCGTTCGACACGATCGAGACGCGCGACAGTTTCGGCTCCAGCTTGGAGGGCGCCATGACAAATGCGCGCTGTGCCACCACCGACAGGATCACCGCTGCGGCGGGGATGACAAAAACCGGCAGCAGCGCGACCGATACGGCGCCGAGGAGGCCGCCGACAAGGCCGGCCGCGGGACCGTCGAAAATCAGCCGCGACAGCCCGTCGGACTGGTCGATGAGAACGACCAGCGGGTTGGCCAACTGCGTCATCCCGGCCGCACCCAGCCCGGTCAGCGCCAGGGTCATGCCGGCATAGCCCGCTACCATCGACAGGTCGGCCGACCGGGCGACCTCGCCGCGTTCGCGCGCCTTCTGCAACTTGTGCGGCGTCGGTTCGAACGACTTTTCGCTGTCGTCGTCCGGCCCGCTCATGGCCGCGCTCCGACCGGGTCCTGGAAGAACGCCATCAAGGCGTCAAGCCAGACCGACAGGATCACCGGCGTTGCCACCAGGAGCAGCGCCATGCCGCCAAAGGTGATCAGCGGCGCGCCGACAAAGGCGACCATCAGCTGTGGCATCGCCCGGTTGATCGCCCCAAGCGCCAGGTTGTAGATCAGCGACAGGATGACAAAAGGCGCGGCCAGGCCAAAAGCCAGGGCAAACATCCGGCCCACCTGCGCCACGCCCCATTGCGTCAGGCTCGCCGCAGCCGGCAATTCGCCCACCGGGAACAGGGTATAGGACCGGATCAGGAACTCGGCGGCGCGCACATGCAGCCCGGCCATGACCGCCAGGGTCAGGCCCGCCATCGTCAGCAGATGCCCCATCGCCGGTGTCGGCTCGCTGACCGCGCCACCCAAAAGCTGCGACAGCGAGGTGGCCTGGGCCGCGATCATCCCCGCCACCTGAAGCGCCATGGCAAAAAGCCGGATGCCGAGGCCCATGGCCAGCCCGGCCAGCGCCTCGATGCCGGCCAGGGCGGCAAACTGCACCGGGTCCGCGACGGCGGGCGCGGGCGGCGTCGCGGGGGCGATGATCATCGAGAACGCCGCCGCGACCCCGAACCTGACGCGCATCGGGATCGACGATTCTCCAAACGCGGGCAGCACCGAAACCAGGGCCGAGACCCGCAGGAACACCGCGAACACCTGCCAGAGCTCGGCCGAGAATAGCGTCAAGAGCTCGGGCGGCAGCGCGATCATGCCGGCACCTGCCCGACCAGCGAGGGCCGTGCCTCGAGCCCGATTTCCTCGAACGAAAGTACCGGGTTCGAGATGCCGCGCGCCCGAAGGATGGTGCGCAGGAACCGCCGCCTGCGGGTCGAGGTGACAAGTGCCGCGAAAATCCCCTGGCTTGCGGTCTGTCCCAGGCGCCCCGCGATCCCGTCGGCCAGCCTGTTGAACAGGTCGGGCGGCAGCGCGATGTCCAGCCCGCCGCCCGCGCCATCCAGCTGATAGGTGGCAAAGGTCTCTTCCCATTCCGGGGCCAGCTGCACCAGCGGGATCGAGCCGTCGGGCCGCTTCATCTCGGCCACCAGCTGGAAGCCCAGCCGCTGGCGGACATGTTCACAGATTGCCTCGGGCTGGGTGGTAGCCAGCCGCGCCTCGGCCACCGCCTCGAGGATCAGCGGCATGTTGCGGATCGACACCCGTTCGTCCAGAAGCAGGCGCAGCACCGCGTGCAGCGTGTCGATCGGCACCTTGTCGGGGATCAGCTCGTCCAGCAGCTTGCGGTTGGCCTCGGCGCGGGCCGGATCGGACAACAGCGTCATTTCGGACAGCAGCCGGCGCAGCGATTTGAGCGTCAGCAACCGGGCGAAGTTCTGCTTGATCACCTCCAGCAGATGGGTCGCCAGGATCTCGGGCGGGGCCACGATTGTGGCCCCGGACAGGGCGGCGGTCTCCTGATCTTTGGGCAGGATCCAGCGGGCGGGCGCGCCATAGACCGGCTCGCTCACGTCCTTGCCATCGGGCAGGGCGTCGGGCTGGTCGGTCATCAGGGCTAGGATAAGATCGGGGTGCAGCACGCCACGGGCCTGCTCGACCCCCTGCACCTTGATCACATAGGTCCCGGCGGGCAGCTCGGCCTGATCGGTCAGCCGGATGTCGGGCAGGATCAGCCCGTAGGCCGAGGCGACATGGGTGCGCATATTGGCGATCCGGGCGTCAAGACCTGTGCCCGGGTCCAACGCCATGCCCACCAGGTCGGGGGCGAACTCCAGATGCACGTCGTCCAGATCGAGGATATCGCCGATGCCCTGACGTGCCACCGGCGCCGCCTCGGCCCCGGCCCTGGCCGCGCTTTCCGCCGCCGCCCTTTGCTTGCGGTACATCGACCAGGCGGCATATCCCAGCACCGCACCGCCCGCGATAAAGGGCAGAAAGGGCAGGCCGGGCACGAGCGCGAACAGCACCATCAGCACCGCCACCGTGGCCAGCGCCGCCGGGTGCCGCCCCAGTTGCGCGAACAGCGCGGTATCGGTCGCCCCCTGGGTGCCGCCGCGCGCCAACAAGAGGGCCGAGGCGATCGAGATGATCACGGCGGGGATCTGCGACACCAGCCCGTCGCCCACCGTCAGGATGGCATAGGTCTCGAACGCGGCGCCAACCGGCATGCCGTGCACGATGACCCCCATGATCAGCCCCATCACCAGGTTCAAGAGCGTGATCAACAGCCCGGCGATGGCATCGCCCTTGACGAATTTCGACGCCCCGTCGAGCGAGCCGAAAAACGTGGTTTCCTGCTGTTCCAGCTCGCGCCGAGCCTTGGCCTGTTGGTGGTCGATGGCGCCCGCCGACATGTCGCTGTCGATGGCCAGCTGCTTGCCCGGCATCCCGTCCAGCGCAAAGCGCGCGCCGACCTCGGCCATGCGGGCGGCGCCCTTGGTGATCACCATGAAATTGACGATCAGCAGCACACCGAACACCACAAGGCCCAGAAAGACGCTGCCGCTCATCACGAACTGGGCAAACCCCTCGATCACATCGCCCGCGGCATTGGGCCCGGTATGCCCCTGACCGATGATCAGCTTGGTCGAGGAGACATTGAGCGACAGCCGCAGCATCAGCGAGGCCAGCAGGATGGTCGGAAAGGACGAGAAATCCAGCGGCCGCTCGATGAACAGGGTCAGGGTAAAGATTAGGATCGCCAGCGCGAAAGAGGCCGCCAGCCCGATATCCAGCACCCAGGCGGGCATCGGCAGGATCATCATCACGATGATCGCCATCAGCGCCAGCGACAGCAGAACTGTCGGGCTGAACAGCGTTCTCATGTCAATTTTCGGCAAGGCGGCGATCCTAGTTGAACGGGATAAAGGCACGGCCGGCCTGGCCTGTGGCGACAAGCGAGCCCAGGCGCGTTCCGCCCGCAGGCGTCTGGCCGCCAAGGGCGATCAGCGGCCGCGCCCGCGCGGCGGTCAGCGATCCGGTACGGGGTTCCGGGGCGGCATCTTCCAGCCGGACCCGCGTTGTTTCGAAACGGGCGGCATAGGCATCTGCCAGCGACTGGGTGCGCGAATGAAATGCGCCCGCCGCCGCCTTCCACGAACCCAGCTCGCCATAGAGGTCCTTGAGAAAGCGGGCGGCGTAATCGGCGTTGATCTCGGGGTCGAACATATCGTCGATCGAGCGGAAGGCCTGGCTGTGCCAGCGGTAATTGATCTGGAAACAGCCCAAGTCGAAACTGCGCGCGCCCGATTTGAACCGCTCAAAGACATATGTCTGCGCGGCGGTCTGCGAGGGGAACCAGTGACCGACGCCCTCCATGTTGACGGTCCAGGGCCAGGGTTCCAGCGCGCCGCCGCTGCTGCGCCCGGTTTCGACCCGGGTGATCGCGCGCAGTACGTCAAGCGGCACGTCATGCGCGCGCGCCGCGCGCCGGGCCGCCATGTCGCACAGGCCCGAGGTGCCGGGATCGACCGTTGCCGCCGCCGGATCGGCCAGTGCAAGCATCCACAAGACCGCCAGCCGCATCGCGGGCGCAAGAATGGTATTCGAGATGCATTGTCTGGGCATTCTGCCTGTCCGGGATTCTTCCGCTCCCCGGGACGTTATCGGCAGGTCCGTTTACAACGGGTTAGCGCGGGCCGGATTCCGGGTGCCGCGACATGAACCGGTCGATGTCGGTCTCTGACGGGGCAACGCCGGTGAACACCTCGACATAGTCGGGCATATTGGCCAGCCGGGTCTCGGGGTTTTCCTCGATCCGCATCGAGATATAGCCGACCTGAGTGTACATCACCGTCATCGCCCGCACATTGGCCTGCTGAGCGGAATAGCCGAACCGCAGGAACATCGCGGCGACCGCGTTCTGCCGCGCCAGATCGGCCTGGTCGAGCCGCGCCTGAAGCCCGGCGTCGTTGCGCGCCCAGTTGCGAATCGCCAGATCCAGCCGGGCATCGAACAATGCGTCGTCCAGCCAGCAATCGAACAGGTTGAACATCGCCTCGACGATGCTTTCGGCAAAGGCCTCGGTCCGGGCCACCAGATTGCCGGTGTTCTTTTCCTCCCAGCGGCGCACCATCGCCTCCAGCAGGGCCTCACGATCCTTGAAATGCCAATAGAATCCGGTGCGCGCGACGCCCAGTTTCTGCGCCAGCGGCATGATCTTGACCGCTTCGACCCCGCTCTCGGTCAGCAGGTCATAGGCAGCCGTCAGCCAGGCGGCCTCGGTGCTGGAGGGTTTGGGCGCGATTGTCATGGCGCAAGATCTAGCATCCTCGACACTACTGCACAAGTTACTTGACACAAGTGTCGAGTCACGCACAGATAGATCAGTTTCGCTGTTTATCGCAGGTTTCACCCATGACCGATCAGACGCCCCCCAGGTCGCGGCGCGCGCGCCGCAGTTCCGACAAATCCAACCGGTCGGCCGAACCGGGACAGAACCTGCATCTGCGGGTGCCCTATATCACCCGCAAGATCCCGACCTACGATCTGCTGGGCGAAGAAGCGCTGGAGAAAATCGAGGCCACCGCCGACCGTATCCTGGCCGAGATCGGGATCGAGTTGCGCGACGACGAAGAGAGCATGACGCTCTACAAGAAGGCGGGCGCGCAGGTGACCGAACTGCGCGCCAACACCTGGAATGTCCGGTTCGAGCCGGGCATGCTGCGCGAGATTCTGAAAACCGCGCCCGCGCGCTTTACCCAGCATGCCCGCAACCCGGCCAACAATGTCGATATCGGCGGCGACGCGATGGTGTTCGCGCCCGCCTATGGCTCGCCCTTCGTGATGGACATGGACAATGGCCGCCGCTACGGCACCATTCAGGACTTCCGGAACCTGATCAAGCTGGGCCAGTCCTCGCCCTGGCTGCACCATTCCGGCGGCACCATCTGCGAGCCGACGGATATCCCGGTGAACAAGCGGCACCTGGACATGGTCTATGCCCACATGCGCTATTCCGACCGCGCCTTTCTGGGTTCGATCACCGCGCCCGAACGCGCCGCCGACAGTATCGAGATGTGCCGCATCCTGTTCGGGGCGGATTTTGTCGACCGGAACTGCGTCATCATGGGCAATTTCAACACCACCTCGCCGCTGGTGATCGACGGGGTCACGGCGGCGGGCATCCGTACCTATGCGGCGGCGGGGCAGGGGTCGATCCACCTGCCGTTCCTCTTGGGTGGCGCCGTGTCGCCGCTGACCATGGCGGGGGCCGTGGCGCAATGCCTGGCCGAATCCATGGCCTCCTGCGCCATCGCCCAGCTGACCCGCCCGGGGGCGCCGGCCATTCTGGCCGGGTTCCTGTCGTCGATGAGCTTGCGCACGGGCAGCCCCACCTTTGGCACGCCGGAACCGGCGCTGGGTTCGCTGGTGATGGGCCAACTGGCGCGCCGTCTGAACATGCCGCTGCGCTGTGCCGGCAATTTCTCGACCTCCAAGGCACCCGACGGGCAGGCCATGCAGCAGGCGATGATGTCGATGATGTCGGCGGTGCAGGGCGGCGCGAACTACATCCTGCATTCGGCCGGTTTCGTCGATGGTCTGCTCAGCATGTCCTACGAGAAATTCGTGATGGACACCGACATGTGCGGGGCGCTGCATTCCTATCTGGCCGGGATCGAGGTGAACGAGGATACGCTTGGCTTCGACGCGCTGGCGCAGAATGGCCCGGGCGAGCATATGTTCGGCACCGACCACACCCTGCGCCACTATGAAACCGCCTATTGGGATAGCGGGTTGAACGACGACCAGACCCACGAGACCTGGTTCGAACAGGGCAGCGCCGACTATGCCATCCGCGCCAACAAGCGCTGGAAGGATATCCTGAACGCCTATGAGGCACCGGCGATGGACGACGCGACCGACGAGGCGCTGCGCGAGTTCATCGATCGCAAGAAAGCCTCCATGCCCGATGCCTGGTACTGAGGAAACCCCATGTCTCGCGACCCGCTGCTGCAACCCTATCAGCTGAAACACCTGACCCTGAAAAACCGGATCATGACCACCAGTCATGAACCGGCCTATCCCGAGGACGGCCTGCCCAAGGACCGCTATCGCGCCTATCACGTCGAACGCGCCAAGGCGGGCGTGGCGATGACCATGACCGCCGGGTCCGCCTCGGTCAGCCGCGACAGCCCGCCGGTGTTCAACAACATCCTCGTCTGGCGTGACGAAGTGGTGGGCTGGATGAAGAAACTGGCCGACGAATGCCACGACCATGGCTGCGCGGTGATGATCCAGCTCACCCATCTGGGCCGCCGCACCGGCTGGGACAAGGGCGCATGGCTGCCTTCGGTCAGCTCGACATCCGACCGGGAACCGGCGCACCGCAGGTTTCCGAAACTGGCCGAGGAATGGGACATCTCCCGCATCATCGGCGATTTCGCCGATGCCGCCGAAAAGATGAAACTGGCAGGGCTCGACGGGGTCGAGATCATGACCCATGGCCACCTGCTGGACCAGTTCATGTCACCGCTCAGCAACGAGCTCGACGGCCCCTATGGCAAGGCAACGCTGCAAACCCGGATGCAACTGACGCTCGATATCATCGACGCGGTGCGCAAGCGTGTGGGCGACGATTTTATCGTCGGCACCCGCTTTGCCCCCGACGAGGCGCAGACGGGCGGCATCACCGAAGAGATGGGCATGCAGATCGCCCATATGTTCAAGGCGACCGGGCAGCTCGATTATCTCAATATCAACCGGGGCCGGATCCATACCGACCCGGCGATGACCGACATGATCCCGGTACAGGGGATGAAGGCCTCACCGCATCTCGATTTCGCCGGGCGGGTCCGGGCCGAGGTGGGCATGCCCACCTTCCACGCTTCGAAAATCCCCGATGTCGCCACCGCGCGCCATGCCATTGTCACCGGGCAGCTCGACATGGTGGGCATGACCCGTGCCCATATGGCTGATCCCTATCTTGTGCAAAAGATCGTCGAAGGGCGCGAACACGATATCCGCCCCTGTGTCGGCGCCACTTATTGCCTGGACCGGATCTATCAGGCGGGCGAGGCGCTGTGCATCCACAACCCCGCCACCGGGCGCGAACTGACCATGCCGCATCAGATACCGGCGGCGGAGACCCGCAAGCGGGTCGTGATTGTGGGTGCCGGTCCGGCGGGACTCGAGGCCGCCCGCGTTGCCGCCGAGCGCGGCCACCATGTGACCGTGTTCGAGGCCCAGCCCGACCCCGGTGGCCAGATCCGCTTGACCACGCAGAACCCGCGCCGCCGCGAGATGATCGGCATCGTCGACTGGCGCATGGCGCAATGCGCCGCCCGCGATGTCGAGTTCCATTTCAACACCTGGGCCGAGGCGGCGGATGTGACCGCGCTGAACCCCGATGTGGTGATCGTCGCCACTGGCGGCCTGCCCAACACGAAACTCTTCGAATCCGGGCATGAGAACGACCTGCTGGTCAGCGCCTGGGACATGATCTCGGGCGATGTGAAACCAGGGCGCGAGGTGCTGATCTATGACGAAAGCGGCGATCACCCGGGCGTGATGGCGGCCGAGATTGCCGCCAATGCGGGCGCCAAGGTCGAGGTGATGACCCCCGACCGCAGCTTTGCCCCCGATATCATGGGCATGAACCTGGTGCCCTATATGCGCGCGCTTCAGGACAAGGATGTGACCTTTACCGTCACCCGCCGCCTGCTGGACGTGACCCGCGACGGGAACCGGCTGCGGGCGAAAATCGGTACCGATTACAGCAGCTTCACCAAGGACCAGACCTATGACCAGGTGGTGGTGAACTATGGCACCATGCCGATGGCCGACCTCTATTTCGAACTCAGACCGCTGTCGCGCAACGGCGGCGAGGTCGACTATCAGGCGCTGATCGACGGGCATCCGCAGAGGATCGAAACCAATCCCGATGGTGCGTTCCAGCTGTTCCGCATCGGCGACGCGGTCAGCGCCCGCAACACCCATGCCGCGATCTATGACGCGCTGAGGCTGGTGAAGGATATCTGACATGCGCATCGGGGTGATCGGAACCGGAACCATCGCAACCGCCGTCGTCCACGGCATCGCGGGCGACGGGCATGCGATCACCGTATCCGACCGCAGCGCGGCCAATGCGCAGGCACTGGCCGCCGCTTACCCCAATGTCCGGGTCGCCTCCAATCAGGCGGTTGTCGAGGAAAGCGATATCGTCATCCTCGGGCTGATGGCCGAAAAGGCGTCGGGCATCCTTGGTGCCTTGACCTTTCGCGCCGATCAGCAGGTGATCACCCTGATGGCGGGCGCCACGCTGGAGGAGGTGGCGCAGATGGTCGCCCCCGCCCGCGCCGCCGCGATCATGATGCCCTTTCCGGGCATCGCACAGGGCGGCTCGCCCATCATGATGCAGGGCGATGCCGATCTGGTCCGCGCATTGTTTGGCGCGCGCAACCAGGTCTTTGCGCTGAAGGACGCCGCCGAGATGGCGGCCTATCTCTGCGCCCAGGCGGTGCTGTCGCCGGTGGCCCGGATGGTCAGCGATGCGGCGGGCTGGCTCGCTAGCCGCGTCTCTGACCCCGCTCAGGGAGAGGCGTTCCTGCGTGCGCTCGTGGCCTCCAGCCTTGCGGGCACCGACTGCGCCAGCCTGATCGAGGCGCTCAATACGCCGGGCGGCTATAACCAGCGCCTGCGCCTGCATATGGAGGGCGCGGGCATGGGCGACAGCCTGCGTGCAGGGCTTGATAGGCTGGAGCAAGACGCATGAGTTTCAAGCACATCTTCGCCCCGGTTCAGCTGCGGCACAAAAAGCTGAAGAACCGCATCGTGTTCGGCGCCCATACCACCAACATGGCCCATGACGGCCTGCCGGGCGACCAGCATCTGGCCTATTACGAGGAACGCGCCATGGGCGGCGCCGCGATGATCGTGGTCGAGCCGATGCCGGTCCATGCCGCCGCCGTTCTGACACGCGGCAATTTCCGCCACTCCAGCGATGACGTCATCCCGCATTTCGCCCGCATCACCGAGGCGTGCAAGGCGCATGGCACGGTGATGATCCAGCAGCTCTATCATGTCGGCGCGCATGGCGACTGGGACAATTCCTGGCACGCCAACTGGTCGCCCTCGGGCGGGCCCAGCTATCACGACAACGATGGCAGCCACGCCATGACCGAGGATGAGATCGAGGAAACCATTCAGGGTTTTGTCGATGCCGCGATCCGCTGCCAGAAAGCGGGTTTCGACGGGGTCGAAGTCTGGGCCGCCTATCACTGCCTGCTCGACCAGTTCTGGACGCCGTTTTCCAACCAGCGCAGCGACCAATGGGGCGGCTCTCTTGCAAACCGCACCCGGCTTTCGCGCGAAATCATGGCGCGTATCCGGGCCGCCTGCGGCCCCGATTTCATCATCGGCCTGTCGGTGAACGACGATTCTGACAAGCCCGTCTGCCTCAGCCATGACGAGATGGTCGAGATCGTGGCGCTCCACGACGCCCAAGGCTTGATGGATTATGTCACCGTCGGCGCGGGCAGCTATTTCGACTTCTACAAGCTTTTGCCCAGCTTTCAGTATGCCGAAAACCTCGGCGCCGATCTGGCCGAGCGGCTGAAACAGGCGAACCTGACCGCGCTGGTCACGGCCGAGGCCAATATCCGCACCCCCGACAACGCCAACACCGTGCTGGGGGCCGGTCGGGCCGATCTGGTGTCGATCGTGCGCGGTCAGATCGCCGACCCGCATCTCGTGGCCAAGGCCGAACGCGGCGCGGCGCAGGACATTCGCGGCTGCCTGTCGTGCAACCAGCAATGCTGGGGCCGGCGCGGGCGCGATTACTATATCTCCTGCCTCGTGAACCCCTCGGCCGGGCATGAATACATCTGGGGTGGCGACCGGTTCACGCCCGCGCAGACCCCCAAAACCGTACTGGTGGTGGGCGGCGGCCCTGCCGGGCTGGAATGCGCCCGGGTGGCTGCCGAACGCGGGCACCGGGTGATCCTGGCCGAGGCGGGGCCGGAACTCGGCGGACAATTCCGGCTCGCCGGGCTGCAACCGCGCCGTGCCCAGATCACCGACCTGATCGGCTGGTACGAACGGCAGCTGCGCCAGCTTCAGGTCGAAATCCGGTTTAACACCTATATGGATGCCCAGGACGTCGCCGCCATCGGGGCCGACCATGTGATACTGGCCACCGGCTCCGCCCCGCCGGAAACGGGGTTCCAAAAGGCGCTGCCGCATGTGGCCCGCCTGCCGGGGATCGAACGCGGGCAGGTCTGGTCCATCCACGACGTGATGACCCGCGCCGCCCGGCTGGGGGACCATGTCGTGCTGCTGGACGAGGCAGGCAACTGGCGCGGTATCGGCACCGCCTGGCATCTGGCGGAAAAAGGCCACAAGGTCACCATCGTCACCCCCGACCCGATGATCGGGCGCGAACTGGCCCGCTCGGCCACCGATTTCCCCGCCCGCGCCACGCTGGCCGGGCTGGGGGTGTGTTTTGTCACGGAAAGCGCCCTGACAGGGTGGGGCGACGCAGGCGCCGCGATCCTGTCGCTGCTGACCGGCGAGACCGAAACCATCGCCGCCGACAGTCTGGTTCTGGCCACCGCCAACACCCCCGAAACCGGTCTGGCACAAGAGCTGCGGGAGATGGGGACAAAGGCCACCAGCATCGGCGACGCTGCCGCCCCGCGACTGGCCGCCGCCGCCATACACGAGGGCCGCAAGACCGGACTGTCGCTCTGACCCGGCGCCTCAGGCCAGCTCGGGCGCCCTGCGCCTCGGCCGGATCGGTCGCCCCGCGATCCTGAGAAACAGCACAGACACCGCGATACCGCCAAGCGCCGGCATATGTTGCAGCCACCACAGGTTCGGATGCTCGGTCACCGTCGCGGAAGCGACCCCGCGCAGCCCCTCGATCGCAACAAGCAGCGCAAACGCACCCAGCAATTGCGGCCACAGCCCAAAGCGCGAGAACGTGCCCAGCATTAGGGTCGAGAACCCGACCATGGCTACCGCCACGCTGATGGCCAGCCAAGACAGCCGCTCTTGCAACTCTTCCACGATGTCTCCATGGGCATAGGTATCGGCACCGGGCCCGCCCAGCCGTGCCCGATTCAGCTCCAGCGTCGGAATACCACGAATGTCCCGCGCCCGGACCTCGTCCCGCTTGGCCAGCGCCGAAATGTCATAAGTGAAATCGCTGAACACCGTGGTCGACAGCAGCTTGGTCTTTGTATCCATCTGCAAGGCCGTGCCTTCGACCATCACCAGCGCCACCTGCTCGCCACTGCGCGCCAGAAAGGCCTTGGAACTGGTATAGGTCACCACCTGTTCCGGTCGCCGCCGGTCCGACAGGTAGACATCGCTCAGCGTGCCGTCGCGGCCGATATTGCCGATGTAGACGGTGACACCCTTGACCGGATGCATGAACTGCCCGTCATTCAGCAGTTGCGCCGTCATGTCGCCCGCCACTTCGGCCTGCCGTGCCTCCAGCCGTTGCAGCGAGGCGGGGCGCAGGTAAAGCGTGATCGTGCCCAGCATCACCGCGCATATCAGCCCGAACAGAACCACGGGACGGGCCAGCCGCATCGGGCTGGTTCCGGTGGCCAGCATCACCGTCAGCTCGCTTTCGCGGTTCAGCCGGTTGGTGACATAGACGGTGGCGGCAAAGGCCGCCATCGGCATCACCGTGCGGATGAGCGAGGGCAGCGACAGCGCGGTGAACTCCAGCGCCACCATGGCCGTCTGGCCGCTGCTGATCAGCTTGTCGAACAGGCTGACCGCCTTGCTGATCCAGAACACGCCGACCAAGACAAAGGCAAAAAACCCGCACAACACCAGCAACTGGCGCAGGAAATATCCATCGAATTTCGACATGCAGTCTTTCGCCTTGGCTGTCCGGATGCGGCACCATAAGCCATGGCTGAGGAATGCGAAACTCACATTTCCGGGGCAGTTCCCGCTTAGGTCAGTTTTGGCCTGCCTGCCGCATCCGCGAACCAGCCGCCCTGCGCCGCCTCATAGGCCATCGCCGCCTGGAACACCACCTCGTCGCTATAGGTCGGCCCGACGATCTGTATGCCGGTCGGCACGCCATTTCCGGCAAAGCCCGACGGCACCGAGATCACCGGGCAGCGGCTCATCATATTGAAGGGCGTCGTCATCACCCAGCCCAACTCGGGCCGCACCGATATACCTTCAATCTCCAGTCCCTCGGTCGACGGGTCGAAATCGGCCCGCACGGCGGGCAAAGCGTTGGTGGGGCAGATCAGGCAATTGTACCGTTCCAGCAGCGGCCCCAGCTTCTTGTAGCTTTCGCCCGCCACTTGCAGCGAGCGCACGAAATCGCGCGCGGTGGAACTCAGCGAGCTTTCCGCGAAGGCCCGGCAATAGGTCGTCATCAGGTCGCCATGGCTCTCCAGCTCTTCGGACAGGGCGCCGCCAAAGATATGGGTCAGATAGGCCCAGCAGGCCTCGGACACTTCCGCGCCCCAGCCGATCTCGACCTCCTCCACCGTCGCGCCCAGGTCGCGGAACACCTGCGCCGCCGCTTGCGTGTTGCGCCGCACGTCCTCGGACACAGCGAAACTGCCCAGATCCATCGACAGCGCGATCTTCCAGCCGCGAATGTCGGGATAACTGTCGGGCAGCACCAGCTTGGGCTTCAGGGTCGAGATATCCAGCGGGTTCGGCCCGCTCATCAGGTTTTGGAGCAGGATTGCATCCGACACCGAACGTGCCAACGGCCCGGTATGGCAGTAGAAATCCAGGTTGAAGGGGATGTCGTCGGGGTTGCGCCCATAGGGCGGCTTGTACCCCACCAGCCCGCAGCAGGAGGCCGGGATGCGGATCGACCCACCGATATCCGACCCGGTGGCCAGCGTCGTCGTGCCCGCCGCCAGCGCTGCCGCCGATCCGCCCGACGACCCGCCGGGGGTGAACTCGGGGTTCCACGGATTGCGCGTCACCCCCCACAGCCGCGACCAGGTGAACCCGGCGCAGGAAAATTCGGGCGTCGCCGTGCGCGCATGCACGATGGCGCCCGAGGCCAGAATGGGCTGGTTCATGGGCGAGGTATGGTCGGCCACGAAATCCTGCATGATCAGCGAGCCGCTCGACGTGGGCTTGCCCGCGATCATGCTCTCGTCCTTGATCGCCACCGCCAGCCCGTCCAGCGGGCCATTCGGCGCGCCCTTGGTCCAGCGCGCCTCGGCGGCGCGGGCCAGGTCCATCGCCTCGTCGAAATGGGTATGGGTAAAGGCGTTGACGGTCTCCGCCGTGGCCTCGGCCCGGGCGATCTGCGCCGACAGCAACTCGACCGGCGACAGGCTCTTGTCGGCGAACCGGGCCAGAGCCTCGGTCGCGGTAAGATAGATCAGGTCCGACATGTCTTTCCCTTTCAGCTGAGTGCGGCGGCAATCGCGTCGATTGCCCGCATGGTGTTGGAATGGCGGCTATCCGACAGCGACTCGGGCCAGCTCGACTGGCAGGCGACCACCAGCTCGTGCTCAGGGTCGACGTAGATGACCTGCCCATAAATCCCCAAGCTGATATGGACGGGCCGGGCGACGTCGCGGATCCAGAACATGTTGCGATAGCGCCCGTTGGGCATGAACTCGCGGCTCTGATCGTCGAATCGCCCGTGGTCGCCCCGGCGTACATCCTCGATCCAGGCGCTTGGGATAACCTGCCGCCCACCGGCGCGGCCGTCGTCCAGCATGGTCTGACCGAACCGGGCGCAATCGCGCAGGCTGGCACAGATGCCGCCATCGGCCAGCGGGGTGCCGTTGCGGTCGACGGTGACATAGGCCCCGGTCTCGGCGCCCATCGGCGCCCACAACACCTCGGACACCGTCCGGGCAAAGGATTGCCCGCTCACCCGCGCGATCAGCACGCCCAAGAGATCGGTCTCGATCGAGCGATAGCTGAACCGCGCCCCATGCGCGGCCTCGCATTCGGTCAGCGACAAAATGTAATCCCACGTGTTGTCCGGACAGGACCCCGGCGCCATATGCGCTGGCAACGGCTTCCACCCCGAGGCATATTCCAGCCGCGCCACATCGCAATCGGGATCCTCGTAATCCTCGACGAACCGAACGCCGGTGGTCATGTCCAGCACCTGTTGCAGCGTCGCGCCTTTCCAGCCCGTCGCCGCCAGTTCGGGCAGGTATTCCGTCATCGGGGCTGCGGGGTCCAGCAGGCCCCGGTCGATCAGGATGCCGACGGTGGTCGCGGTGATCGACTTCGACACCGACATCAGCAGATGTCGCGACCCGCGCGTCATCCCGTTATGATAGCTTTCGTGCAGAATGCGGCCCCGATGCGCCACCAGGAACCCGTCGGCATAGTCCGCGAGCAGATCCGCCAGCGTCATCGGCTTGCCGTCCCAGCCGGTGAACGCGACACCCGACAGGTCCTGCGGCGCCTCTTGCCACTCCAGCGCGTCGGGTCCGCGCGCGATCTCTTCGGTCGGTACACACATGCGGATGTTCTGGAAGGTCCAGCGGTTCCAGGGTGCCCGATCCCAGTCATAGGGTGGCAGGCGCCAGCCAAGCGGCTCCTTGCCCCGCAGGATCGGCGCCTGCGGGTCGGCATTGCGATAGAAGGTCATTGTTCCTCTCAGAAGGCTGTCGCCCCGTTCGAAAAAAGGGCCAGCGAAAGGGCCCGCAACCGGGCCCTTTCCTGTCTCACAACCTTACTTCTGAAGGTCGGTCCAGATCCGGGTATAGAGCGCCTGTGTCTCCGGCGCGCAGGTGCCGTTGAACTTGCCCACAGACTTCAGCTCTTCGGGGATCACGATCTCGGGCGCGGTTTTCATGTCCTCGGGCATGAACGCCTCGGACCCCGCGATCCCGTTGGCATAACGCGCAAATTCCGAGATCAGCGCGGCGTTTTCCGGGGCCATGACAAAGTTCTGGAATGCCTTGGCCTCGTCCATGTTCTTGGCATCCTTCAGAACCGCGACCGAATCCATCCACAGTGGATAGCCTTCCTTGGGATAGCCATAAGCGATCGCCTCGTTCTGCAACCGCATCCGGAAGGTCGAGCCGTTCCAGTTTACACCCGCCCAAAGGTCTTCCTTGGCGAATTTCTCCAGGTTGCCGTAATCCATGCCCAGCCAGTGCTGCTTGGCATTCACTAGCGTCTCGTGAACCTTTTTCAGCACTTCCTTGTCGTCGGTGCAAGGTTCGCCGCCGTGATACATGATCGCCATGACCATCACGTCGCCCATCTCCGGCACCACGTTGATCTTGCCGCGCAGTTCTTCGGGCGGATCCAGGAAGATGGCAGAGGTGTTGATATCGCCGCTGTAGTACTTGGTGTTCACCACAACGCCGGTGGTGCCCCACTGCCATGGCACGGTGTAATGCCGGCCAGGGTCCCAATCCACATCGACCCACTTGGCGTCCATGTTCTTGAAGTTTTCCATCTGGTCGGGGCGGGTTTCGGCCAACAGTCCCTCGGAAATCCAGATCGGCACATAGGTATGGGTCGGCACCACGATGTCGAACCCGTGACCGCCCGCCTTGACCTTGGCCAGCGCGGTGTCGTTGCTGTCGTAATCGGTGATCGTCACCTTGATGCCGGTCTCGGCCTCGAATTTCTCGATCAGCTTGGGGTTGGTGTAGTTGCCCCAGTTATAGATGTTCAGTTCCTTGGCATAGGCGCCTCCGGCCATCAGGGCCAGCGCGGATGCCGCGGCAAGTACGTGTCTCATGGATGTTCTCTCCTTGTTGGTCCGTTCACGTTTGGTCCCGGCTCTCGCGGCCGGTTGAAATGCGCCTAGCCCCGTTTCGAGGTCAGGCGGAAAAACAGCGATACCAGGATCGCGCCCGCCAGCAGGATCACGGTCGAGATCGCGTTGACCTCGGGCGTGACCACGCGGCGCAATTGCCCCAGCATATAGGTGGGCAGGGTCTCCTGCCCGGCGGATTTGACGAATTCGGTGATCACCACGTCATCCAGCGAGATGACAAAGGCCAGCATCAGCCCGGCCACGATCCCCGGCCACATCAACGGCAGGGTTACCCGGCGAAAGGTCAGCCAGCGCGAGGCATAAAGATCCTGCGCCGCGGTCTCCAGCGACAGGTCCATGGTCTCCAGCCGGGCGCGGATCGGCAGATAGGCAAAGGGCACGCAGAACGCGGTATGGGCCACGATCAGGTAGATCATGCTGGTATGCCCGGTCCAGACCTTGATGGCCGCGAACACGATCAACAGCGCCACGGCGGTGACGATCTCGGGCACCATCAGCGGCTGGTTGATCAGCGCATAAATCATCGTCTTGCCGGGGAAATGGCGGGTCCGGGTGGTGGCCAGCGCCGCCATCGTGGCGGCCACCGTCGCCACCGAGGCCGCGACCAGCGCCAGGAACAGCGACCGCACGGCGGCATCCTGCACCGCCTCGTTGGCGACGGCCTGCTGGTACCAGCGCAGGCTGAACCCCTCCCAGATCGCCATCGAGGTGCCGGCGTTGAACGAAAAGGTGACCAGGATCGCGATCGGCGCGTAAAGCGTGATCAGGGTAAAGATGGCCACGATGGCGAAGCCCGGCAGGGTGCGGACCGAATAGCCCTTTGGCGGTTTCTGCGTGCGGGATTCAGTCATCTGATTGCTCCCTCGATGTCACCCGGACATACCACATCAGCGCGATCATCACCGCCGCCATCAGCATCAGCGACAGCGCCGCTCCCAGCGGCCAGTTTCGGCCCTGACCGAACTGCAACTCGATCAGGTTGCCGAACATCAGGTTCTTGCCGCCGCCCAGCACCCGGGGCGTCACATAGGCGCCCAGCGACGGGATGAAGACCAGGATCGAGCCCGCGATGATGCCCGGCTTGATCAGCGGCAGGATCACCCGGCGGAACGCGGTCCAACGCCCGGCATACAGGTCATGCGCCGCCTCGACGAGGCGGAAATCCAGCTTGTCCACCGCCGCATAGACCGGCAGCACCATCAGCGGCAGGTACACATAGGTCATGCCGAAGCCGATGGCGAAATTGGTGAACATCATCTGGATCGGCGCGTCGATGATCCCCAGTTTCAGCAGGACAAGGTTGATCACCCCTTCGGACCGCAACAGCTCCTGAATGGCGATGGTCCGCACCAGCAGGTTGGTCCAGAACGGCACGGTGATCAGGAACAGCCAGAACTCGCGCTTGCCGGGTGGCTGGGTGGCGATGAACCACGCCGTCGGCACGCCAAAGATCAACGTCAGCACCGTGGTGATCAGCGACAGCGAGAACGACCGCCAGAAGATCGACAGATGCGCATCGGCCCAGATCAGCGTGTCGTCAAAGATGTCCCGCTGCACCAGAGTGTTCATCCAGCCTTCCAACGAGAATTTCCAAACGACATTGCCGTAATCGCCCGGCGTCAGAAAGGAATAGACCACCATCACCATGAGCGGCCCCGCCGCCGCCAGTGTGATGATGACCACGGCCGGCAATGCCAGCATCCAGCGGCTGCGGTTGTCGGCGGCCTGGGCTTCGGCTTCCAGCTCTCCGGGGCGATATGCGGCCTGTTCGCTCATGCGCCTAGTCCACCAGCACCGTGACCGCGCCCGGCGCCACCGACACGCCCACCTGCGCACCCGTCTCCAGCAGGCCGCTGGCCCCGGGCAGGTTCGACGCGCGGGCCTTGATCGCCTCGCCGGTCTTCAGTTTCAAATGCGCCACGGTCGCTTCGCCGGAATAGACCACGTTTTCCACCGTGGCGATCAGTGCGGCGCCTTCGGCGCCGGTTCCTGCCACGGTCACATGTTCGGGCCGGATCAGCACGCTGACCTTGCCGTCGGCCACGCCTTGCGGCGGTTCGACCGTGAATGTTCCGCCCGCCTCCAGCGTCACCGACCCGGCCGACAACTGCCCGTTCAAAAAGTTCGATTCGCCGATGAAGTTCGCCACGAACCGTTCCGAGGGCCGCTCGTAGATCTCGCGCGGGTTCCCGATTTGCAGGATGCGCCCGCCGCTCATCACCGCGATGCGGTCCGACATGGTCAGCGCTTCTTCCTGGTCATGGGTCACAAAGACAAAGGTGATCCCGGTCTCGCTCTGCAACCGCTTCAACTCGATCTGCATCTCCTTGCGCAGCTTCAGATCCAGCGCGCTCAGCGGCTCGTCCAGCAACAGCACCTCGGGGTGCGGCGCCAGCGCCCGGGCCAGCGCCACCCGCTGCTGCTGCCCGCCCGATATCTCCGAGGTCTTGCGATGCTTCAGCTCTTCCATCCGCACCAGCCGCAGCATCTCGTCGACTGTCTTTGCGATCTCGTCCTTGGGCTTGCCCAGCATCTCCAGCCCAAAGGCGATATTGCCCGCCACGCTCATATGCGGGAACAGGGCATAGTTCTGGAACACCGTGTTCACCGGCCGCTGGTTTGGCGGCAGCCGGGTGATGTCGCGCCCGCTCAGCCGGATGGCGCCGATGGTCGGCGGTTCGAACCCCGCGATCAGGCGCAGCAATGTGGTCTTGCCGCAGCCCGACGGCCCCAGCAGCGTAAAGAACTCGTTTTCCCGGATCGTGACACTGACATCGCGCAACGCGGTAAACGCGGCATCGCCCGCGCCAAAAGTCTTCGTCACCTTGTCGATTTCGATCATGAATGGCCTTTGGTTTGCTGCGGGCAGATCACATGCTCGCATTAAAGTGCTATTGACAAAAATATTTTAGTCAATAAAAAAATTTTCTTAGAAAAACTTTTTTGCATGGGAAATCGACTTGGCATTCGAGCGCCCAAATAGTGATCAGGTCGACCCGGGCGACAGCTCCGAAACCGGTCTGCGCGGTCGTAAGAAGGCTCGGCGCAGGCAAGAGATTCTGGATGCCGCCGGGCACCTGTTCGCGGTCAACGGCTTCGATGCAACGACACTGGCCGACATCGCGCAGGAGACCGGGGTTTCGCCGCCCACGGTGTCCAACTACTTCGGGTCCAAGGAAAACATCCTCAGCGCGCTGATCTTCGAAGGGGCAGAGCGCGAGCGGACCAACCACATGAACCTGCCACGGGAAACCGGCCAGCCCTTTGCCGAGGTTCTGGGTGCCTTCCTTGTCGACCTGACGGCCAAGACCATGCAGATCGCCGGAAAGCGGGTCTGGCGCTATGCCGAGGCGGCCAATATCCGCCGCCCGCAATCCGAGTTCGAACGCCAGTTCACCAATTCGGATCAAGAGCTCCGCAAGCTGATCGGTACGTTCATGAGCGATTACGACATGGTGCTGCGCAATGGCACAGCGCCTGACCCGGATGTGCTGTCGCGGCTGTTCTATGACACCTGGACCATGTGCTATTTCTCTTACATCAAGAATGACGCGATGACGTTCGACACCCATCGGGCCGAGGTCATGCAGGCCATTGCCGCGCTGGTCGCCCTCGTGTTCGACGACGGCTTCGCCGCCACCTCTCCCCTCAAACGCACAAAGGAAGCTCGATGAGCAACGCCGATCTGGTGATCCTGAACGGTCGGGTCCTGACGATGGATCCAGCCACCCCCCGGGCCGAGGCGCTTGCCATCTCGGGCGGGCGCATTCTGGCGGTCGGCTCAAACGCCGATATCGCCGCACTGGCCGCCCCCGGCGCGCGCCGGATCGACGCGCAGGGCGGCACCGTTCTGCCCGGCCTGGTCGAGGCGCATCTGCATCTTTTCGCCGGAGCCTTCGGCCAGCGTTTCCTGCAACTCGACGGTGTGCACGGCCTGGCCGCGCTGCGCGACAAGGTGCAGGCCTATGCCAAGGCCAATCCGCAAGAGGCGCTGCTGATCTGCAAGGCCGCCGATTACAACCTGTTCGGCGAGGGCGTCACCACCACCCGCCAACTGCTCGACCAGGCGCTGGCCGACCGGCCGCTGATCCTGTTTGCGGGCGATCACCATACCGCCTGGGCCAACACCGCCGCGCTGACCGCCGCCGGTCTGATGCATGGCCGCGACACCCCGCCCGGCAACGAGGTGGTGATGGCCCCCGACGGCACCGCCGCGGGCGAGCTGCGCGAACACGCAGCTTTTGACCCGGTAATGGTGTTGCGCTCCTCGGGCGGGCGCGAAAGCCTGGGCCTCTTGGGCGTCGAACCTGAAACGCCGCCTACCCCGGCACAGCGCGCCGCCGATCTGGCGGTGATGCGCGACGGGCTGAAACTCTGCGCCTCCTACGGCTTCACCAGCCTGCACAACATGGACGGCAACCGTTACCAGCTCGATCTGCTGCGCGAGATCGAACAGGCGGGCGACCTGATCTGCCGCACCGAGATCCCGTTCCACCTGACCCCGTCGAAACCGGTCTCGTCGCTGGCCGAGGCATCGGAACTGGCGGCCGAATTCGCCACCGACCGGCTCAGCGCGCGGCGGGTCAAGATGTTCATGGACGGGGTGGTCGACAGCTCCACCGCCGTCATGGTCGAGGATTACGCCGACCGCCCCGGCTGGCGCGGCGAACCGCTGCATTCGGCCGAACGCTTCACCGAGGCTGCCATCGAAGCCGACCGGCGCGGCCTGCAAATCTCGGTCCATGCCATCGGCGACGGCGCGGTGCGCCGGGTGCTCGACGGCTACGAGGCCGCGCGCCGCGCCAACGGCCCGCGCGATTCGCGCCACCGGATCGAACATATCGAGGTGCTGCACCCCGACGACCTGCCGCGCTTCCGCGAACTGGGCGTGGTCGCCTCGATGCAGCCGCCGCACCCGCCCGGCGCGATGGATTTCCCGCTCGATCCCTGGACCACAAAGGTGGGCGCGGCGCGCTGGCCCTGGGCCTTTCCGGTCTCCTACCTGCGGGCGCAGGGCGTGCCCATCGCCTTCGCCTCGGACTGGCCGGTCTCGGACCTGAACCCGATGCGCGGGGTCAAGGCGGCGGTGATGCGCCAGCCCTGGCGCGACGGCGATCCCGCCCATGCCTGCACCCTGCATGAAGCGCTGCATGGCTACACCTGGGGCGGCGCCTATGCCGGGTTTGCCGAGGATCGCACCGGCAAGCTGGCCACAGGCTACCTCGCCGATATCGTGATCATGGACCGAGACCTTGAGGCGATCCCGCCCGAGGAGCTGGACCAGGCCCGCGCGGCCATAACCCTCAGCGAGGGCGTCCCGATCTGGGAGGCGTAACCTCAGCCAAGGCCGGCGCGGGCCCGCGCCAGCCAATTGGTAAACAGCGTCTCGGCCAGATGTGACAGCTCGGCCTCGTGCCGCTCCAGCATCTCGATCATCACCCGCTCCGGGTCGGGGCCCAGCTTCGGTGTCAGATCCTCGATCACGCCGGGGCTGGCGAACCAGTCACGCATCGTCGCGGTGTCGATCTCGGGATGAAACTGCACCGAGCCCACCGCGCCCTTCCCGGTCATGTGCTGGTTGCCGCAATCGCCGGTCTCGGCCAGCGGCGCATAGCCCGGCGGCAGCGCCTTGATCTCGGCCGAATGCCAGCTGAACACGGGGAATTCCTCGGGCAGCCCCTCCAGCAACCCCGCCTGCGGCCCGGACCGGCGCACCGGGATCACCCCGAACTCCGCCACCTCGGCCGGCCCCACCTCGCCGCCCAACGCGGCAGCAAGCAACTGGTGACCGAAACAGATCCCGAAATAGGGCTTGCCCGCCTCGACCGCGCGGCGGATCAGGTCCAGCTCGTCCACCAACCAAGGATATTTGTCGGTCTCCCAGACCTGCATCACCCCGCCCAGCACCCAGAGCGCGTCGAATGTATCGAGCGCGGGCAGGCGCGTGGCCTCGGGCATCAGCACGGCTCGTGTCCCGATCCCCTCGCGCGCGAACAGCGCCCGGAACCGCCCGGCATGTTCAAACTCCGCATGTTGCAGGATCAATACGCGCATCCGCCTTGCCTCGCCCCGGTCCGTTTACCCCGTTTGTGCAGCGGCGCTCGGCGGCTGGCAACTCGAAACCGCGCCACCCCGCTTGCAAGGGCGCCTGAACGCGCCTAAATCTGCCCCCCATGGCCAAGCAAAAGATAGACCCGAACTACAAGGTGATTGCCGAGAACCGGCGCGCGCGCTTCGATTACGCGATCGAGGACGACGTCGAATGCGGCATCGTGCTCGAAGGGTCCGAGGTCAAGGCGCTGCGCGGCAGCGGCACCAATATCGCTGACAGTTACGCCGCCGTGGAAAACGGCGAACTCTGGCTGGTCAACTCCTACATCCCGCCCTACGGACAGGCCAAGATGTTCCGCCACGAGGAGCGCCGCCGCCGCAAGCTCCTCGTCTCGCGCAAGCAGCTGGCCGATTTCTGGAACGCGACCCAGCGCAAGGGCATGACGCTGGTGCCGCTGGTGCTCTATTTCAATCACAAGGGCATCGCCAAGATGAAGCTCGGCATCGCCAAGGGCAAGAAGATCCACGACAAGCGCGAAACCGAGGCCAAGCGCGACTGGAACCGCCAGAAACAGCGCCTGCTCAAGGAAAACTCCTGACCGGGCATGCGGCAGAGCGCGAGCTGGGGGGCCAGCCCCCCAGACCCCCCGGAGTATTTCCGACCAGAAAGAAGCAAGAGCGATCAGGGTTTCTTTCTGGTGCCAAATACTCCTGCCGGAGGCGTCCGCCCGGGCCACAGGCGGGACGTCAAGCGGCCTTGAGCATCCCGATCAGCATACGCTCCGTCCCCGCCACTCAGTTCTCGGGAATCCCGGCCTGAACCAGCGCATCCAGGTATCTTTCCAGGAATGTCTGGTTCCTGTGGGTTGCCCGAATCTGCCTGAAATAGGCGGCGCTGGCTTGCGGAAAGATTGCAAGCATCTTCCGGGCCTCCTTGCGCGCCTCTTCCATCTTGCCCTCGAAAACAGCGGCGACCACCAACACGGACTGCGCCTGGGGCTTGGCCCGGACATCCTTCATGTCGGATGCCAGAACCTCGCGCGCCAGTTTCCTGGCCTCGTCGTAGAGGCCCAGTTCCAGACGGGCATAGGTGACGGAGGCAGGCAGCCACTCGGGATAGTCGGGCTCCAGCCGCATGCCCCGCTCCATCAGCTCCAGCCCCTCGCGTGGCTGTCCGGATGTCGCCTTGACCAGCCCGCCCAGCGCGTTTGCGTCGGCGCTGCCCGGCGCCAGCGCAATCGCCTTGTCGGCCAGCGCGATGGCCTCGTCATGTTGGCCCACTACTTGCGTCAGGATCGCGGCCAGGGTGTAAAAATCCCCGTATTCTTCCAGTTCGATGGCATGTGAGGAAAAATCCATCGCCTTTTGCCAATCCGTTGCCGGATCGTTGGGCAGGCCAAGCGTTAGCTTCTGCCAGAAAAGCCAGCCCATAAGGTAGTTTGTGTTCGCCCGGTCGGGATCCTTGCGATAGAGCGCGCCCCAAAGGCGTTCGGCATTCGCATGACCTTCGGGGCTGAACTTCTGAAACTCGGCCCGACCCTGGACCATGGCGACATAATTCTCGAAACTGCCCGACCTTTCGAGCCATGTCCGGGTGCCTTCTCCCACCGTCAACGATACCGAAAGCTCCTCGAACACGCGCCGGGATATCCCGTCCTGCAAGGCAAGTAGGTCGCCCATGCTGCTGTCTTCGCGGATCGACCAGATCTGCTGACCCTTGATCGCGTCGGCCAGTTCGGTGGTCACCCGCAGCGTCTCGCCAGAGCGCAACACGCTGCCACTGAGAATATAGCGCACGCCAAGGTCGCGGGCGACGTCAGTCGCGTTCACCTGCCGGTTCTTGTACCCGTTCATCGTCGAATGCGCGATCACCAGCATGTCGGGTGAAAACGACAGGGTTGAAGTTACGCTTTCGGTGATCGCATCCGCCACCCAGCCCTGCGATCCCGCCTCGCCGCGCGTTTCAAAGGGCAACACCGCGATTGACGGCTTTTTCGGCAGTTCCAGCGCCATTTCCTCCGGATCGACCGGGGTGAAATCCGGCCGCGTCCAGACCCAGCCCAGCACACCAAGCGCGACCGCCGCAGCAAGCAAGACCAGCGCCGGGCGCGCAAACCGCCCCTGCATGGCCCCTCCATGGGGTGCAACAGGGCCATCCGTGACCTGAAACACCCGCACCGGGGTCGAGATATTCTTCAGCCGTTTCTCGCCCAGCGGCCGGTACCCGACCTCGACCTGCGATTTCAGCATGTCATGGGCGGTGCCCGAGACCACGATGCCGCCCGGTTCGGCCAGCGCCTCCAGCCGCGCGGCGATGTTCACCCCATCGCCATAGATATCGCCCTCGTCGAACACCACGTCGCCCAGATTGATGGCGATGCGGTAGCGGATGCGCCGGTCCTCGGGCACCTCCGCCTCGCGCGCAATCATGGCGCGCTGGACCAGCACGGCGGCCTGCATCGCCTCGACGACCGAGTTGAACTCGGCGATCAGCCCGTCGCCGGTCAGCTTGATGATCCGCCCGTGGTGGTCGCGGATGGTGGGGTCGATCAGCTCCAGCCGGTGCCGTTTCTGCCGCGCCAGCGTGCCCGCCTCGTCCAGCTCGACCAGGCGGCTGAAGCCGACCATGTCGGCGGCCAGGATTGCAGCGATACGCCGTTCCATCTTGCCCCCTCCAACACCCGGCCGCGATTAACCGTTGGCGGTCCTCTGGCCGGGCAGGATATGCTCCGGCGTCAGTCCGGGTTCACCACCCGGATCAGCTTGCGTTCCAGCACCCGCAGCACCGATTTCAGATCGTGACCACGCTTAAGGATACGTCCGTCCATGCCCACAACCGCATACATACCCTGTCGCCCCCGCAGGCGCGGTCGCTTTTCGATGCGGTAGAGCGGGTGTTCGGCGGTGCGCCGGAACACCGAGAACACCGCCACGTCGGTCAGGTTGGAAATGCCGTAATCGCGCCATTCGCCGGCGGCCACCATGCGGCCATACACGCCAAGGATGACGGACAATTCGCGCCTGTCAAAGGCGACCTGAGTCTGGGCCGGGCCCGCGGGATACGGGCTGGGAGGCTGCATGTTCATGTTTACAGCTTGCCGCAATTTGCGGGCAAATCAAGCCTCCCGCGTATCCTCTGTGCCGGGCTGAGGCGTGCCGGGCACGCCGCGCCGATGCGCGTCGGGCACCCAATCGGCATCGGCGCGGTTCCAGAACCGGTTCGGATTGTCCTGATCCAGCCCCCGGATATGGCGGGTGCGCAGGGCGGCCACCACCTGGATCACCGGCTCCTCGTAGGGATGCGCGCGATAGATCGCGCGGATCACCCGTTCCAGCCGCGCGGCTCCTTCGGGCAGGAAGAAGCTCAGCTCGAGACAGGGTACCTCGACCGCCACCTCGGTGGCCGCGTTCACCCCGCCGGGCAGCGAGCGAAAGCGCTGCACGCCGCCGGTCTCGTGGCTGACCTGATCGTAATCGCCCCATTGCAACGGGTCCTCCGCCAGGATCGCCGCCCGCAGGGCGGCCGCCTCTGGCGCGGGCACCTGCACCATCACCCGATACCCCGCCTCGGCGGTGAACCGCTCCGAGCTCAGGCGGGGCAGCATTGTCCGCCCTCCCAGCGCAGCCCGAGGATCTGGCGCAGCGCTGCCGCCCCGGCAGGGGTCACATCCAGGCCCCGCTCGCCCCGGATGCGCCGCAGCCATCCGGCGGTCAGACCGTGGGTCAGGATCTCGCGCCCGATGGGGCCCGCCACATGCGGCAGCCGCTCGGTCCAGTCCAGGCAGGGCCGCGCCAGCGGCGCCCGCCCGCTCAGGCTGACCCCCAGTTTCGCCCAGCGTTCCGAGGGTACCGCACGGTATTGCGCCCCATCCGGCAGCAGGTCGCCCGAGGCCAGCAGGGCCTGCGCGATCCCCACCCCCAGCCGCCCGGCTAGGTGGTCGTAACAGCTGCGCGCCTCCAGCATCTTCAGCCGCGCGCCCTTGCGCTGCTGCGCGCGGTACAGGTGATCGCTCGGCGCCAGCGCCGACAGGGTTTCCAGCGCCTCGGCCACTTCCGGCCCCGCGATCCGGTGATAGAGGCACCGGCCGCTGCGCGCCGCGCTGATCAGCCCGGCCTCCTCCAGCCGCCGCAGATGCGCGGTGGCGGTCTGCGGCGTGATACCGGCGGCGCTGGCCAGCTCCTTGTTGGTATAGGCGCGGCCGTCCATCAGTTCGCACAGCATCCGCGCGCGGCTGGTATCGGCAAGGGCGGCGCCCAGGATATCGAGGCGAGGGGTCAGGGTCATGTCCACAACCTAACCCGCCCGCCCCGCGTGCCCCAGCAAAAACACTTCGCCCGCGGCCTGATCGTCAGGCAAAGGACCCCTGGCAGAACCATCCGGGCGACATCGTGCCGCCATGGGCATAGAACAGCCACAGCCGGTCGCCCTGTTCCGTCACCACCACCCAATAGTCGCGCACCCCGCTGCGCCATTCGGGATCGTCCAGCCACCATTCCGGCGCGATCCGCTCCGGCCCGGTGGCCGTGGCCAGCGCCCAGTTGCGCCCGCGCCAGCGGAACCCGGCGGGCACCGCCGGGCTGTCGGGCGCCATCACCGGTTCGGGCCGCCACAACAGCAGCGGGCGCGGGCGCGGCGGCGCGGGCCAGTTGTCCGCCGGCTCCGACCAGGCGGCGGCCAGTACCTTGGCCGTCTTTTCGGGAATATGCGAGGCCGCCGGATGCATCCGGGTGATCGCCTCCAGCCCGACCCGCGCGCCCAGCTTCCCGATCAGGTCGTCCAGCGCGGTATTGCCCGCCAGCCGGTCACGCACCGCGCGCCCGGCCTCGGCATGGCCCGACAGGGTCCGGGCATGCACCGGCTCGGTCTGCACCGCCGCCAGCCGCAGCATGTCGATCCCGTATCCCGCGTCGATCCGCTCCAGCTTCATCTCCAGCAGGTGCCGGATGCGATGGGGGTCGAACGTGGGCCGGGCCAGCCCGATCTCGATCACCTCGGCGGCCTGGTCGACCCGGTGCGCCTCCAGCCGCAGGGTCCGCGCGCCGCGCCCCTTGTCCTCCAGCCGCGCGCAGAGCGCGGGCAGCACCCGGTCGATGGCGGCCAGCACGTCCTCGGTCAGCCCGATCGGATTGGGCAGGGTCATCCGCACCGCGAACCGGTCGGGCGCGCGCGCGGGCGACACCGGCTCGGGCGCGCTGCCCATCGCTTGATCCAACCGCAGCACCAGCCCCCGCCCGAACCGCCGCGCCAGCGCGGCGCGCGGCTGGCCCAGCAGGTCGCCGATCCGCCGCAGGCCCAGACGGCCCAGCTGCGCCACCGTGTCGGGCTCCAGCCGCAGCGCCGCCACCGGCAGCGGCCCCAGCACGCCATGGCATTGTCCCGGCGCCGCGATCCGCGCGCCGCCGCCCGGGGTTACCACCTGCGGCGCGGCGCCGCCCTTGGTCCAGTGCCGCCGCTTTCCGGCGCGGGCGCGGGTGGCGCGCGCCTCCTGCGCGATGGCGTCGCCGGATCGGTCCGATCCCGGCTGCTGACCGGCATAGCGCGCCAGCGCCCAGGCCGCGCCCAGCGTGTCGGCGATACCCATCCGCACGCTCAGTCCCATGTCGGCGCAATCGCCCTCGACCACGCCCAACAGCGCCGTCTCGCCGCCGAACAGATGCGCGCAGCCGGTCAGCTCCACCACCAGCCCGTCGGGCGGCTCCTCGGCCACCCAGGGGCTGAACTTGCCCGCCCAGCGCCTGAGCGCGGTCAGGAACAGCTGTTCGGCGGGCGGGTTGCGGGGCCGGGTGAGCAGCCCGCCGCACATCGCATGGGCATCGCGCACCGGCTGGCCCACGCGCAGCCCTGCCGCCTCGGCCGCCGCGTTTAACGCGCTGATAACCTGCATGTTGGACTGTTCCTCGACCACGGCCAGAGGGCCCGCATGCAGGCCGCGTTCGGCCCGCATCACCCGTTCCGCGCCCAGGCGGGGAAACCACAGCGAAAGGATACGGCGTTTGGACATGCGGCAGACATCTTCTTGTTCACTTTTTGTTCTTAATCCCGAATCGCCGAGCCTGTCGAGATGAGGCGGCACCTGGTCGAGCTGGCGATCTGCGCCTTGCTGGCCGCCTGGCTTCTGTCCGGCGTCCGCGCCGACGAGCCCGTGGTCCGGGACGAGGCGGTGCTGGCACGCCAGGCCACGATGAAATCGGCCAAGGCGGCGCTGGCCGTCCTGGGTGAGATGAGCGCGCTGCGCCGCCATTTCGACCGGGCCGCCGCCCGCGCCGCCCGCGCCCGGCTGCTGGAGGCGCTCTCCGACCTGCCCGATCGGTTCGAACAGCCCTATTTCGACAGGCACACCCGCGCCCGCCCCGAGATATGGGGGAACTGGCCCGCCTTCCTGCGCAGCGCCGAAGCCGCGCGCCAGGCGGCCCGGGGGCTGCGCACCAACAACCTGCCCGCGCTGCGCCGCAGCCTGCCGGCGGTGATGTCGGCCTGTCTGGCCTGCCACAGCCGCTACCGGACAGGGCAATAAGGACTAAAGAGCCGGAATGCGCCGGGCCAATACGGATGGGTCTCGAAAGGAGAACAAAACGTGAATATAATCGCGATTCGCCATGTATGCCGAATTGTCGATCACCTCGAATTTCACCTTTCTCACCGGGGCCTCGCACCCCGAGGAGTATATGGAGCGCGCGGTTCTGCTGGGCCTGCCCGCCATCGCCATCGCCGATGACAACTCGGTGGCGGGTATCGTGCGCGCCCATACCCGCGCCCGCGAGATCGCGCGCCGGGTGCAGGAACGGCTGGACTGGGAGGCGGCGCATACGCCCATCGGCCCGCCCTGTCCCGCACATCTGCCGAAACCGCCCTCGTTTCCCGTCCACGCGGTGCCGCGCCTGATCCCTGCGGCGCGGCTGCTGTTCACCGATGCTCCCCCGGTCACCGTGCTGCCGGTGAACCGGCAGGGCTGGGCCAGTCTCTGCCGTATCCTGTCCACCGGGCGGCTCAGGGCGGAAAAGGGCGATTGCATCCTGCACCTGTCCGACCTCGAAGCGTTTGCGGGCGGACTCCACCTGCTGCTCTGGCCACGGGCGCTGCCCTCTCCGGGCGGCGCGGGCGGGGCCTGGCCACAGGTGCCACGGCTGGCGCGCCGCTTTGCCGGGCAGATGCACCTGCTGCTGACACCGCACTATGACGGGGCCGATGCCACCCGCCTCGCCGCGCTCGAGGCCGAGGCGCGCCGACTGGGCCTGCCGACCCTGGCCAGCGCGGCACCGCGCCTGCACCACGGCGCCCGCCGCAAGCTGGCCGATGTGCTGACCGCCATCCGCCTGCGCCGCCGGGTCGACCAGCTCGGCCGCGACGCGCTGGCCAATGGCGAACAGCGCCTGCGCTCAGGGCCCGAGATGCTGCGCCTGTTCCGGGGCCACGAGGGCGCGGTGGCCCGCGCCGGTGCGCTGAGCCAGGCGCTGACCTTCTCGCTCGATGAGCTGCGCTATGAATACCCCAGCGAGGTCAGCGGGTCCGAGACCCCTGTCGAGCGCCTGTCGCGGCTGGCGCATGAGGGGCTGACATGGCGCTATCCGGCGGGCGCGCCGGACCGCGTCAAGGGCATGCTGGCACATGAACTGGCGCTCATCGGCAAGCTGAAATACGAGCCCTATTTCCTCACCGTCCGCGACATCGTGCATTTCGCCCGGTCGCGCGGCATCCTCTGCCAGGGGCGCGGCAGCGCGGCCAATTCGGTGGTCTGCTACTGCCTTGGGGTGACCTCGGTCAGCCCCGAGATGGGCACCATGGTGTTCGAACGCTTCGTCTCCGAGGCGCGCGACGAACCTCCCGACATCGACGTCGATTTCGAACACGAACGGCGCGAGGAGGTGATCCAGCACATCTATGCCCGCTATGGCCGCCACCGCGCCGGGCTCTGCGCCACCGTCATCCATTACCGGGGCAAGCGCGCCATCCGCGAGGTGGGCCGCGCCATGGGCCTGACCGAGGACACGATCAGCGCGCTCAGCTCGCAGCTCTGGGGCTTCTTCTCGACCCAGGGGCTCGAGGCGCAGCGCATGCGCGAGATCGGGCTCGACCCGACCGACCGCCGCCTGCAACAGACCATGGCGCTGGTCTACGAGATCGTGGGCTTTCCCCGCCACCTCAGCCAGCATGTCGGCGGCTTCATCATCACCGAGGGGCGGCTCGACGAACTGGTGCCGATCGAGAACGCCACGATGGAGGACCGCACCGTCATCTGCTGGGACAAGGACGATATCGACAGCCTCGGCATCCTCAAGGTCGATGTGCTCAGCCTTGGCATGCTCACCTGCATCCGCAAGGCCTTCGATCTGATCGCGCGGCATCATCAGGCCGACTATACGCTGGCCACCCTGCCGCCCGAGGATCCGGCGGTCTATGACATGCTCTGCCGCGCCGACTCGGTCGGCGTGTTCCAGGTCGAAAGCCGGGCACAGATGAACTTCCTGCCCCGCATGCGGCCGCGCAATTTCTACGATCTGGTGATCGAGGTCGCCATCATCCGCCCCGGCCCCATCCAGGGCGACATGGTGCATCCCTATATCCGCCGCCGGAATGGCGAGGAAAAGGTCGAGTTTCCCTCGGACGCGCTGGGCGAGGTGCTGGGCAAGACGCTGGGCGTGCCGCTGTTCCAGGAACAGGCGATGCAGATCGCCATCGTCGGCGCGGGCTTCACCCCCGAACAGGCCGACAGGTTGCGCCGTTCGCTTGCCACCTTCAAGAAACACGGCTCTGTCAGCGAGTTCCGCGCGCTCTTCCTGCGCGGCATGGCCCGCAACGGCTATGACCCGGATTTTGCCGAGCGCTGCTTTTCCCAGATCGAGGGGTTCGGCAGCTATGGCTTTCCCGAAAGCCATGCCGCCTCCTTCGCGCTGCTGGTCTATGCCAGCGCCTGGATCAAGTGCCACCATCCCGGCATCTTCGCCTGCGCGCTTCTCAACAGCCAGCCGATGGGCTTCTACGCCCCGGCCCAGATCGTCCGCGACGCCCGCGAACACGGGGTCACGGTGCGCCCTGTCTGCATCAATTCCAGCTACTGGGACAATGTGATGGAACCCGACGGGCGCGGCGGGCTGGCGCTGCGGCTGGGCTTCCGCCAGATCAGGGGGCTCAGCGAAGAGGACGCCAGCTGGCTCACCGCCGCGCGCGGCAATGGCTATGGCACGGTCGAGGATGTCTGGCGGCGGGCGGGGCTGGGCCCCGCGATCCTGTCCCGGCTGGCCGAGGCCGATGCCTTCGCCGATTGCGGCCTCAGCCGCCGCGCCGCGCTCTGGGCCGCCAAGGCGATCACCACCGCCCGGCCGCTGCCGCTCTTCGCGCAGGATATCGACGGCGAGATGATCGACGAGCCCGCCGCGCATCTGCCGCAGATGGCGCTGGGCGAGCAGGTGGTCGAGGATTACGTCGCCATGCGCCTCAGCCTCAAGGCGCACCCGGTCGCGCTGCTCCGGCACCTGCTGACACCGGCGGCGTGAAAGGGAAGGGGAGAGGCCAGCGCCGGTATCCCAAGACCCAGCTACCAGTTTCTCGTAGGAAAAGCATGCAGGCGAACTTTAACATTCAGGGGACGGCAATCGAGTCGCAGACGAGGCCCCATGACCGGCGTTGCAGATATTATCTCCACCTACATCCTTGCAAAGGACAACAACCGACCTTGGTTGATGCAAAGGGCCTTTTCCGAGAGGGCTCGGTTGGAGATGGATGTAAGGACCGATGCAATCGCCTTCCCATCCGTTGCTGTCGGCTTGGATGAGATTACTCAAACGCTGGTCCGCCGGTTCTCTTCCGAAAACGAGAATGTCTATACATTCTGCCTGACCAAGGCGCCCACCGACGATGCACTACAGTTTACCTGTAACTGGTTGGTGGGAATGACGCGAAAGGAGACCGGCGAAGTCCGGGTCGGATGCGGATCATACGCGTGGACATTTCTGAACCAACCCGAACCCCTTGTTGGTGCACTCAAGATTACGATTGAGGTGATGGAGTTACTGGACCAGCACCATACACACAGCATCATGCGTTGGTTGTCAGCCCTTCCCTATCCCTGGTGTCCGGCCGAGGCGGCATTGCGGGGCGCACCTCGGTCAAGGGCGCTCGCACCGGTTACAGACTTTCTGGCGCAAGCTGTTCCAGGCTGACCATTGCGCATGGCGCGCACCACTGCCGGGCAAAGGAAACACCACTTCGACACCGGTTGGGTACAACCGGCTGTCGGCCATAGAATCAAGGCGCACCCGGGGGCGGGGCTGCGCCCCGCGATCCTGCCCTGGCGGGCCGAGGCGCCCGCTCGTCAGGACAGCGAGATCGACAGGACCCCCAGACCGATCAGGCTGGCCCAGCCGATCCGGTGCAGAAACCGGGGTTCCTTCAGCACCACCGCCGCCAGGATCACCGAAACCGGGATCGACGCCTGCCGCACGGCGCTGACCGTGGCGGCCTCGGCCCCTAGTCCAAAGGCGCTCAGGATCAGCAGGTACGACAGATAAGACGCGACCCCGGCAAAGACGATCCGCCCGGGCGCCAGCGCCCAACCCCGCACCACGCCCAGAAACGGCGCCTCGGCGGCGCGATCCTCCCAGGCGCGGATGCCCGACAGCATCAGCACCACCAGGATATAGGTAAAGAACAGAAAAGGCGCGGGCGAAACCTGCTGCATCGCCGCCGCATCGCTCAGCGAATAGGCGGCCGAGCCCAGCATCGCCAGCACCGCCAGGCCAAAGGCCCGGCGATCCTGCAACAGCCCGCCCGGCGATTTCTGGATCATCAGGCTGCCCAGCAGCACCAGCGCGATCCCCAAGAGGGCCAGCGAGGCATAGTCCCGCTCCAGCACCAGCCAGCTGAACGCGACGATGGCCACCGGCGAGGACCGGACGATCGGGTAATAGACCGACAGATTGCCCCGCCGCAGCGCCGACAGGGTGCCATAGTAATACAGGGCTAGCCCCAGCGCCGAGATGATCACAAACGGCCAGGTCTCCCGCGGCAGGCTCAGCGCGGTGCCGCTGATCCATGCATGGCCCGCCGCCAGCAGCACCCAGATCACCGACACACCGACATAGCACGACACCGGATGCGCCGCGCCCTTCAGCGTCAGGTCGCGCAAAGGGTGGGTCGCGGCCGAGACCAGGACGAGGGCGATCCAGTACGCCTCCATGCCTCAGGTCTGGTGCAGCGGGTTGCGCTGAAGGAAAGTGTTGAAATGCACCGTCATCTGATCGTCCGCGATCTGCACGATGCCATAGGCGGGCGGCTCGTCGCAGAACTCGCCCGCCACGCTGGCCGGGATCAGCGGCACCTGGTGGTTCAGGCTGGGCAGGCTGGTGAACGGGATGCCGCGCCAGTTCACATAGGTCATGCGATGCACATGCCCGTAGAACACGTGCCGGATATTGCGCCCATGCCCCAGTACCTCGGCAAAGGCATCCACATCGGCCAGGCGGATATCATCGACATAAGAAATGCCGATGCCAAAGGGCGGGTGGTGCAGGAACAGATAGGTGGGTCTGTCCCCGGCCTCCTCCAGCTGCGTGCGAAGCCAGCTCAGCCGCGCCGGGCACAACTGCCCGTCGTGATTGTCGCGCCCGTCGCGGGTGGTGTCGAGGAACAGGAAAACGCCTTCGCCGGTCTCGAACCGGTGCTGGATGAACCCGTGCTCGTCTTTCGGATGGTCTGGAAACACCGACAGGAACACGTCGCGGTCGTCGTGGTTGCCGATCATCAGGAAACAGGGAAGGGCGAAACGGTCGAGCCGAGCCTTGAGCACCCGGTAGGCCTCGGCCTCGGCAAACTCGGCCAGATCCCCCGAGATCACGCAGAACGCGGCGTCGCCATGCCAGCGCGCGATGTCATCCAGACAGGCATCCAGCCGCGTCGACGGCACCCCGCCATTCAACGGCTGACCGTCGCCGACAAGATGGGTGTCTGTAATGTGAATGAACTTCATCCGAACCTTCCCTGAATGCTTTCGGCGACCATGACTGACGACAGCCGTCACTTGCCGCCACTTGACCCGTGATTGCAAGCGGCGGCTTGCCGAAACACGACCGTTGGCGGTCGGAAAACTACGCCGGAGCCGCGACCTTGCGGTCGCTTTCGCGCCGGAAATACAAGCTGGAAAACCTGTACAAAACGGTCAATCGGATCCCGGAGTGCGGTACAAAACGGTCAATATCCTAAAATGTGCGGGACAAAAAAGCAGGTTCACCCCCGCGCGGCCACAGGGTAGAAGTCGCCAGAGCAGTTTCCGGAGACCTGAAATGACCGCCCCCAAACCCGTTGTCCTGTGCATTCTCGATGGCTGGGGCCTCTCCGACGACACCCGTGCCAACGCGCCATATCTGGCGCAGACCCCGACCTTTGACGCGATCATGAGCAAGGGACCGCACGCAAAACTGATCACCCACGGCCCCGACGTGGGCCTGCCCAGCGGGCAGATGGGCAACTCCGAGGTCGGCCACACCAATATCGGTGCCGGCCGGGTGGTGGCGATGGACCTTGGCCAGATCGACCTCGCGATCGAGGACGGGTCGTTTTTCGACAATGCGGCACTTCAGGATTTCATTGCAAAAACAAAGTCTTCCGGTGGGACGGCACATCTGATGGGGCTGGCCTCGGATGGGGGGGTGCATGGCCATATCAACCATATCGTGGCCGCGGCGCAGGCGATCACCCGTGCCGGAGTGCCGGTGGCGCTGCACGCCGTGACCGACGGGCGCGATGTGGCGCCGAGATCGGCCTATGGCTATGTCGCCGAGCTTGAAGACCACCTACCCAAAGGCGCTCGCATAGTCACCGTCACCGGGCGCTATTTCGCAATGGACCGCGATAACCGGTGGGAGCGGGTGCAGGAAGCCTATGATGCGATGATCAAGGGGCAGGGCCGTCAGGTCATGACCGCCCATTCGGCCATCGACCATGCCTATAATCAGTCAGAAAGCGACGAGTTTATCTCGGCCACTATTTTGAAGGGATATCAAGGTGTTAAGGATGGAGATGGCTTCTTTTGCCTGAACTTCCGCGCCGACCGCGCCCGCGAGATCCTGCGCGCCATCGGCGAGCCGGGCTTTGCCGATTTCGACACCGGCCGCCGCCCGGCGCTGGCCGCGCTCCTCGGGATGGTCGAGTATTCCGAGGGCCACAATGCCTATATGACCACGGTCTTTCCCAAGCGCGATATCGTCAACACGCTGGGCGAATGGGTTGCCAAACACGGGCGGCGCCAGTTCCGTTTGGCCGAGACCGAGAAATATCCCCATGTCACCTTCTTCCTGAATGGCGGCAAGGAAGCCCCCGAACCGGGCGAAGACCGGTTCATGCCGAAATCGCCCAAGGTGGCGACCTATGACCTGCAACCCGAGATGAGCGCGCCCGAAGTCACCGACAAGTTCGTCGAGGCAATCGGTGCGGGCTATGATCTGATCGTCACCAATTACGCCAACCCCGACATGGTCGGCCATACCGGCGATCTGAAAGCCGCGATCAAGGCCTGCGAGGCTGTAGATCAAGAACTTACACGCGTCATCGCCGCGCTCGAGCAGGCGGGCGGCGCCATGATCGTCACCGCCGATCACGGCAATTGCGAGATGATGATCGACCCGGTCACCGGTGGCCCGCATACTGCGCACACGCTGAACCCGGTTCCGGTGGCGCTGGTCGGCGGCCCAGCGGGGACCACTTTGCGTGACGGTCGCTTGAGCGATCTTGCCCCCACCGTTCTGGCGCTGATGGGCCTGCCGAAACCGCCCGAGATGACTGGCGAGAGCCTGCTGTCATGATCCGGCGCGCCGCCCTGTTGCTCGGCTTTGGCCTGTGGGCCGGAACGGCGGTTGCTGAGACCGACCCGGCCACGGCGGCCCGCCTGGCAGCGCAGATGCTTGAAGAGGCGTCGATCTCCCTCTCCGAAGCCGAAAGCGCTCGCGACAGGGTGCGTGCCCTGACTGATACCGTGCAGGCTTTCGAGGCCGGGCTTGCCGCCATGCGCGACGGGTTACGGCGTGTCAGCACTCGCGAAGGGCAGCTTTCGGCGCAACTCAAGGCGCGCGAAAACGAGGTTTCTCAACTGCTTGGCGTTTTGCAGACCATCGAAACCTCGCCGCCGCCCGTCCTGCTTTTACATCCCTCCGGCCCCCTGGGCGCGGCGCGCTCGGCCATGATGGTGGCCGAGGTGACACCAGCTCTGAAAGCGCAGGTTGACCGGCTGTCTCACGATCTGGACGAGGTGCGCACCCTACGCGAGTTGCAGCAGAGCGCCGCCGAAACCCTGCAAAAGGGTCTGGCTGGGATCCAGCAGGCGCGCGCCGATCTGAGCCAGGCGATTGCCGACCGAACCGACCTGCCGCGCCGCTTTACAGAAGACCCGGTGCGCACCGCGATCCTGGTCTCGTCGACCGAGACGCTGGATGGGTTCGCCAGCGGTCTGGCCGAGATTGCCGAGGGAGAGATTGCCGAGACCTCTGCCGATATCAGCGCGCTCAAAGGCAAACTGCCGCTGCCTGTGCAGGGGGTTCTGCTGCGCAAGGCCGGGCAGGCCGATGCTGCTGGCGTCACCCGCAGCGGCATATTGATTGCCACCAGACCCCGGGCGCTGGTCTCTGCGCCGTCGGCGGCTACCATACGGTATCGCGGCCCGCTCTTGGACCTTGGCAATGTGGTGATCCTGGAGCCGCAACCCGATCTGCTGATCGTGCTGTCCGGGCTGCAAGAGGTCTATGGGCACGCGGGCGAGGTCATTCCAGCGGGCTCGCCGGTTGGATTGATGGGCGGCGCAAACCAGGAAATTGGTGCAATTCTGTCAACAAGCGGTGATGGCACTGGTACAGAGCGTACAGAAACGCTCTATATAGAGATCAGAGAGGGCGAAAGCCCAGTGGACCCCGAAATGTGGTTTCGAACCGACAAGGATGGATAGACGAGCATGAGAAGATTCGTTGTGGCCGGTCTGGCCGGAACCCTGGCGGGTATCATTGCAACGACACAGGTGGCCGGTCCGCTGGTGGCGCAAGAGGCAAAGAGCAATTCCAAGGTCTACGAACAGTTGGACCTGTTTGGTGACATTTTCGAACGCATCCGTGCGCAGTACGTTGAAGAGGTTGACGCGGGCGAACTGATCGAGGCGGCGATCGACGGAATGCTGACCTCGCTCGATCCGCATTCCTCGTACCTGTCGCCCGAGGATGCGGCCCAGATGCGGGTGCAGACACGGGGTGAGTTCGGGGGGCTAGGGATCGAGGTCACCCAGGAAGAGGGCTTCGTCAAGGTCGTGTCGCCGATTGATGGCACCCCGGCCGATGAGGCTGGGATCGAGGCGGGCGATTTCATCACCCATGTGGATGGTGAAAGCGTGCTGGGCCTGACGCTGGACAAGGCGGTGGAACTGATGCGCGGCCCGGTGGGCAGCGAAATCGTGATAACCGTGGTGCGTGAGGGCGAGGATGAGCCTTTCGACGTTTCGATCATCCGCGACACCATCAAGCTGACCGCCGTGCGTGCCCGAACCCAGGGCACTTCGGTTGTTTTGCGGGTCACCACGTTCAATGACCAGACCTATCCTAACCTGGAAGAGGGGTTGAAGAAGCAGGTCGAAGCAGCAGGTGGTATCGACAAGATCAACGGTATCGTTCTTGACCTGCGTAACAATCCTGGCGGGTTGCTGACCCAGGCAATCAAGGTGTCGGACGCGTTCCTGAACAGCGGTGAAATCGTGTCGACTCGCGGCCGCAACCCTGAGGACGGCGAACGGTTCAACGCCACAGACGGAGATCTGGCGCAGGGCAAGCCGGTGGTCGTGTTGATCAATGGCGGCTCTGCCTCTGCGTCGGAAATTGTGGCAGGCGCGTTGCAAGATCATCGCAGGGCGATTGTCGTCGGGACCAAGAGCTTTGGCAAAGGGTCGGTCCAGACGGTGATGCCGCTGCGGGGCGATGGCGCCATGCGTCTGACCACCGCGCGTTATTACACGCCGTCAGGCCGCTCGATCCAGGCGCTGGGCGTTAGCCCGGACATTGTGGTTGAACAGCCGCGCCGCCGCCCTGAAGCCGAGGAGGAGTCAACGTCGCCCCGCGCCCGGTCCGAGGCCGATCTGCGTGGCCGTCTGAACAATGACAGCCTGAGCGAGGATGAAATCCGCCAGATCGAGGAGGATCGGGCCAAGGCCGAGGCCACCGCCGAACTGCGGCAGGAAGATTACCAACTGGCCTATGCGATCGACATACTCAAGGGCCTGTCGGCTTTCACACCGGCAAAGTAAGCCGCGCACCGTGAATACGACAGGAGCCGCGCCCGTCGGGCGCGGCTCCTGCGTTTCCAAGGCCGGTTTATCGGGGCTACATGGTCTCCAGACAATGACGCCGAAAGGCGCGCTTCAACATGTCCAGTTCGGCCCGCAACAGTTCGACTTCAGCGCGCAGATCGTCGGGCACGCTTTCTCCGGCGATGATGGTGAAGCTGCCTAGCTTCGCATCTGCATCGACGTCCCGGATCAGGAATGTCTGCACGCCGTCGGCGATGGCGTATTCTGGAACAGGAACGGTCAGGGTCCAGAACGTACTGTCGGTGCCTTCGACCAGTTCAACCCCGTCCACCGGTTGATCCAGATGCGTGACCTCGATCCGTGGCCGCTTGCCGGTGGTGGGTGCTCCGGCGATGCGCCCTTCCCATACCGAATTGCGGAACCGGATTTTGGTGAGTGTTAGTTCGCTCATGTCATGTTCCCGTTCACAAGGCGGCGCGGCGGTGCCGGCAGAACGTCAGGTCGCGGATCACCACCTGGTTCATTTCGGGTGCTTCAAAGATCAGGTCCAGCCAGATCTTTTCGATCCGCTTCTCGTTGAGCCGCGAATAGGCCAGATCGAATTCGACCATCACATCTTGTTCGTGCAGCGGCAATTCCCGAACGATCTGTTCGGTGTTGGGCCCGTGCCGGATGTTGAGACGGGCGAAGATCTCCAGCGGTTTTTCCGTTTCGATGATTGTATCCACCCGCAATAGGTGCGTGCGGGTCAATCCGTCCACCGCATCCTCAGGCAAGTCGATCACCAGCGACAGAAAGGATCCGTCGAACTTGAAAACGTCCATCCGCAAACCGTAGGGCGCCAGATCCGCTTCGCGCAGGTTGCGCAACTGCCGAAGTGTCAGCTCGGAGAATTCGCAGTCGTGAAACAGGGTCACCTCGGTTCCGAGCATGGAACGTGTCGGGACCGAGGACAGGCCCGGCGTCGGCAGCGGCCCGCGCCACATTTCCGGCCGCCAGGACCAATCAGTTCCGTGTGGTTTCGGAAAGTAGGATGACCCGATCAGTGGCAGGGCAAGACGGCCGTCTGCCACATTGATCAGACGGTCCAGATGGGCCCGAAGGTCACGGGCGTGATTGCGCTGGCGGCGCAACTCGGACAGCGGCGCGGCCAGCGAATTGCGCGCGGCTGCGCGCCAGCGCCGCATCTCGCGCAAGTGAAACAATCTGTCCAGTAGCCTGCCCATTTACGACCCGTCAAAAGTGGTGACTTGGTGTTTTCTCTGTTTAACGAAAGGATGTTAACTAATTAAGCCCAAGAACCGAGTTTGGGCGCATTTTTTGAAAAGGGCAGAAACAATCACGGGGTCAGCCGGGTTGTTGGCAAAGATGATGTCGGACCCGCACTGGTCGAAGCGCTTGAATTCGCAACCTTCAATGCTTACCGTCCTTATCTTGGGAGTAACCGCGTTTCAGACGCTGGGCCGTGAGTTTGCAGTGCGGTGACGAAAGGTGGGACATGGAGCCCAGTCTGTTTTCCTTCATCTGGAAGTACTCGAGGAAACAGCAACTCGCCCTGCTGGCCCTGACGCTGGTTTCCTTTCCTTTTCTCTATGCCTCTCTGGAACTGCCCAAGCGGATCATCAACGATGCCATTGGCGCCGAGTTGAACCGCATCACTGTCTGGGGCGTCGAACTGACCCAGATTCAGTACCTGTTTGCCCTTTGCCTGGCCTTTTTGGCCATGGTGCTGATCAGCGGACTGATGAAGATGAAACTCAACACCATGAAAGGGGTGTTGAGCGAACGGATGCTCCGGCGGTTGCGGTATATGCTGATCGGTCGGATGATGCGGTTTCCGCGCAGCTATTACCAGACTACCAGCCAAGGTGAGCTGGTTTCGATGATCACATCCGAGGCCGAACCTATGGGCGGGTTGATGGGCGATGCTATCGCCCAACCCGTGTTCCAGGCGGGCCAGATGCTGACAATCGTCACGTTCCTGTTCATGCAGAACGTCTGGTTCGGGCTTGCCTCAGTAGCGCTGATTCCTTTGCAGGCCTGGATCATCCCCAAGCTTCAGCGCCAGATCAACCTCTTGAACAAGGCCCGCATTCAGGAGGTCAGGCGGCTGAGTTCCGAGATCGGCGAAACCGCCGCCGGAATCTCGGATCTGCGTGCCAACGGCGGGTGGCGCTACCGGCTGGCGCAGGTGACCGATCGGCTCGGGCGGCTCTACGATATCCGGTTCAGGATCTATCAGAAGAAATTCTTCATGAAGTTTCTGAACAACCTGATTTCTCAGATGACTCCGTTCCTGTTCTATTCGGTGGGCGGTTATCTGGCGATCCAGGGGCAGATCACCGTGGGGGCGCTTGTGGCGGCGCTGGCGGCTTACAAGGACCTCTCCAGCCCGTGGAAGGAGCTTCTCGATTACTACAACCAGGTGCAGGATATGTCGTTGCGCTGGCAGGTGGTGACCGAACGGTTTGCGCCGCTCAACATGATCGAGGCCGAACTGTTCGAGGGCGAGCCGGAGACCATTCCGCGGCTGGATGGGCCGGTCGAGCTGCGCGATGTTACCGTGCGGGATCAGGATGGCAACACGATCCTGGAAGACATCAACCTGATTATTCCGCCCGGTGCGCGGGTTGCGGTTCAGTCTGATCGGCCGGCGGAACGCGCAGCACTTGCGCAGTTGCTGACCCGAGAGATCCTGCCAGCGCGGGGGCAGGTGCTGTTGTCTGGACACCCGATCAACGAATTGCATCAGTCCGTGATCGCGGCACGCATAGGGCATGCGCATTCCCGACCCTACCTGTTCGACGGAACGTTGGGTGACAATCTGATGATGCCGCTGCGCGTTCGCCCGAAACATGGCGACGCATACGCGATGCGACCGACGAGCCGGCAGATCGAGGCGCTTCAGGCGGGGAACAGTGGTGACGGGTTGGATGCGGACTGGATCGACCCGTCTCTCGCTGGGTTGGAGGATGTTGACCAGATCAGAGACTGGTGGTTTCAACTGGTCGAGGCGATGGGTACCGATGAGTTCATGTTTCGCCGCACTTTGCGGTCGATGATTGACGTTCGCGCCCATGGCGCACTTGCCGACGAGATCGTGGCGCTTCGCGATACCGTTGCTCACCGGTTGGCCGAGCGCGGTCTGGCTGATCTTGTCTACCGGTTTGATCCGGACCGTTTCAACCCGGCGGTACCGTTGGGCGGCAACCTCTTGTACGCTGCTCCCGCTCGCAAGATTTCCCAGGATCAACTGGTTTCGGATGGCCGATTCATCCAGATGCTGTACGAGGAAGGGCTGGCGGACGAGGCGATGTCGATGGCGCTGGGCGTTGTCGCGACATTGCGGCAGACTTTTGGCCGGGACGGGACCCAGCATCCGCTGTTCCGTAAACTCGGGCTGGAAGACGAGACCTATCTGCACCTGCTCGACATCGCGGACAGGCACGCGGCCCGCGGAGCACAGGCGCTGGGTACGGATGACCGGGCGCTGTTGATGACAGTTCCCTTCCTGCTTACCGCCGAGCAGATTGGCCCCGCGTTCCCAGAGGAATACAAGGAGAAGATCCTTGCCATACGCCGCACCCGTGCGGACCGGCTGCGCGGACTGGTTGGCAGCGATTTTGTTGCGGTTGACCCGTCCACCTATATTCCGCGCCTAACAGTTCTGGAAAACGCGCTTTTCGGACGCGTTTCCATCATGGCGGGCGCGCGTGCCGAAGAGATCGAAGACACCGTTGCCGAGATTATGAACGAAGCGGGGTTGAGGCGGAAACTGGCAGCCATCATCTACGATCTACCTGCGGGTCTGGGCGGCGCCAATCTGCCGACAGTGTTTCAGGAACGCGCGGCCTTTTCCCGGGCCGCAATCAAGCGGCCCGATATTCTGGTCCTGGACAAGGTGCTGGCCAGCCACGATTCGGAAAGCCGGCTGCGCACGCGCCAAAAGCTGCGCGACCTGCTGCCGGACGCGATCATCCTTTTTTTGGAAGACCGTTTTGCCCATCCCGAAGCTTATGATCTTTTCATCGATATCAGGCATGGCAGGATAGATGGCGTTTCCGATGTGCACCCGGATATGGGCGAAACAGCGGGGGTCGATCTGGATCGCAAGCTAAAGATCATCGCCGCAACCCCGCTATTTGCACGACTCGACACCCGCAACCAGCGGCTGCTGGCGTTTTCTGCGCAGTGGTACGATGTCTCGGCAGGCCAAGTGATCTTTTCGCATGGGCAAACGGCTGATGCGGCCTATCTTTGTCTCGAAGGTCGTGCCGCGCTGCGCTGGCCGGACGATGCCCCGGGTGAACGGCCGATTACACTGGTCGGGCCGGGACGGTTGATCGGAGATCTGTCGATTATCACGCGCCAACCCAGGCCGATGGACCTGATTTCCGAAACCGACAGCAAGTTCCTTCGGATCGGCGCGGAAGAGTTCAGGGCGGTGATCGAGCATGATGCCACCGTATCGCTACAGCTTCTTCAGACCGTTTCCGGGCACCTGGTCGAAGCGGGTGACATTCTGCGTGCCGCGCGCCTCAATATTACCGATTTTACCGACCCTAATATGAAAACTGGACTCCCCGATGCTCGAGGAGTTTCCCCGGATGCCTAAGCCAGACGCCTATGCCGCGCATGAGGCTTTGGTTGCGCCGGGCAGATTGAGGCCCGAGATATGGCGGCTGTTTCTGGGGTTGGTGTTGATCTCGGTGTTTGTGCTGGCCTGCAACACAGTGGTCCTGGCTGCGGTTTCCAGGTTTACCTCGCCAGTATGGGCGGAAAGCTTTCTGGCGGGAACGACGCCCTCAGGTCTTCTTCTGCTGTTGAGCAGTTTTCTGTTTGTTACCCTGGGCGTTGCCCTGGCCGCACGGGTTGTCAACAAGCGGAGGTTTTGGGGAATCCTGGGTCAACTGCATCTTGCGGTTTGGCAGTTTTGGCGGGTGTTCCGGACACTGGTTGGCCTTGGTGTGGTTCTGCTTGTCTTTCCGCCCTACGACATGGGTGAACCGCTGGAGGACAATCTGTCGCTCGGGCTCTGGCTGCCGCTGCTTCCATTGTCGCTTGTCGCCATCGGCATCCAGGCCAGTGCCGAGGAAATCCTGTTCCGGGGCTATGTTCAGCAGGCCATTGCTGCGCGGTTCCGGAGCCGGATTGTCTGGATGGTGCTACCATCCTTGCTGTTTGCCCTGGGACATTACTTGCCTGCCGAGGCGGGTGAAAACGCGCTGCTGATCGCGCTTTGGTCGTTTGTATTCGGAATGTTCACTGCCGATATCACGGCCCGGTCGGGTACGCTTGGCCCGGCCATTGCCATGCATCTGTTCAACAACATGGTGGCGCTGCTGATCGTCGCCTTGCCGGGCAGCCTCAGCGGGTTGTCGCTCTACCTGTTGCCCTATGACATGGCCGATACCGAAAGCCTGCGTGCCTGGCTGGCGGTCGACTTTGCGGTGATGTTCGTGGCCTGGCTTGCTGCGCGGGTTGCATTGCGTCGCTGATTGCATTTCCGGGCACATCGCCTTATCTGACCCGAGTGCAGCTTCACAGGGTTTCCAAATGAACTGGATCACGAACTATGTCCGGCCACGGATCAATTCGATCTTCTCTCGTCGCGAAGTGCCCGAGAACCTCTGGCAAAAATGCGATGAGTGCGGGACGATGCTATTCCACCGCGAGCTGGCAGAGAACCTGAACGTCTGCACGCAATGTGGTCACCACATGAACATTTCGCCGCGCGCCCGTTTCACGGGGCTGTTCGATGGTGGCGTGTTTGTCGAGGTGGACGTGCCCGAGCCGGTAGCCGATCCGCTGCATTTCCGCGACCAGAAGAAGTATCCTGACCGGATGAAAGCGGCCCAAAAGGGGTCCGGCGAGAAAGAGGCTATGCTGGTCGCCGCCGGCGAGATCGGCCGCACGCCGATCGTGGCGGCTGCACAGGACTTTTCCTTTATGGGCGGGTCGATGGGCATGTATGTGGGCAATGCCATCATCGCGGCGGCGCAAGAGGCGGTGAAGCTCAAGCGCCCGCTGATCCTGTTCTCGGCCGCTGGCGGCGCCCGCATGCAGGAGGGCATCCTGAGCCTGATGCAGATGCCGCGTTCCACGGTTGCCGTTCAGATGCTGAAAGAGGCGGGCCTGCCCTATATCGTCGTGTTGACCCATCCCACGACCGGTGGCGTGACGGCTTCCTATGCCATGTTGGGTGATGTGCATATCGCCGAACCCAATGCGCTGATCTGCTTTGCCGGGCCGCGCGTGATCGAACAAACCATCCGGGAAACTCTGCCCGAAGGGTTTCAGCGCGCCGAATACCTGCTGGATCACGGCATGCTGGACCGGGTCGTCAAGCGCACGGATTTGCGGGACGAGTTGATCACCATCACCCGGATGCTGATGAAACTGCCGCCCGTCGTGCGCGGGGAATTGCCGGCACCGGCGGTCAAGGCCGATGAACCAGCGGCCGAAAAAACCGCCGCGCCCAAACCCACCGAGTCCAAGGCTGCTGCCAAATCATGACCACACCCGGTTCCGATGTCATCCTTGAACGGATGATGGCGCTCCACCCCAAGATCATCGACCTGACGCTGGACCGGGTGTGGCGCCTGCTGGCCGCGCTGGATAATCCGCAGGACCGCCTACCGCCGGTGATCCATATCGCTGGCACCAATGGCAAGGGATCGACCCAGGCAATGATCCGCGCCGGGATCGAGGGCGCGGGCAAGTCGGCCCATGCCTATACCTCGCCGCACCTGGCGCGGTTCCATGAACGTATTCGGGTGACGGGAGAGCTGATCTCGGAGCCCGATCTGGTGGCGGTTCTGGACGAGTGCTATGCCGCGAATGATGGTGAGACGATCACTTATTTTGAGATCACCACCTGTGCAGCGTTGCTGACCTTCGCTCGGTCGCCTGCGGATTTCACACTGCTCGAAGTGGGCTTGGGCGGCAGGCTGGATGCAACCAATGTGATCGCGCGGCCTGCCTTGTCGATCATCACTCCGATCTCGATGGATCACGAACAATACCTGGGCGACACACTGGCCAAGATCGCTGGCGAAAAGGCCGGGATCATCAAGCGTGGCGTTCCGGTGGTGGTCGGTCCCCAGCCCGACGAGGTGATAGAGGTGATCGAAGCCACCGCTGCCCGTCTTGGCGCGCCTCTGATCGCCCATGGTCAGCACTGGCATGTGCGGGAAGAACACGGGCGGCTGGTGTTCGAAGATGAAACCGGCCTGTGTGACCTGCCCCTGCCAAACTTGCTTGGGGGGCACCAGATCCAGAACGCGGGCGCGGCGCTGGCGGCGTTGCGGCATCTGAACCTGGGTGAGGCTGCGTATGAGGCGGCCGTGACCAACGCCTATTGGCCCGCCCGGATGCAGCGGCTAAAGACCGGTCCACTGACAGAAATGGCACCCGAGGTCGAGCTGTGGCTTGACGGGGGACACAACCCGGCAGCGGGCAAGGTGCTAGCAGATTTGCTGGCGCGTCTCCCTGTGCGGCCTACTCACCTGATCTGTGGTATGCTCAACACCAAGGATGTTTCAGGGTATCTGCGGCCACTTGCAGGTCAGGCGGCGAGCCTTACGGCCGTTTCAATTCCGGGAGAAGCGAATACCCTGACGGCCGAGCAGACAGCGGCTGCTGCACGCGTTGTAGGGTTGGCTTCCTACACAGCGCCAGATGTGGCCACCGCGCTTGCCGGTATCGTGTCAACGGACCCGTCCGCGCGCGTTCTTATCTGCGGCTCTCTTTATCTGGCAGGCAATATTCTGCGCGAAAACGGTTGATCGCCCAGGCGATACACCCGAACGGCCGAAGCCTTGACACAAGAAAGGCGCCCGCAAGGCGCCTTTCCTGAACATTCGGCTGGGGTGGGATGTCAGGCTGCGATCCGCTCGTCATCGGCTCGGGCACGCACCGAGAAGAAAACCGGCGTCGCCTTTTGCCGCGCGCGATGTGCGAAGAAGTTCAGGACTTCCCCTTCATCTTCGGCGCCTTGCTTGGTGCGGCGCAGGTACTCCAATGCGGCGATGCGGTTCTGGCGGGCTTTCTGTGCGAGGGAGATGTTCATCTGGGTGCTCCTGATATTCTGAATTGCTGTTGTGTCTGTGGTTGGGCTCAGGCGGCGTCGCCGGATGTGCCCCATGGGTTGGTGACGAAGAAAACGCCGGTCGCGGTGCGCACGGGATGGGCCTGTGCCCGCCAATCGGCCATCGACAGGATGTTGTCCGACCGGCCGTGGCATTCGCCGGCCAGGTTTTTCGCTTCGGGGCGACGGAAGGTGATGATGGTTGCCATTTTCGTTTTCCTCTTTGTTCAGAGGCGATACCGCCTTGCATTTCGATCCTTGTGATCCAGGGCCGGGAATTTCCTCTCGCCGCCATGAACCGGACTTGTTACTCTTGTCTTGCCCTCGGGTATAGCTTGTCGGCGGTCACAACTTTACCGGTACCTCTTTTGAGGTCTGTTCCGGCTGCCGCTGCCGTTTAGGCCGAAGGATGAATTTCCTGATGCTTTGATGTTTGGCTGAGATTCGGTCGGGAATCGCGCATTATTGTGGCGAAAAAGTGAAAAATCACATTTAGAACAAAAGTTTGTCCACGTCTCGGCCTAAATTTGTCTTGTTCCAGACAGATTTTCGCTCATTGGGAAACGCACGGTTTCTCGAAGGAGTTCAGTGATTCTTTCGCGGAATCGCACAATCATTGATTGCGTCAGCTCTTAGGCAAAAGAAAACCGCCCCCATCCATCCGGACAGGAGCGGCGCATATCGTGCCAGGGCGGTGTCAGCCCTTCTTCAGAACCTCGCGGCCCAGTAACTCAGCGATCTGAACCGCGTTCAGCGCCGCGCCTTTGCGCAGGTTGTCGGACACACACCATAGATTCAGCCCGTTTTCGACGGTGGAATCCTGCCGGATGCGGCTGATGAAGGTGGCGAAATCGCCTACGCATTCCTTGGGCGTCACGTAGCCGCCGGGCTCGCGCTTGTCGATCACCATGATGCCAGGTGCTTCGCGCAGGATGTCGCGGGCCTCGTCCTCGTCCAGGAATTCCTCGAACTCGATGTTCACCGCCTCGGAATGGCCGACAAAGACCGGCACGCGCACGCAGGTTGCGGTGACCTTGATCGAGGGATCGACGATCTTCTTGGTCTCGGCGACCATCTTCCATTCCTCCTTGGTCGAGCCGTCTTCCATGAAGACGTCGATATGGGGAATAACGTTGAAGGCGATTTCCTTCTGGAACTTCTTCGGCGGCACGTCCGAGGTTGGGTTATAGACCGCCTTGGTCTGTTCCCAAAGCTCATCCATGCCTTCCTTGCCCGCGCCCGACACCGATTGATAGGTGGATACAACGACGCGCTTGATCGTGGCGCGGTCATGCAGCGGCTTCAGCGCCACCACCATCTGCGCAGTCGAGCAGTTCGGGTTGGCGATGATGTTCTTCTTGGCATAGCCGTGGATGGTATGCGGGTTCACCTCGGGCACGATCAGCGGAATGTCCGGGTCGTAGCGGTAGAGCGAGCTGTTGTCGATCACCACGCACCCCGCAGCCGCCGCCTTGGGCGCATAGACCTTGGTCGCGTCCGAACCGATGGCGAACAGCGCCATGTCCCAGCCGGTGAAGTCGAAAGTGTCCAGATCCTGGGTCTTGATCGTCTTGTCGCCAAAGCTGACTTCGGTGCCCAGGGATTTACGGCTTGCCAGCGCGGCAATTTCATCCACGGGGAACTGGCGCTCGGCCAGGATGTTCAGCATTTCGCGGCCCACATTGCCCGTGGCGCCAGCGACGACGACGCGATAACCCATTTTCTTGTTTCTCCAGATATACCCGGTCGCCTTGACCGGCGGCGGTTCCATACAGGGAAAGTGAGGGCGAGGAAAGGCCCCTGTCAGGCCAGACTGTCGCGGCTGAACAGATAGATCACGAGACCGGCCGCCAGAGACACCGCAAAAAAGGTCACGATTGCGGTATAGGGGGCGGCGGCGCCAGCAGCGGCATAGCTTTCGTGCAGGCGCCCGGTGACGAATTGCATCAGCCCCACGCCGCCAATGCCAAAGAGGTTGAGCAGAGTGACTCCGCGCCCCACTAGATGGGCCGGGATAAAGGCGCGGCCATGTGCCATGATAACCGGGAACGAGGCGCCGAGAAAGCCGATTGCCGCCAACAATGCAACCGAAGACCAGACGCCAAGGTCGATCCATAGAACCAGCAGGACCAGAGCCAGTACTCCGCCCAGGTTGCCGCCGAAGATCACCCATTTGCGGGTCCGCAGAATCCGGTCGAGTGGCCCATAGGCAAAGGTTCCCGCAATCATCGCCGCACCCATGATCAGCGTCGCTTGCCCGATCTGCCCGGTATCGAGGCCAAACACATCGCGCAGATAGGGCCCGGCCCACAGCCCGCGCAGCGCCGCTGCCGGTGCATAGGCCACCAGCATCAGCGGCAGGATGGTCCACAAGAGCGGCTGTTTCAGCAGGTCGAGAAGCGACCCCTTGCTGTCATGTTGCACCGTCTCGGGGTCGCGTACCGATAGCCAGATACCCGCTGCCACCGCCGCTGATATCGCGGCAAGCCCAGCGAGCGTTGCGCGCCATCCCATCAGCTCTACCGCCAACGCGGTGGGGTACGAGGCCACCAGATTGCCCACAGACCCCACGCCCAGCATGAGGGCGGCAAGCGTCGCGAACCGCGCGGGCGGGTATTCGCGGGCAAAGATGAAGTAAGAGGCCATCAGCACCGGTGAACAGCCGATCCCGATCATGACCATCGCGGCGCTGATATGCAGGGGTGCCGTGGCCGCCGCAAACAGCGCAGCACCTCCGCCGCCACCCACCAGCAGTAATGCCGCCGCCGTGCGGCGCGGCCCGATCCGGTCCAGCGCCCAGCCGACGGGTATCTGCATGGCAGCGAAAGTCAGGAACCATAGGCCCGAGGCAAAGGCCAGATCGTCGGGTTGCGCACCGATATCACGGGCCAGATCGGCGGTCAGCACCGCCAGAAATGCGCGAAAGAACTGGCTGAGCACATATGCCAGACACAGGATGAACAGACCGGCCTGCATTTGTTTTCCTCCTACCCGGGCACGCGCCCGATGGTTGACATGTTATCGGCTTGCGCACAAGCGCGCCGATGGTACAGCGAGGCACTGGATTTCGCCGCGCGGCTGCTATTTAGAATGGGAGTGTCGTGGGGGTCACATGGTTAACGGTTCGGATTCGTTTTACGCCTCGTTGCGCCCGGTGATGGATTTCCCCGAGCTGTCGGAGCCATCACGTTTCACGCCGCTTCCCGATGACTGGGTGCTTGGCACTGCTGATATCTTCGACAGCACCGGAGAGATTGCACGCGGTCGTTACAAGACCGTGAACATGGTTGGCGCTGCGGTGATTTCGGCCATGATCAACGCCATGGGCGACCTGCGATTCCCCTATGTGTTCGGCGGCGACGGCGCTGGTTTCGCAGTACCCGGTGACAGGGCCGGACAGGTGCGCGCGGTTTTGGCGGATCTGCGCCGCTGGGCGGAAGAGGAGTTCGGCATCGCCCTGCGCGCCGCGCTGGTGCCGGTGGCCGACATCCGCGCGGCCCGTCGGGATGTAAGGGTGGCCCGCTATGCGGCCTCTCATGGTGTCGATTATGCTATGTTCTCGGGCCGGGGGTTGGCCTGGGCCGAGGCACGGATGAAGGCCGGGGAGTTCACCGTTGACCCAGGTCCTCCCGGCGCGCAGCCGGATCTGACCGGGCTGTCGTGCCGCTGGTCCAACATGCGTGCCCGCAATGGGCAAATCCTGTCCTTGGTGGTACATCCAAGCGACAAGGCGACCGAGCGCGACTTTGCCGATCTGGCGCACCGCGTAGTTTCCGTCGCCAACGGCTTGGAGCGAGGCGGCCACCCGGTCCCGCCCGGCGGTCCGGGTGTGACCTGGCCACCGCCGGGCCTGTCGCTGGATGCGCATGTGTCGCGAGAGGGCCGCAATCTAGGCCTGCACAAACTGAAGCTCCTGGGCCAGAACCTGCTGATCTGGCTGTTGTTCCGTACCGGTCTGCGGCTGGGTGACTTTCAGCCCGGTCACTATGCCCGCATGGTCAGCCGCAACGCCGATTTCCGCAAGTTCGATGACGGGTTGAAGATGACCCTCGACTGCGACGCCGAAACCCGCGCACGGATCGAGGCGATCCTTGAAGAGGCCCGCCAACGCGGCAAGATCCGCTATGGCCTGTTTGCCCAGGACGAGGCGATGATGACCTGTTTCGTACCCTCGGCCATGCGCGACGATCACGTGCATTTCATCGACGGGGCGGCGGGGGGCTATGCCGCCGCCGCCGAGCGTATCCGCCGGGCCTAACCCCGCCGCAGACGCCCCACCACGCCGGTGGGAAAGAAGTAGACGCTGAGGATGAACAGAACACCCAGCCACAAGAGCCAGCGGTCGGCATCCAAAAGCTGCGGCAGCACCGGCACCCGCTCGACCAGCGACCCGGCGACACCCATCAGGTTCTGCAGATAGTTCTGCGCCAGCACCAGCAGCGTTGCTCCGATCACAGCGCCATACATGGTTCCCATGCCGCCGATCACCACCATCAGCAGTATGTCGATCATGATCTCCATGCTTAGCGTGGTATCCGGCCCCACGTAGCGCAGCCAGATCGCATAAAGACTGCCCGCCAGCGCCGCCACCGCTGCCGACAAGCAGGTCGCCGCAACCCGGTAATAGACCACCCGATAGCCGATCGCCTCGGCCCGGAAATCATTCTCGCGGATCGCCTGCAACACCCGGCCAAAAGGCGAGTTCACCACCCGCAGCAGCAGCAGGAACAGGACCAGGCTGCCAATGAACACCACGTAATAGGAGAGCAGCTTGCCGTTCAGCTTCACCCCGAACAGCTCGTCCCCGAACTTGAAGGCCGGGCCCAGCGCGCGCGGTGTCTTGAAGGTCAACCCATCCTCGCCCCCGGTCAGGCCCGACAGCTGGCTGACCAGAACGGCCACCGCCGAGGCCACCGCCAGCGTGATCATGGCAAAGAAGATCGCGCGCACCCGCAGGCTGAACAGGCCGATGACAAAGGCCAACCCCGCCGCCAGCAGCGCACCCGCGCCTGCGCCCACAAGGATCGCGTCGAATCCGCGCCCCATATGAGTCAGGGCCAGCGCGACCCCATAGGCACCGATGCCAAAGAACATGGTATGGGCGAAACTGACGATGCCACCATAGCCCAAGAGCAGATCGTAACTGGCCACCAGCACGATGAACACGCAGATCCGTGCCGCCGTGTCGACGGTACGCACGCCGGGAAACAGGAACGGCGCCAGCGCCAGACAGACCAGGATCAGCCCCAGAATCAGGGCCAGTACCCGAGAGCGGGGCATATCGCCCGAAAGAACAGCTTTGATCATTTTGCCTTCACCACCGGGATCATGCCCATCGGGCGCCACATCAGGATCGCGACCATCAGGCCGATATTGGAAATCAGCGCCACCTTGGGTTCCAGGAAGGCAACATAGTTCTGCATCAGGCCGACAAGCAGCGCGCCGATGAAACAGCCCTCGACACTGCCCAGCCCGCCGATGATGACGACGATAAAGATCAGGATCATCGCCTGATTGCCCATATGGGCACTTACCACCTCTTGATAGAGACCCCACATGACGCCACCCAGCCCGGCCAGCGCGGATCCGGCGATGAAGACACCAACAAACACCAGCCGCAGCCGGTAACCCAGCGCCTGCACCATCTCGCCATTTTCGACGCCGGCGCGCACGATCAGCCCGATCTTGGTGCGCCTGAGTGTCCAGCGCATACCCGCAAAGACCACAAGACCCAAGCCCACCGCCACCAGCCGGTATTTCTCCAGCGCGGCGCCGGCGAATGTGATCGCGCCCTTCAACGCCTCGGGGCGCGAGATATAGATCTCTTCGGGGCCCCAGAGCACGATGATCAGCTGCTCGACCACGATCAGCCCGCCCATGGTGACCAGGATCTGTTTCAGGTGATGGCCATAGACCGGCTCGACGATGACCTTTTCAAAGGCCCAGCCCATGGCGCCGGTGGCAAGCATCGCCCCGATCACTGCCAGTCCCATCGCTGCAAGGTTCAGCGCCAGCGAGGGCGCGCCGGTCATGCCGCCCAGCATGAGCAGCACCGAAACACCGACAAATGCGCCCACCGAGACAAACGCGCCATGACCGAAGTTGATGACATCCATCAGGCCAAACACCAGCGTCAGGCCCGAGGCCATGAGAAAGATCATCATCCCCATGGCCAGCCCTGACACCGTCAGAGTCAGCCAGGACGAGGTGTTCGGGATCGCCAGCAAACCGGCCACGACCAGCAGCGGCACCAGCAGCACCGGCATCCAGGGCGCCAACCGCTGCGCCAGCGACAGCCGCGCCATCGTGGGCGCGTGTTCCGGGGCCATGCTCATGACACGCCTCCAGCTTCTTTCTGGTCAAGAATACTCATCTCCAACCTCTTCCCGCGCATCTCAATGGGCCTCCATGCTCAGACCCATCAACCGCTCCTGTAGGGCGGCATCGGTGGCCAGTTCGCGCATCTCACCGGACCAGATGATGCGCCCGTCATCCATCACGCAGGCGCTGTCGCCCAGCGCCCGCGCGACCGAGAAATTCTGTTCCACCAGCAGGATCGAGGCACCCTGCGCCTTCAACTCGCGCAGCGCCCGGGCCATGGTCGACACGATGGCGGGCGCCAGCCCCTTGGTGGGCTCGTCGATCAGATAGAGCCTACGTTCCTCGACCATCGCGCGCGCGATCGACAGCATCTGTTTCTGTCCGCCCGAGAGGTTCCCGGCCTCGGACTTCCAGAATGTCTTGAGCGGCGGAAAGGCCTGGAACACCCAGTCGAGCCGGGCGCTGTCGATGGGGCCGGACACGGCGGCCAGTACCATGTTTTCCTCGACCGTGAGATTGGCAAAGATGCCCATATCCTCGGGCACAAACCCGACACCGGCCCGCGCGATGGCGGGTGTCGGCATCTGGGTGATGTCCTGCCCGTCCAGCAGGATCCGGCCCTGACGCGCACGCCAATGCCCGATGATCGTGCGCAAGGTGGTGGTCTTGCCAACCCCGTTGCGCCCCAAGAGCATCGTCACCGCGCCGCGCGGCACCTCCAGGTCTACCCCTTGCAGGATGTGATACTGGGCGATGTTGGTATAGACGCCCTCCAGCCGCAGGATCGGATCAGACATCTTCCAGCTCCCGGCCCATATAGGCCTCTTGCACCACGTCCGAGGCCATCACCGTGGCCGGATCGCCATCGGCGGCCAGCGCGCCGTTATGCAGCACGATGATGCGGTCGGCCAGCGTGCGGATCACGTCCATCTTGTGTTCCACCAGCAGGATCGTCCTGTCGCGCTGCTCTTTCAGCTCGGCAATCAGGTCCAGCACCACGGGCGCCTCGTCCACACTCATGCCCGCCGTGGGTTCGTCGAACATATACACGGCGGGGTCGAGCGCGATCAGCAGGGCGACCTCCAGCTTGCGCTGGTTGCCATGGCTCAGCTCGGACACGGTCTGGTCGCGGTTGTCGATCAGCCGCACTCGGTTCAGGATCGCTTCGGCGGCCTCGGTCAGTTCGGTGTGACGGCTGGCCATCGACCACAGGTTCATCCCCTGGCCTGCCTTGGACTGCACCACCAGGCGCACGTTTTCCAGCACGCTGAGATTGGGAAACAGGTTGGTCAGCTGGAACGCGCGCCCAATCCCGGCGCGGGTGCGTTGGGACACCGACTGGCCCGAGATATCACGCCCACGCAGCAGGACACGACCCGCGCTGGCCGGGATCTGGCCCGAGATCAGGTTGAAATAGGTGGTCTTGCCGGCACCGTTCGGACCCACGATCGCGGTGAGTTCCCCGGTGTGAAAGGCGCACGAGACCGCGTCCACGGCCACATGGCCGCCAAACCGCACGGTCAGCCCCTCGGTCGCCAGGATGGGGGATGTCATGGCTCTGTCTTCCGCTTGCAAAAAGGCCGGTCCCGGCGCGTAGCGCGCCATGGGACCGGCCAGGTCGGGGAGTTAGTTGTTGCGGATCGGGATCGGTAGGTCGTCGATCGTCAGTTCACGCACCAGTTCGGGGATGGCCCAGTCGACATTCGGGTCGACCTTGATCTTGAAGTGGTACATGGATTGCAGCGCCTGGTGATCCTCGGGGCGAAACATCATCTTGCCCTTGGGGGTCTCCCATTCCATGCCTTCCATGGCCGAGATCAGCGCCTCGGTATCGGTGGAACCTGCCTTCTTGATGGCCTCGATCACGGCGATACCAGCGGCCATGCCGCCTGCGGTGAAGAAATCGGGCGGGGTGCCGAAGCGGTCCTGATGGGTCTTGACCAGCCAGTCGTTCACCGGGTTCTGCGGGATCTCGTAATAATAATAGGTCGCGCCCTGCATGCCCGGGAAATCCTTGTAGGCCGCCATTGCCGCCAGGATGTTGCCGCCGGTCGCGATCTCGATGCCGAAACGGCTGGGATCCATCGCCTGGATCTTGCCCATCGGATTGCCGCCACCGGCCCAGATGATGAACAGGCGTTTTTCGCCGTCCAGATCCTTCATCGCGTTAAAGATACGCTCGGCCGCTGCGGTAAAGTCGGTGGTGTCGGTCGGCACGTATTCCTCGTGCACGACGCCCGAGCCTGCGCCCTCCAGTGCTTCCTTGAAGGCGGCGATGCCGTCGCGGCCAAAGGCGTAGTCCTGCGCCAGCGTCGCGATATGCACATTCTCGCCCGCCAGTGCGATGGCATTCGACACCGCGTCCTGGCTGCTGTTGCGTCCGGTTCGGAAGATATAGCGGTTCCAGTTGGCCCCGGTGATGGAATCCGCCACCGCCGGTTCGACGATCAGGATCTTTTCGTATTCCTCGGCCACCGGTAGCATCGCCAGCGCCACGCCCGAGCTGACCGGGCCCACGGCCAGATCGACCTCGTCGTCGCCATAGGCCTCTTCCAGCAGGGCTTTGCCGTTTTCCGGCTTCAGTTGGGTGTCTTTCTCGATCACCACGATCTTTTCGCCATTGATCTCCATCGACCCGCCGGTGGCATATTCCAGCCCCAGCATCAGGCCGTCATGAGACTGCTTGGCATAGGCTTCGAACGGGCCGGTCTTGCCATAGACATGGGCGATCTTGATGTCGGCGGCCGCTGCGGATGCCAGTGCCAATACCGACACCGCACCTGCGCACAAAATGCGTTTCATGTTTCTCCTCCCCGATGTGCGCCTTGGGTGTCGGCGCGTCGTGCTTAGAATGGCAACAGGCTAGTTGTGAGGAGCGGTTTCGGTCAATTATGCGGAAATACGTACCCGCGTCGGGTGCTGCGACAGTCTCCGGATGAACGCTGTGGATCAGGCGGATTTCCACTGTGCCGACAGCCGCCGCGCGGAATTGGCCAGCAGCATCACGTCCAGCCCGACAGCCACAAACTGGGCGCCCATATCCAGATAGGCTTGAGTCGCCTCGTCGGTGGTTCCCAGGATGCCCGACGCCTTGCCTGCTGCCTGAATACGTTCGATAGCATCGGCGATCACCGCGCGCACCTCGGGGGCCGCGCTGTTGCCCTGAAACCCCATGTCGGTGGACAGGTCGGCGGGTCCGATAAAGACACCGTCCACCCCGTCGACGGTCATGATCTCGTCCAGCGCCGCAATGCCGGCGCGGTTCTCGACCTGCACCAGCAGACAGATCTCCTGGTCAGCGGTCTGGATGTATTCGCTGATACTGCCAAACATGGTGGCCCGGGCCGCAGTGGCGCCGACACCGCGTACTCCATCGGGCGGATAGCGGCAGGCACGCACCAGTTGACGGGCCTGATCGGCGCTTTCCACGATGGGCACCAGGACCGTTTGCGCGCCCGCGTCCAGCACCTGCTTGATGATCCAGTCCTCGCCCACCGGCACCCGCACGACCGGATGCGACGGGCTGGCGGCCAGCGCGGTCAACTGGTCGCGGATCGAGCGGATGTCGTTGGGCGCATGCTCACCATCCACCACCAGCCAGTCAAAGCCGCAGGTTCCCATGATCTCGGCCACGCTGGGTTCGGCAAAGCTCATCCAGCAGCCGATCTGGCGTTTGCCCTCGGCAAGGGCCTGTTTGAACAAGTTCTTGGGAGCGGGCATTGTGGTCTCCTCTGGTCAGGTCTTGGGGTCAGCCTGCGTCAGCGCACAGGTCCCGTCCAGCATTCAGGGCAGAGCGCGAGCGATTTCTGTGATTACGTCAAAGGCCATCATCACATCGGTCTCGGTGGTTTCGAACTGCCCAGCCTGGAACCGGATCACAAGCGCGCCATCGACGCGGGTCTGGGTCAGGTAGATACGCCCGTCATCGTTGATCGCATTGACCAAACGCTGGTTCAACTCGTCCGGGTCGGATCTGTCGCGCAGATAGCGGAAGGTCCAGAGCGACCACATCGGCGGCGTCACGATCTCGAAATCCGGCTCGGCAGCCAGCCGGTCATGCAATGCGCTCGACCAGGCGATATGGTTGCGCAGCCTCTGGCGCAGCCCCTCCATCCCATAGCTGCGCATCAGGAACCACAGTTTCAGCGCCCGGAACCGGCGACCCAGCGGCACCGACCATTCCGAATAGTTGATAACCCCGTCGCGCCCGTGGGTCTTGAGATACTCGGGTTGGATCGCCAGTGTACGCACCAGATCGTCGGGGTTCTTCAGGAAATGCGCCGAACAGTCGAACTGCACCCCCAGCCATTTATGGGGGTTGAACACGATACTGTCGGCGCGCGCGATGCCGGGCCAGTAATGGCGGAACTCGGGGCAGATCATCGCCGACCCGGCCCAGGCCGCGTCCACATGGGTATAGAGTCCGTATGTCTCGGCCACATCCAGACAGCGATCCACCGGGTCGGTGGCCCCCGTACCGGTGCCGCCCACGCACAGGATCAGGCCTGCCGGGTGCAGCCCCGCCGCAAGATCGGTCTTGATCGCTGCCTCGAGCGCGCCGGGGTTCATGCCACGCCAGTCGCCCTTGATCGGCACACGCACCAGATTGTCCTGGCCGATCCCTGCCACCCAGATGGCGCGATCGATCGAGGTATGAACCTCGGACGAGCAATAGACACGCAACGGTTTCTGGCCGAACAGCCCCTGCCGGTTCCCCTGCCAGTCCAGCGCCTTTTCCCTAAGTGTCAGCACTGCCGCCAGGGTCGCGGATGAGGCACTGTCCTGGATTACGCCTGCGAACCCTTCGGGCAGATCCAATGCCTGACGCAGCCAGTCCATCATCCGCGTTTCCATTTCGGTCGCGGCGGGTGAGGTCTGCCACAGCATGCATTGCGGCGCGATGGCCGAGGCTAGGAACTCGGCCAGGACCGAGGGAGCAGATGCGTTCGAGTTGAAATAGGCAAAGAAGCGCGGGTGCTGCCAATGGGTGATCCCGGGCATCACGATATCATCGAAATCGCGAAAGATATCTTCCATCGCTTCGGGAGTCTCGGGCGGTGTTGCGGGCAGGGCGTTCAACACTGCGCCCGGCTCTGTCCGGGCGCGCACGGGGCGGTCGCCCACGGTCAGGTGATAATCCTGCGTCCAGTCGGCAACTCTGCGGCCCCAATCGGCGAATTCATCCCATTTCATCTGTCGTATCCTCGCCTGCCCTCAGGGGGCAATGATCGGTTGCGCCTTGAGGGCGCTCGGCGCTGGTTCGGCGCCTTCGAAGGTTGACCCTTCTTCGAACCAGCTTTTGGGCGCGGGTGCCCCCCATAGCGTTTGGCGCTGCGGGTCGGTGAGCGACCAGCGGATCGGTTCCAGATCCGGATCGACCGTCTGATAGTCCGAACAATAGATCTCGATCCGGTGCCCGTCAGGGTCGCGGACATAAAGGAAGAAGGCGTTCGAGATCCCGTGCCGCCCCGGCCCGCGCTCGATATTGGCGACATAGCCGGTGGTGCTCATCAGATCGAGCAGGTCGATGATGTTGAGCGGGGTCGGCACCCAGAAGGCGGTGTGATGCAGGCGCGGGCCCAGCCCGTTGGTAAAGGCCACGTCATGCACGCCGCCCTTGCGGTGCATCCAGGCGGCCCAGAGGCGGCCGCTTTCGTCATCTTCGGTGTATTCGGTGACGCGAAACCCCATCTCGCCATAAAAGGCGACACTGGCATCCACATCGGCCGAGAACATGTTGAAATGGTCGATCCTGAGCGGCTTTACCCCGTTATAGAGCCGGTATTGCTGATGGATCGGTGGCAGCCTGTCCATCCGCACATAGAATTCCAGCGGAATGCCCCAAGGATCGCGGGTGCGCAGCGTCCGGCCCATATGCGGGCGCTCGACCCAGGCGGTGGGTAAAGATTTTTCGGCGAAAAAGCTTTCGGCCCGCTCCAGGTCTGGTTCGTCATACAGCTTGAAGCCCAGCACGCCGACATCGGCCGTATCGGCCTGAACCAGAACGATGCAGTGGTGACCGCGCTCTTCCATCGCGCGCAGATACAGACGCCCTGTCTCTTCATGCGTAACCTGAAGACCCAGGATGTCGATATAGAAGGCGCGGCTGGCCGCCAGGTCCCTCACCCGGTATTCCACATGGCTGAGACGCACGATGTTGAACGGCGGGTACAGGTTCGGTGCGGGAACTGGCATGTGAGTCCTGCTTGGCTGAGGGTTGATTTTGATTAACATGTGAAATTAATTTCACCTTGTCAAATCCGTTTTGACCGGCGTCCTGAGGCCATTCGCCCGTTGCGGGGCGCTGAGATTTCGGCAAGACTTCGTTATGAACTCCGATTTGCCCTTAACTTCAAGGTCCTTGCCGATCGCGCTGCTCAGGGCGCGCGAACGTGTCATGGGGCCGATCCGTGCCATTCTGATGGATGTCGGGATTACCGAACAACAATGGCGCGTCCTTCGTGTCCTCGAAGAGGAGGGACCACAGGATCCGACTCGAATCGCGGATCAGGCGTGTCTGCTGTTGCCCAGCCTGACCCGGATCCTTCAGAAACTGGAAGAGAAGGATTTGATCACGCGGCAACCTGATCCCGGTGACAGGCGCAAACAGATTGTCAATATCACGCCGGCTGGAGCCAAGATCATTCGCGATAACCTGGGCGCCAGCCAGGCTGTGTTTGATGATATCCGAACGCAGTTGGGGGCCGATCGCTTCGAAACACTGCTTGATCTTCTAAATGAGCTCTATCAGGAAAAATCCGTCTGAGTCCGGGGAGATAGGAGAATCTGCCGGAGAGGAGGGGGTTCTCTCCGGCAGAGGGGTCAGGCTAGAAGTAGCTGCGCCGCCTGACCTTCCAGCAGAAATCGGACGCAATGGTCACCGTCCATGCCGCTGGGTCGTCGGAACATCTGCGGGCCGGTAGGGACGGCACCTTTGATAACTGAACGGGACGAGGGGGTCTGCCCGTCAGAACGATGTTCCGAGATCTCAGTTTGTCTCTGTCTCACCTTTTCTAATCAGAAAGACGCACAACCAAAGGTGGCGCAATATCGATTTTAACGCTTTGATGCATAAAGGCAAGGATTGCGCGAAAAAGTGCCGATGCAATTTTTGGTTGCAGGCAGGATGCCGCGTATGGCCGTTGAGCGCGGTTCCTGGACAAGCCTGTTGCCAGAGCGTTAGACCAGCCTAAGATGGCGGCATCACTTCGAGGGGGAAAATGACCGAGCAGCTTGGCACACTAGAGGAACTGCCGCAGGACTATCGGGATCAGATGGCTGCGGCAGGTGTTGCGCCGCTTTGGCCGATGATGCGCAATGTGCTGCCGCATGATGCGCCGAAGCCCGTGACACGCTCGGGGCATTGGTCCTATCCGGCGGTGCGGCCCCTCTTGCTGCGTGCCGGAGAGCTGACGCCGGTGGAAAAGGCCGAGCGTCGGGTGCTGGTTCTGTCTGATCCGGGGCGCGGTGCGGGAGCGATGCAGGCGACCGCGACCATTTATCTGGGATTGCAACTGTTGCTTCCGGGAGAGTCGGCGCCGGCACATCGCCACACGCCGTCGGCCGTGCGGATCGTGGTCGAGGGGCAAGGCGGTTATACCGTGGTCGATGGCGAGCGCCTGGCGATGGAGCCGGGCGATCTGGTGCTGACGCCGGGCGGCGAATGGCACGATCACGGGCATGACGGGGACGAGCCGGTGATCTGGCTCGACGCGCTCGACCTGCCTCTGTTCGTGCAGCTCGAAGGGTCTTATGCGATCGAGGGCGATTTGCAGGCGCAGCGCAACCGCCCCGATGCCAGCCAGGTCGAATACCGGGCCGCCGGGCTGGCCCCGTCGCGACGGCCGGGGCGGGGTGCGCGGCGCTATCCGATGATGCGCTATCCCTGGGCCGCGACCGAGGCGGCGCTGCGCCAGATGGCGGCCTATGGCGAGGGAATTGCCGAACTGGACTATATCAACCCCGAAACCGGAGAGGATGTGTTGCCCGCGCTTGGTTTCACCGCGATGATGCTGACGGACGGACAGGTCGAGGCACCGCCGCTGCGCTCGTGCTCTTCGGCCTTTCACGTGATCGCGGGCTCCGGGCGCTGTGAGATCGACGGGCAGGTCATCGAATGGGGGCCAAAGGACACATTCACCGCCCCGGTCTTTGCCCGCATCCGGCATCAGGCAGAGAGCGAGGCGTTTATGGTCCGAATCCACGACCGGCCGCTGCAAGAGAAACTTGGTTACTACGAGGAACGCGCCACATGAGCGACAGCCTGTTCACCCTGCCCCCGATACCGGGCATCCCGGTCCGCGGCGACAGCGGCACCTATCCGATCGGACGCATATTCTGCGTTGGCCGCAACTATGCCGCCCATGCCGCCGAGATGGGTAACGAAGTGGACCGCGAGGCGCCGTTCTATTTCACCAAATCCCCCGCCAATGCGATCCTGACCGGGGCCACCGTGCCTTATCCGCCGGGTACCGAGAATTTCCATTACGAGATGGAGCTGGCCTTTGCCATCGGCAAGCCGGTGTTCCGTGCCAGCCGGGCCGAGGCTTGGGACGCGGTCTATGCCTATGGCTGCGCGCTGGACATGACCCGGCGCGACCAGCAGATCCGCGAGCGCGACAAAAAACGCCCCTGGGATCTGGGTAAGGATGTCGAGAACGCGGCGGTCTTTGCCCCTCTGACCCGGGTGGCAGACTGGTCGCCCGAAGATGGTAAGCGCATCCATCTCGAAGTGAATGGCGCGGTCAAACAGGACGCCACCCTGTCCGAGCTGATCTGGAAGATTGACGAGATCGTCAGCCACCTGTCGGGCTATTACCATTTGCGTCCCGGCGATCTGGTAATGACGGGCACGCCTGCCGGGGTTGGCCCGGTCGTGGCCGGGGATGTGATCACCGGCGGCATTGACGGGCTGGATCCGATCGCGCTGACGCTTGGGCCGGCAGAGTAGCCTATGATTGCGAGGGCATCCTTGCTGCGGTTGAAAAGAATGGTGGGCGGGTCGCTGATTCCAGCCTGTCCAGAGGGACATTAAACATGGCGCCAATCAAGTGATGAGCCAGATCGCATCCAAAAGCACGCTGGCCTATTAGTGACGATCCAAAATGCAATGGTACGGACCATGTCGGAAGAAAAGTGGTACGATTCGATCAAGCTGTTTTTTGGCGGCGCCCGTCTGATCGGGGCCTTTTGAGAGGAGTGTAGCAATATATTGCAAGTATGATAGTAATGAGCATTATATTGCTTAGAGAGGGTCAAAGGGAGGATAACATGACCTATCGGAGAAAGATTCTGGGTCTGATCGGTGGTGCTGCGGTTGCGGCTCTGGCGACCGGGTTCGGCGCCGGCACCGCGCTGGCGCAAGAGGTTACGCTGAAGCTGCACCAGTTCCTGCCGGCGCAGGCAAATGTGCCGAAACTGGTGCTGGATGTCTGGGCGGACAATGTCGAGAAGGATTCGGGCGGCCGCATCAAGGTCGAGCGCTATCCCTCGATGCAACTCGGCGGCAAGCCGCCGGAGCTGATGGACCAGGCCATAGACGGTGTGGCCGACGTGGTCTGGACTGTGGTCGGCTATACGCCGGGCCGCTTCCCCTCGACCGAGGTGTTCGAACTACCCTTCATGATGACCAATGCCCGTGCGGTCAGCCGTGCCTATTGGGAGATGTTCGAAAAACACATGAAGGACACCGAGTTTAAGGATGTGCACATTCTGGGCACCTGGGTTCACGGGCCCGGCATGATCCATACCAAGGATCCGGTGGAAAAACCCGAGGACCTGCAAGGCATGAAGATCCGCGGCGGTTCGCGATCGGTCAACTCGCTGCTGACCAAACTGGGCGCGACCCCGGTCGGCATGCCGGTTCCCGCCGTTCCCGAAGGACTCAGCAAGGGTGTAATCGACGGCACAACCATTCCGTGGGAAGTCACCACGGCATTGAAGGTTCCGGAACTGGTGGAGAACCACACCGAGTTCTCCGGAAAGGCGCTCTATACCCTGACTTTCGTTCTGGCGATGAACAAGGCCAAGTACGACAGCCTGCCGGATGATCTGAAAGCCGCTGTCGACAAGAACTCGGGTCTTGATTTCTCGGTGTTTGCGGGCGGCACACAGGCCGATTCCGATGGGCCAGCCCGCAAGGTTGCCGAAGACCTGGGCAACAACATCATCACCATCGACGAGGCCGGGGTGGCCGAATGGCGCGCGCTGGCACAGCCCATTTATGATGAGTGGGTCGCCGACATGAACAGCAAGGGCATCGACGGTCAGGCGCTGATCGACGAAGCGCAGATGCTGATCGAGAAGTACACACCGGATTACGCGAACTGATCCGGAGAAGAACCGACCCCGCGGCACGCAGCTGCTGCGGGATCCCCTTTCGGCGAAAGACGAAAAGAACAGATGCACAAGCTGATGATGGGGCTGGCCAAGGCCATGGCCATTTTGGGTGGGATCGTGCTCAGCGCCCTGATCATGCTGACCTGCGTGTCCATTCTGGGCCGTCTGCTCAACGGTGCGTTTCACGGCAGTTTCATGACCGGGATCGCGCCGGAATTTTCTCACTGGATGATCCAGCTGGGCGTGGGTCCGGTGAACGGCGATTTTGAACTTGTCGAGGCAGGGGTTGCCTTTGCGATCTTCTGCTTCCTGCCGTTCTGTCAGATTACCGCTGGCCACGCATCTGTCGACATCCTGACGAATTCTTTTTCTCAGGGCGTGAACCGGTTCTTGCGCATGGTCACTGAGACCGTGTTCGCCGCCGTCCTGATCCTGATCGCGTGGAAACTGGGCGACGGGATGATCAGTAAACGAAGTTACGGCGAGACGACCCTGCTATTGGAATTCCCGATATGGTGGGCCTATGCGCTGAGTTTTCTCGCCTCTCTGGCTGCGGCCGTGGTCGGCTGTTACATGGCTGGCGTGCGTTTAGTCGAGTTCTTCACCGGGCGCGTGATCGTCTGGGATGGTGTGGAGACAGGCCATTGACCACGCTTGAAATCGGGATCGCGTCGTTCCCTGCCCTGATGGTTCTGATCTTTCTGCGCGTGCCGATCGGGCTTGCCATGTTCCTTGTCGGCCTGATTGGGCTGGTGCTGGTGACCGACGGAACTCAGGTCGCTTTTGCCCGGTTGAAGAACGAGACCTATACGACCTTTTCCAGCTACTCGCTGACCATCGTGCCGATGTTCCTGCTGATGGGCCATTTCGCCACCCTTGGCGGTATGTCGAACGCCCTGTTCAAGGCGGCCGAAGGCTGGCTGGGCCACCGCAAGGGTGGTGTTGCCATGGCCGCCATTGGTGCCTGCGCGGGGTTTGGCGCGATCTGTGGATCGTCGCTGGCCACTGCGGCCACCATGGGCCGTGTCGCCCTGCCAGAGTTGCGGCAGTATGGCTATGCCGGCGGGTTTTCTACCGCCACGCTGGCCGCAGGCGGTACGCTGGGAATCCTGATCCCGCCATCGGTAGTGCTGGTGATCTATGCCATTCTGACCGAACAGAACATTGCCAAGCTGTTTCTCGCGGCTTTCATTCCCGGAATCATGGCGGCGGTCGGCTACCTGATCGCTATCTCTGTCTACGTGCGGCTCTACCCCGAAAGCGCGGGCACCCGGCCACCCGTTCCCTATTCCGAACGGTTTGCCGCTTTGGTCCAGGTCTGGCCAGTTCTTCTGGTGTTTGGTCTTGTTGTCGGCGGTATCTACCTTGGCTGGTTCACACCAACCGAAGGTGCCGCCGTCGGTGCGCTGGGGACCGGCGTGATTGCTTGGCTGAACGGCGGCTTGACGCGGGCCTCGCTGACCGAAAGCTTTCTGGTGACAGCGCGTTCTACAGCAATGATCTTTTTCATCGTGCTGGGTGCGGCCTTTTACAACGGGTTCCTTGCCCTGACCCAGGTGCCGCAGGAACTCTCGAACTTCGTGGTCAGTCAGGGATACAGCCCGTGGACGGTACTGGCGCTGATCCTCGTCTTCTATCTGGTGTTCGGCTGCCTGATGGACAGTCTCAGCATGATCCTGTTGACCATCCCGATCTTCTTTCCGGTGATATCCGCAATGGACTTCGACCTTGTGTCGCTGGCCGCCATGCAGGCCGACGCCGCGATGGAGGTTCTCAAGGCCGGCGTTCCCGAAGAGATGAGCGCTGAGACCCTGGCAGGCATCAAGGATGCCATCGCCAGCGGTGCCGAACTGACTCGCGACCAGATGAAGGAGCTGGGCATCCGCGTCACCCGTGGCATGGCCAACCGGATGGAGGCCGAGCACGTGGCGATCTGGTTCGGCATTCTGGTGCTGATCGTGGTCGAGGTCGGGCTGATCACGCCACCTGTCGGCATGAACCTGTTCATCATCAACGCGATGGATCGGGCGACCCGCATGGTCGATACCTACAAGGCGGTAATGTTCTTTGTCGCGACGGACCTGATCCGTGTTGTCATTCTGGTCGCGTTTCCCGCGATCACACTGTTTCTGCTGGGATAGGTCAGGTCTGCCCCGGCTCTGCGCGACCGGCCTGACCGCAGGCCGCGACGCGGCATGTGGGAGGAGACGATGACGCATTACCTGGCGCATGATGTTCGGCGCGAGGATCGCGCGGATGGCGCGGTCCTGCTGCGATCCGGGCATGAAGCAGTATCGCCTGACCGAAAGACTGCCGATTGGTTGCACCGCTGGGCCGGGCACACGCCCGATGCTGTGTTTCTGGCAGAACGCAGCGGGGCGGGCTGGGCCGAGTTGCGCTATGACGCGGCGCTGGAGCGGGTTCGCGCCGTGGCGGCAGGTCTGCTGGCGCGTGGGCTGATGCCTGGGGATCGTATCCTGATCATCTCGGGCAACAGCGTGAACCATGGAGTGTTGGCGCTTGCGGCGCAGTATGTGGGCCTTGTGCCGGTTCCGGTGGCCGAACAGTACTCGCTGATCCCCGGTGCACTGAAACAGCTACGCTATGTGATCGGGCTGATCGACCCGGCGATGGTTTACGCCGAGGATGGTGCGCAGTTCGCAAATGCGCTGGCGATGGACGAGATAACAGGCCACCGGATCGTTGTCGGACGAAATCCCGGGCCGGGTATGAGCCTTCTTGCCGATCTCGAACGCGAAACCGCCGATATTGATACCGCAGCCAAGGCAGTCGGCCCCGAGACGGTTGCCAAGATCCTGATGACCTCGGGCTCGACCTCGAACCCCAAGGGTGTACTGACCACGCAAAAGATGCTGTGCGCCAACCAGGCACAATACACCCGCGCCTTGCCGTTTTTGTCGGAACGTCCCCCGCGACTGGTTGATTGGCTGCCTTGGAATCACGTCTTTGGCGGATCGAATAATTTCAACCAGATGCTGGCCTTTGGCGGTGCGCTTTACATCGACGGGGGCAAGCCCGCCCCGGCCCTAATCGGCAAGACGTTTGAGAACAACCGCCTGATGAACGGCACCATCGCCTATAACGTACCGGTGGGTTTTGCCCAGCTGCGTGACGAGATGCGTCGGGACCCTGCGTTGAAGCGCCATTTCTTTGCCGATCTCGACATGCTCTTCTATGCGGGCGCATCTCTGCCTGCAGATGTCTGGCGCGACCTGAGCGATATGGCCGCCGAAGTGCGCGACACCCAGCCCCTGATCACCACCTGCTGGGGCATGACCGAAACCGCGCCCGCCTGTATCTTTCAGCATGTACCGGCCAACCTGCCCGGTATCATCGGTGTGCCGCTGACCGGTGTGACGGTCAAGCTTGTTCCGGCAGATGGCGGGGGTCACGAGTTGCGTGTGCAGGGGCCCAACGTCTTCTCCGGCTATCTGGGCAACCCGGAAAAGACAGCCGAGGCCTTTGACGAAGAGGGTTTCTTTCGCACCGGCGACAAGGTTTCGCTGGTTGACGCCGAGGATCCGAACAAGGGGCTTCGGTTCGACGGGCGGATCGCCGAGGAGTTCAAGTTGACTACCGGGATATGGGTGCCTGCCTCCGATCTGCGGCTAGAGGTTCTGGCGGCATTGGCCCCCTTGGCGGCGGATGTGGTCTTGACCGGCGAGGGACGTGGCGAGGTTGGCGCGATGATTGTTCCGTCGCCCGCGCTGGTGCAGGGCCTCGACGCGCGCGATGGCGCTTGTCTTCCTGGGGAACAGGCTGAGGAGATCGCCAAGCGCCTGTCTCGTTTGAATGCGGGTCGTGGCAGCGCCACTACCGTTGCACGCGCCCTGATTCTCTCGGATCCGCCATCAATGGCGGATGGCGAGGTTACTGCCAAAGGAAACCTGAATTTCCGCAAAATCTTGATGCTCCGGGCCGAACTGGTCACCCGATTGCACGAGGATCCGGACGAAGCAGTCATTTTTGTGCATTAAGATGCATAATTTTTGCGAGATGAATAGGCAATATCTTGCATAAATGACTTTTGAATGCATGATGATTGTCTAAGAGGGAGGCGCGCGGGACCGTGGAGGAGAGCCGTCCGCGTGCGGCCTTGGGTATTCACCGGGAGGAGAACGGGATGAGCGGAAACGCCGCGCATTACTTTGTGGATCGGCACATTGACGAAGGGCAGGGCGATCGTCCCGCCTTTCGCGAAGCCGCAGGGAAAAAGCGTCGGATCACTTATGGCGAGCTGGCCACGGAGAGCGGCCGTGTCGCGGGTGCCCTCGCCCGCGCCGGTATCCCGCGCGAGGCGCGCGCCGCGATGCTGGTGTTGGACCAGGTGGAATTTCCGACTTTGTTCTGGGGGTGCCTGAAGGCGGGCGTGGTGCCGGTGCCGCTGAATACATTGCTGGCGACCTCTGTCTACGATGTTATCCTGAACGATAGCCGGGCCAGCATTCTGTTCGTGTCCGAAGAGCTTTGGCCGGTGGTGCAAGCCGCTGCCGAGGCTTCGCCGTATCTGACCCAGGTTGTGGTCATCGGTGCGGCGCCCGAGGGCACGCAGGGTTATGAGGATTTCGTGCGTGACGCCGATATCCTGCCCACGGTTCAAAGCTCGTCCGACGATGTCGCCTTCTGGCTCTACTCCTCGGGGTCGACGGGGCAACCCAAAGGCGTTCGGCATGTGCATGGCAGCCTCAAGGCAACGGCGGATACTTACGGCGCGCAGGTGCTTGGGATAGAGCCCGATGACCTGGTCTTTTCCGCAGCTAAACTGTTCTTTGCCTATGGGCTGGGCAATGGCATGACCTTTCCCATGTCGGTCGGGGCAGAGACGATCCTGTTTAATGGGCGCCCGACGCCAGACGGGGTGCGCGACATCATCGCCGCCCAGCGGCCAACCGTGTTCTGCGGTGTGCCAACACTGTATGCAGCGATGGTCGCAATGCTGGACCGCGAGGGCGTGCCGGATGTGACGTTGCGCCGCTGCATCTCGGCCGGTGAGGCTCTGCCAGAAGAGATCGGACGATCGTGGCGCCGGCAGTGGGGCGTCGACATTCTGGATGGTGTTGGCTCGACCGAGATGCTGCATATCTTTCTGTCGAACGCGCCGGGGGATGTTGTTTATGGCACTTCGGGTCGCGCCGTGCCGGGCTATGAGGTACGGCTGGTCGACGAAAGCGGCGCAGATGTCGGGCCGGGTGGTTTGGGAGAGTTGCTGGTGCGCGGTGCCTCGGCGGCGGACGGCTACTGGAACAAGCGCGACAAGAGCCGCGCCACCTTCGAGGGCGAATGGACCCGCACGGGCGACAAGTACGAGCTGACGCCCGAGGGTCGCTATGTCTATTGCGGGCGTACTGACGACATGTTCAAGGTCTCGGGTATCTGGCTGTCGCCGTTTGAGGTGGAGCAGGCGCTGGTGGCACATCCGGCCGTTCTCGAGGCGGCGGTGGTGGCGGCGCGCGACGCCGATGGACTGGAAAAGCCAAAGGCCTTTATCGTGCTCAAGACGGCAGAGACCGAAGGGCTGGCCGACACGCTGCGCGACTTCGTCAAGGAGAAGGTGGGTAAGTGGAAACACCCCCGTTGGATCGAGTTTGTTGACGACCTGCCCAAGACCGCTACGGGCAAGATTCAGCGGTTCAAATTGCGCCAGGAGGGGTGAGAGATGGAATGGTGTTCTGCGCCAACAGAAAAGCTGCGAGTCAACGGCGCGGCGCTGGAATACGCTTGCTACGGCCCCTTGCCGTCCGAGGCGCCGACAATTGTCCTGTTGCACGAGGGATTGGGCTGCACTGCCCTGTGGCGGGATTTCCCAAGCCGGCTTGCTGAGCGCACCGGGCTTGGCGTACTTGTCTATTCGCGCCAGGGCTATGGCAAGTCCGATCCGGTATCTTTGCCGCGACCGTTGGACTTTCAGACCCGCGAGGCGTTGGATGTCCTGCCTGGGGTTCTGGACGTTACGGGCGTCGATCGCGCCATTCTCTTTGGGCATTCCGACGGGGCGACAATTGCGGCGATCTATGCCGGCAGCGTCGAGGACCGGCGCGTGCGCGGTCTGATCCTTGAGGCGCCGCATTTCTTTACCGAACCGAGCGGGCTGGCTTCGATTGCGGCCGCGCGCGAGGCATATGAAAGCGGCGATTTGAAAGCGAAGATGGCCAAGTACCATCTTGACCCTGACGGAGCCTTCAAGGGTTGGAATGGCGCCTGGCTGGATCCGGGTTTTGCCGCATGGAACGTGGCCGAGGTGATCGACTATTTCCGGGTTCCGATACTGGCCATTCAGGGGCGGCAGGACCAATATGGTACAATGGCGCAGATCGAAGAGATCGAAAACCGCGCTTACTGCCCGGTCGATACGCTGATCCTCGATTGCGAGCATGCGCCGCATCAGGAGTCCCCGGAACCGGTGCTGGATGTGGTGGGCGAGTATTGTGCCCGGCTGATCCGTATTGAGGCCGCCCAGGTCATTCCCGCCTGAACTATGGCGTTGTGTCTGTCATATCCGGCTTATGTCCCCGGTCGGACAGCTCGCCCGCCTGAGGACACGTTTCTCGATTTGCGCAAAAGCGTAACGGCGGGAATGATGGAGGAAGAACTGGCCGCCAGCCCAGCCTGGAGGGCGGGTTGGCAATTCTACGGCGCGGGCTACTTCTGGGAGGCGCATGAAGTCTGGGAACCCGTCTGGATGCAGTTGCCGCCGAATTCCGCCGCGCGTCATATTGCGCAGGCGGCAATCCAACTGGCGAATGCAGAGCTCAAGATGCAGATGGACCGCCCCCGGGCTGCACGGCGTCTCTGTGCTCTGGTCCGGGAACATGCCGGCAGGACAGGGGGAGAACGGGCGATGGGGCTGTGTTCTGACGATCTGGTGGCGCTCGTCGAAAAGGTGGAAAAGCGACTCACAAGTAATGCAAAATAATGCACAAATCGCCTGATCTGTTATGGAGTCTTTTGATTTTTTTAGTAAGGCATTGATATTGAAGAAACAAAAGATGCATTATTTTGCTCAATACCTCTTGCCAAAGCGCATGTGGGCATTAAAATGCACCTCAACCTCAAGTTTTGGAGTCTAACATGACCCACCGTATCGACTTTCAAACCGATCCCTCCCGCTATCGTCATTGGCGCGTGGAGTTCGACGGCGAGATCGCCAATCTCTACATGGATGTGGATGAGCAAGGTGGGTTGTTCCCGGGATATGAGCTGAAGCTCAACTCTTATGACCTCGGGGTTGACATTGAGCTTGCCGATGTTGTCCAGCGGATGCGGTTTGAGCACCCCGAGGTCAAGGTGGTGGTCATGCAATCGGCCAAGGACCGCGTGTTCTGTGCCGGTGCCAATATCCGCATGCTTGGGGGCGCTAGTCACGCGCACAAGGTCAACTTCTGCAAGTTCACCAACGAAACGCGAAACACGTTCGAGGCCGCCGAGGCCGACAGCGGCCAAAAATACATCGCCGCAGTCAAGGGCGCCTGTGCGGGTGGCGGGTACGAGCTGGCTCTGGCTTGCAACTACATCATACTGACCAATGACAGCTCTTCCTCCGTGGCTTTGCCCGAGGTTCCGCTGCTGGCCGTTCTGCCGGGCACCGGTGGGCTGACCCGCGTCACGGACAAGCGCAAGGTGCGTCGCGATCTGGCCGATGTGTTCTGCTCGGTCGAAGAAGGTGTAAAGGGTCAGCGCGCCGTTGATTGGCGGCTGGTGGACGAGATCGCGCCGAATTCGAAGTTTGATGAGGTTGTGCAGGAACGCGCCCGCGAATTCGCCGCAGCCAGCGCCAAGCCTTCTGGTCTGACGGGGATCGAACTTACGCCGCTCGACCGCCGCTTTGACGAGGGCGGTTCGGTCACCTATTCCTCAGTTGAAGTCGCAATCGATCGGGAAGGAGGTCGGGCAACGCTGACCATCACAGGCCCGTCCGATCCGGCTCCGGCCTCGGTGGCGGAATTGCAGGGGCAGGGGGCCCAAGCCTGGATCCTGCGCGCCGCCCGCGAACTGGACGACGCCATCCTGCATCTGCGCCTGAATGAACGTCAGATCGGCACCCTGGTGTTCAAGACGCAAGGTGACCCGACTGCGGTTCTGGCGCACGAAGCGCTTTTGCTGGCCAACCGCGACAACTGGCTGGCCAACGAAATCCTGCAGTATTGGAAGCGCGTCCTGAAGCGTGTGGACATGACTTCGCGCAGCCTGGTCGCCATTGTCGAGCATGGCTCTTGCTTTGCCGGGCCCTTGGCGGAACTGCTCTGGGCCGTGGACCGGTCTTACATGATGCTGGACGAGTTCGAAGGCGACAATCGCCCGCTTGCGACTATCACTCTGAGTGAAGGAAATTTCGGCTCCTACCCGATGGGGAACGACCTGACGCGCTTGCAGACCCGGTTCCTGGGTACTCCGGAAACCGTCGATACCCTGCGTGGCCATGTCGGCGAGGCGCTGGAAGCCGCTGAAGCCGAACAACTGGGCCTGGTGACCTATGCTTATGACGATATTGACTGGGAGGATGAAGTGCGCATCTTCCTGGAAGAGCGCGCGAGTTTCTCGCCCGATGCGATGACGGGGATGGAGGCGAACCTTCGGTTTGCCGGTCCCGAAACGATGGAAACGCGCATCTTTGGCCGCCTGACTGCCTGGCAGAACTGGATCTTCCAGCGCCCGAACGCGGTCGGTCCTGATGGTGCGCTGCAACGCTACGGCACCGGGGTGCGTGGCGACTACAACATGGAACGTGTCTGAGGAGGGAAGCAGATTTTTTCCGAAAATCTGTTGAAAAATCTTTGAAAGATTTTTTCCCGCAAGGAGGAAAGCAATGCTCGACCTGATCAACGTAAGTTACGACACCCAGATCCCCAACAACGTGGGGCTGAGCCAGGACAAGAAAGTGCTGAAGGCGCTGGAGAAATGGCACCCCGGCTATATCAACTGGTGGAACGACCTGATCCCGCAGAATTTCCAGCAAAGCATGGTCTATCTGCGCACCGCCGTTTCGGTGGACCCGAAAGGCTGGGCCAAGTTCGACTATGTGAAGATGCCCGAATACCGTTGGGGCGTGCTGCTGGCGCCGCAGGTTGAAAACCGCACAATTCCCTGTGGAGAGCACTACGGGCAACCTGCCTGGCAGGAAGTGCCGGGTGAGTACCGCAATCTGCTCAAGCGGCTGATCGTGATCCAGGGCGATACAGAGCCGGCCTCGGTCGAACAGCAGCGCTTGCTGGCGCTGACCGCGCCTTCGCTCTACGACATGCGCAACCTGTTCCAGGTGAACGTCGAAGAGGGCCGCCACCTCTGGGCGATGGTCTATCTGCTGCACAAGTACTTTGGCCGTGATGGGCGCGAAGAGGCCGACGACTTGCTGCGCCGCCAGTCGGGCAGCGAAGAGGCCCCGCGGATGCTGGGCGCCTTCAACGAGGAAACGCCGGACTGGCTCTCGTTCTTCATGTTCACCTATTTCACCGACCGCGACGGCAAGATGCAGTTGGAAAGCTTGGCGCAGTCGGGTTTCGATCCGCTCAGCCGCACCTGCCGCTTCATGCTGACCGAGGAAGCACACCACATGTTCGTGGGTGAAACCGGCGTCGGCCGCACTATCGAGCGGACCTGCCAGGTGATGAAAGAGAACGGGATCGACGATCCGTTCGATGTGGACCGTATCCGTGGCCTCGGCGTGATCGACCTACCGTTGATCCAGAAGAAGCTCAATCTGCATTACACGCTGTCGCTGGATCTCTTCGGTCAGGAAGTTTCGACCAACGCCGCAAACGCATTCAACGCCGGTATCAAGGGCCGCTACATGGAGGCGCGCATCACCGACGATCACCAGTTGCAAAGCGATACCTACGTGGTCTGGGATCTGGTCGACGGCAAGGCAGTGCAAAAGGAAGTACCTGCCCTTACCGCGATCAACATGCGCCTGCGGGATGATTACACCAAGGACGCCGCGGGTGGTGTCGGCCGCTGGAACAAGATCATCGAGAAATACGGCATCGACTTTGAATTGAAGCTGCCGCACGAAGCGTTCCATCGCAAGATCGGCGTCTTTGCCAACCTTCCTTTCGATCCCGAAGGCAAGGTTGTGACCGGGGCCGAATATGACAAAGGCCTGCCCGAGTGGCTGCCAACCCACGCCGATGGCGACTATATCCAGTCGCTGATGAAGCCGTGCTACGAGGCAGGGCAATACGCCCGCTGGATTGGCCCGCCGAAGGTTGGCATCGACAACAAGCCAGGCGATTTCGAGTATGTGAAGCTTCACATGGCCTGAATTTGTTCACAGGCGGGAACCGTGGGCGGAAACAATTTGTGACCCGCCTGCGGATTGACGGACAGGGGTATTCTCCTGTTCGCTGATCCCAGCCTGATCGGAAAATGCGAGGACCCGACCATGCAGATTGACCGTTCGAAATCCGATACCCCACGCCTTCAGGCGCTGGCCGGCCAGATATCTGCATTGCAAGGTCCGTGTGTTGGGTGCTCTGACTGTGTGGGTCTGTGCAAGGCGCTGATCGATACGCTGATCGTTCCCGACATCGTTCTGACCAGGAAACAAGAGACCTCATGACACAGCCGATCAAGCAGCATCTGATCGACCCCGAAATCTGTATCCGCTGCTATACATGCGAAATGACCTGTCCCGAGCAGGCCATCGAACATGACGACATGAATGTCGTCGTGGACGTGGACAAGTGCAAGTTCTGCATGGATTGCATTCCGGTCTGTCCGACGGGGTCCATTGATAACTGGCGCGTGGTGGCCGAGCCATATTCGTTGGAAGACCAATATGCCTGGACGGATTTGCCCGCTCAGGAAGACGTGGCGGGTGACGATGCCGGGCTCGAAGCCCTGGACGACGCGGTCGCAGCGCTCTTGGCCGAGGCGCACAAGGGGGTCGGTGGCAAGTCACGCGCACCCGCCACGGCGGCCAAACCGACAATCAATCTCTATACGCTGGGCAAACCTGCCGAAGCGCGGGTGACCGGGAATTTCCGCCTGACTGCCGAAGGCAGCGACAGCGATGTGCGCCACATCATCCTGGATTTTGGCGGACAGCCTTTTCCCGTGCTCGAAGGTCAAAGCATCGGGATCATTCCACCCGGAACAGATGCCGAAGGCAAAGCGCGCCTGCCGCGACTGTACTCGGTTTCAAGCCCCCGCGATGGCGAAAGACCCAATTTCAACAACCTTTCGCTGACCGTCAAGCGAGAGCCGCACGGCGTGTGCTCGAACTTTGTCTGCGATCTGAAACCGGGCGATACCGTGCGGGTGACCGGCCCGTTTGGTGCGACCTTCCTGATGCCATCGGATCCGAATGCGCATTTGCTGATGATCTGCACCGGAACCGGTTCGGCCCCCTTCCGCGCTTTCACCATGCGGCGGCAACGGGAGAACCCCAAGCTCAAGGACTCCCTGACCCTCGTTTTTGGCGCTCGCCGACAACAGGAGTTGCCCTATTTCGGCCCATTGGGAAAGGTTCCAGAAAGCTTCATGGCCAAGCATTTTGCTTTTTCCCGGCAGGATGGAGAGCCCAAGCACTATGTGCAGGACAAGCTGCGCGCCGAGGCAGACCGCATTGGCCAGTTGCTGCTGGATCCGTCGACCCATATCTATGTCTGCGGTCTGAAGGCGATGGAGCAGGGCGTGGAAGAAGCGCTAAAGGACATCGCGCGGGCACGGGGCATTGTCTGGACCGAATTGCGCGACCAGATGCGCGACCAGGGACGTTTCCATGTGGAGACCTACTAAGGGCCTGCTCTGGGGCCATCTGCTTGCGGATTGGATTGCACCCGTGGGCCCCCTGCCGTAATATTGCGCAATATTTTGCACAAAGCTGCAGGTAGCATGACCGAGATAACCAATTTCCGCGGCGAAACGGCGTCAAACGGACCGGCAGACAGTACAGAAGCTCAGGTTTCGGCCCTGATCGCTAGGGTTGGGGACCGGGTTCGGGCTGCCCGGCAGCGGAAGGGAATCCCACGGCGTGTCCTGTCTGAGGCTTCCGGTGTCTCGCCGCGCTACCTGGCGCAACTCGAAGCGGGCGAAGGGAATATATCGATCGGTCTCTTGTTACGGGTTGCAATCGCGCTTGATCACCGGATCGAATGGCTTGTGGGCCAGGATGATCCATGGACCTCCGACGCGCTGCGCGTCGCCGATCTGTATCGGGTCGCAAAATCCGATGTACAACAGGCCGTTCTGCGCGCGCTCAGTCCTGAACCGGCCGAGGCGATCCGAGCGCAGCGGATCTGCCTAGTCGGTCTGCGAGGCGCGGGAAAATCCACCCTTGGGGTCCGCTTGGGGGCCGAGTACGGTTTGCCCTTCGTGGAACTCAATGACGAGATCGAGGAGCAGGCCGGCATGCCCGTGGGCGAAGTCATGGCGCTCTACGGGCAGGAAGGATACCGCAAGCTCGAAGCGCAGGCGGTCAGTCGGGTTGTGGCCAAACACGAGGCGATGGTTCTGGCCGTGGCGGGCGGCATCGTTGCCGAGCCCGAAACCTACAACATGCTCTTGACCCATTTCCACACGATCTGGCTGCGCGCCGACCCTGAGGAGCACATGGAACGGGTCCGCGCCCAGGGAGACGAGCGCCCGATGGCCGGAAACCCCGAGGCGATGGAGCAGCTGAAATCCATCCTTGCCAGCCGCGAAATCCTCTACGGCAAGGCACTGGCCCAACTCGATACATCGGGTCAGTCCGTCGAAACATCTCTTACGCAACTAAAGGCATTGGTAAACGACCGCGGCTACCTTGGATAGGCCCTGGCAGGCAGCCGGTTCATGCTTCTTTCTGGTTGGAAATACTCCTGGGGGTCTGGGGGGCTGGCCCCCCAGCCTCAACGCTCAATGCGGTGCCCTGATCCAGTCCGCAGCAAACACGACCCGTTCGACGCCTGCCAGGCGACGAACTCGGTCAAGTTCGGCTTCCAGCTTCCGGGTACGGGCCTCTGACCAGCGCAAACCACGCTCTGGCCAAAACGCTCTGACCCGCAACTCGCTACAGTCTCGATGTGCCTTCATGTCGATGCGACCGACTAGGCGGTCACCCTCAAGCAAAGGGAAGACATAGTAACCATAGACCCGCTTCGGTTCCGGGACAAAAACCTCGATCCGATAATGGAAGTCAAACAGTCGTTCCGCGCGTTTCCGGTCTCGCAGAGCGGGGTCAAAGGGGCTAAGCACCCGGATCCGGCCCGGCGCCTGCGGAGCGATGGCCGCCTGCTCGCTCACATCCGGCCTGGCCAATACCTTGCGCCAGCTGCCGTCGGCGCTCTGAATCTCGATCTGTTCCAGATTTCCGCGCGACAGTTCGCCTTCCGCCCAAACCTTCGTCTCGGCCGGGCTGGCGCTGTCCCAGAACGCGGCCAGCTCGCCCGTGGTGGCAAAGCCCAGACGGTCAAGGGCCGCGTTGCAGAGCCAGTCGATCGTAATAGCCGGGTCGCAGTCGATTGCCCCGGGGCAGAGGTGCTCTTCGATCACGCGTTCGGTCAGGTCATAGCGTTTCTGAAACCCTTCCCGCCCGATCACCGTCAGCGCCCCTGAGCGCCAGAGATATTCCAGCGCGGTTTTGGAAGGGTGCCAGTCCCACCAGCCGCCAGATGACTTCTCTTCGTCCTTGCCGACATCCGAGGAACCGACCGGTCCGTGATCGCGGATATGATCCAGCACCGCGGCGAACTTGGCCTCGAAACCGTCCCGACGCCAGTTCTTCCAGCGCGCGCGCAGCAAGTCGGCATCGCGTTCAAACCGCATATGCCAATGCGGGTAGAACGCCATCGGGATGACGGCGGCATCATGGGTCCAATGTTCGAACAGCGCCCGGTCATGTTCGTAAAGCCGTTTCAGATCGGGCGGGCGATAGGTGGGGCGACGCGAGAACAGGATCATGTCATGCGCCCGCGCAACGGTGTTGATGCTGTCGAGCTGCACAAAGCCAAGCCGGGTGATCAGGTCCAGCAAGTCGGCACCGCGCGCCGGGCCGCTGGGCTGTTCCGCCAACCCGTGCCGGTCCAGGAACAGTGCCCGCGCCGCGCGGTTGTCGAGCCGTTGCAGCGCCACAGCCTCAGCGCCGCTTCAAGGTGTCGCCATAGCTGATCTTGGGCTCCAGCGTGATCCGCGTCTCGATTTCGGCCTCGGGGTCCTCCAGCCGTTTGGCGATGATCTCGGCGGCCTTGCGCCCAATCTCCAGCCGACAGGCATCCATCGTGGCCAGCTTGCGCGGCAAACCTTGGAGAAGCTCCACATTGTTGAAGCCCGCCAGGCCGATCTGGCCGGGAATGTCGATCCCCTGTTCGAGCAGATAGAGCAGACCGCCCGCCGCGATCATGTCATTGGAGTAATAGAGGAAATCGAGGTCCGGCGAGCGTTCCAGCATGGCCTGCGTCATCTCGCGCCCCTTGGCCAGCGCCGAACCGCCGGAGTAGAACTCGCGATCCTCGATCTCGACCCCGTTCTTGCCCAACACCTCGGTGAAGCCTTCGAACCGTTTGCGGGCGCGGTAATCGAGCGGCATCTTGGTGCCCATGAAGCCGATCCGGCGATAACCCGCCTTGAGGATCGCCTGCGCCATCTCGCGCCCGGCGCGGCGGTGCGAAATGCCCACCATCGCATCGACCGGCTTGCCGTCGCTATCCATGATCTCGACCACCGGAATGCCGGCCGCATCCAGCATGGCGCGCGCCGCTTCGGAATGCTCCAGCCCTGCGATGATCACGCCCGAGGGGCGCCACGAGAGCATCTCGTAAAGCACCTTTTCCTCTTTCTCGGGGAGATAGTCGGTGACCCCGACCACCGGTTGCAACTCAGTGTCTTCCAGCACCTGGTTGATGCCGGTCAACACCTCGGGGAACACCATGTTCGACAGGGACGGGATAATTACCGCCACGAGGTTGACCCGGTTTGACGCCAGCGCACCGGCGATTTTATTTGGAACGTATCCCAGTTCCTTGGCTGCGGCGAGCACGCGGGCACGGGTTGCATCCGAAACATCCCCCCGATTGCGCAATACGCGGCTGACGGTCATTTCCGAAACCCCCGAAGCTTCGGAGACATCTCGAAGGGTGAGCGGGCGTTTTGTGTCGGTTGTCAACGGCGTACCTGCACTGATTTGATTTATACTTGGATGCTAGCGCGAACAGGTCGGCACGTTCAACTGCTACGCATTGTCCGATGACAAGCCTCTCAAACCTCGTTAGAGAGGGCCCCGGCGGCCCCGTGGCTCAATTGGATAGAGCAGCCCCCTCCTAAGGGGCAGGTTACAGGTTCGAATCCTGTCGGGGTCACCAGCATCTGGCGAAGAGAATATCCCTCAGGGGGCGCTCACCCAGGCGATGAAGGCCGGAACGGTCAGGATGGATGCGGCTGTCGACAGCAGGATCGCGGCCGAGACACGTTGCGGGGCGACGCCGTAATGCGCGGCCAGCATATAGACGTTGCCAGCGACCGGAAGCGCTGCTGCGGAAATGGCCACCGAGGCGGTGAACGCATCGACCGGAAACACCCACAGTACCGCAAGCGCCACCAGCATTGGGTGTACGATCAGCTTACAGAAACTCAGCCAGGCCGCGATCTGTACCCGTTCGGCCGACCGCTCGGCCAGAGAAGCACCGATGGCGAACAAGGCGCCGGGGGTTGCAGCACCCCCAAGGATGGTCAGGAAGTCGTTCATCGGGGCGGGTACCGGCAACTCGATGGCCGACCACGCCAAGCCAGCAGAGATTGAGACGATCATCGGGTTCCTGACCAGCCCGAGACCGATCAGGCGCAGGGTGGCAAGGGTCAGGCGCCCGTCGCGTCCGCCGTTGATCAGGATCACGATGAGAGACGAGAACACGACCAGATCGACCGAAAGGATCAGCATGATCGGCCCGATCGCCGCTTCGCCAAACAAGAGCGCAAGCATCGGCAGCCCCAGAAATCCGGTATTGCCAATGGCTGCACATTGCGCCTCGACTGCCGCCGTCGGGACGTCGAGACGCCTCAGAAAAGCGACCAGCATCCCGATGCCGTAAACGCCTGCAGTACCCCAAAGATACCCGGCGACGAGCTGGCCATCGAAAATCTCGTTGAATGGCAGGTTGGCGGAGAACCGGAATAGCATCGCCGAAAGGGCGAAGAAGAACACGAACTTGGTCAGATAAGCGGTGGCTTCAGGGCTGAAGAAACGGCTGCGCCCGGCCCAGAAGCCCAAGCCAATAATGGCAAAGAACGGGAGTGTGCGCAGAAAGATCTCGACCATGTTCGATCTGGTAACATTTTCTGACCTGATGGCAAGAGTGGCCGTCTAGCCGCTGCCGATAAGGACACCAGCGGCCAAGACCAGCGCACCGCCAAGAACAACCTGGAAGGCCGCGCGAAAGAACGGGGTCTCCATATACCGGTTCTGAATCCAGGCGATGGCCCAAAGCTCGAAGAAAACGATGATCACTGCGATCGTCGTTGCGGTCCAGAAATCAGGGATCAGGTAAGGCAGCGCGTGACCCAGGCCGCCGAGTGTGGTCATCACGCCGGACGCGATACCGCGTTTGACCGGGGAACCACGCCCCGAAAGCTCGCCATCGTCCGAGGCGGCCTCGGTAAAGCCCATCGAGATACCGGCGCCGACAGATGCGGCCACGCCCACCAGGAACGTGGTCCAGGTGTCCTGTGTCGCAAAGGCGGTAGCAAAGATCGGAGCCAGGGTCGAAACCGATCCGTCCATCAGGCCGGCAAGGCCCGGCTGTACCCAGGTCAGGATGAACTGGCGCCGCGCGGTGGCTTCCTCTTGTGCGCGGCTGTCCTCATCAAGATGAGCCTCCTCCAACTCGGTTGCGGTGGCTTGATGGCCGGCTTCCGCCGCTGCCAGATCCCCCAACAGCTTGCGTGTGGCCGCATCGGTCGAGCGCGCGGCGGCGGCAAGATAGAAACGTTCGGCGTCACGCTCCATTGCTTCGGCCTCGGTCCGGATACGTTCGATCCCGAGGTTCTCAACCAGCCAGACAGGGCGGCGCGCGTAGTAGCCCGCCACATGCTCGCGCCGGATCAGCGGAATTACCGAACCAAACCGACGCTCGTGCAGAGCGATCAACTGTGCGCGATGTTCATCCTCTTCTGCGGCCATGCCATCGAACATGCGGGCCGACGCGGGAAAGTCGGCACGCAAAAGCTCGGCATAGGACCGGTAGATGCGCGCATCGTCTTCTTCCGAGGAGATCGCCAGTGCGATGACTTCCTGCTCGGACAGGTCGCGGAAATGTTTGCGATAGGAAAGAAAGCGCATCCGGCATCCCAACTGGTTAGAATGATTCTAAGATATCATCGGCCGACAGGCTTGCAACCCGTTTGGCCCGAATCGTTGAAACTCTAGCCCCTGCTCCATACGTTGGAAAAACAGAATATCTGAGGAGTGAGGATGACGCAGGCCGCAACCATCGTGCGTACCGGGCGCAAGTTCGAGCAAGTGCTGAGAGGTGCGCGCGAGGTCTTTATGGCGGACGGCTTCGAAGGTGCAAATGTCGACGACATCGCACGCGCAGCGGGTGTGTCCAAGGCAACGCTCTACAGCTATTTCCCCGACAAACGGCTGCTGTTCATCGAGGTGGCGCAGACTGAATGCCAGTTGATGGCCGAACGCATCCTGTCGATGATCGACGAATCCCGCCCGGCGCGTGAAGTTCTGACAATCACCGCGACACAGCTGGTTGCGTTTCTTACTTCCGATTTCGCACAACAGGTTTTTCGCATCTGTCTTGCGGAACGCGACCGCTTTCCCGAATTGGCCCGCGCCTTTTACGCGGCGGGCCCCGAGAACGGGCAGCGCCGCATCTGCGAATATCTCGAAAAGGCGGTCTCCAAGGGCGAGTTGCTTGTCGAAGATATCCCGATGGCCGCCGAGCAGTTCTCGGAGTTGTGTAAGACCCGGCTTTGGACCCGGGCAGTGTTTGGCATCCAGAACCGCTTTTCCCAGGTTGAAATAGACGAAGTGGCCCTCCAAGCCGTCGACATGTTCATGGCGCGCTACGGCGCCTGAACGCAAAAACGCCCGCCAAAGGCGGGCGTTCCAGCAAATCCGTTTCCGGGTTTGATCCGGATCAGCGACGCAGGCCCAGACGTTCGATCAGCGACGCGTAACGTGCTTCGTCCTTGCCCTTCAGGTAATCCAGCAGCTTGCGGCGCTGAGCCACCAGCTTGAGCAGACCACGGCGGCCGTGGTTGTCTTTCTTGTGGGTCTTGAAGTGCTCGGTCAGGGTCGCGATGCGCGAGCTGAGGATTGCAACCTGGACTTCCGGCGAACCGGTGTCACCGTCCTTGGTTGCATATTCTTTCATCACGCGTGCTTTTTCTTCAGCGGTAATCGACATCGGGGTCTCCTTGTGAGGTTAGAGTGAATGGCGCAGGCCGGGATGTCGTCCAGCACAGGCCCATGGAGATTGACCGCACAGGACAGGAATCCATGGCGGATGCGGGCGTATACGCGTTTATTTTTCGAAGGGCAAAGAGAAATTTCCCGAACCTTCAATTCGGCCAGTTTTGTTGTGCAAGAACGTTCTCGCGGATCAGCAGAACATCGGACGGAAGGACTTCGTTCTCGCTGTGCAGAACCGCGATCTGCTCGCCCTCGACGATCACCCGGGTCAAACCGGGCTGGTCCGGGTCCTTGCTGATCTCGATGACGGGATCGGTATCGCTTTCGGTATTCCAGATGACCTGCAATTGATCGACACCCGGTTCGAAATCCATGATCTGGACAGGGTCGCCGTCTGCAACCCAATGACCGGCAAAAACCGCATCTTCACCTTCGCCGGTTGTGACGATATCGCCTGCGCCGGCAAAGATCGTGTCCTGTCCGTCCCCACCATTCAGGTAGTCGACATCCTGATCGCCTGCGGCAAGTGGCGCATGGTTCGGCCCCTCGACACCGAATAGGACATCGCTTCCAAAACCGCCGAACAGGCTGTCCGCCCCGGTCCCTCCGGCCAGCGTGTCGTTGCCGTGGCCACCATGCAGGGCATCATTGTCCGCGCCCCCGTCTAACCGGTCGTCATCCTGCCCGCCATGAATGTTATCCTGGCCCGCGCCACCTTCCAGCAGATCGTCACCAAAATGCCCGAACAGGCTATCGTCCCCGTCCCCGCCGTCGAGCATGTCGTCACCATCCTCGCCATGGAGCAGATCATCGCCCGCGTCGCCGTCGATCAGATCGTCACCTTCCGCCCCAAAGATCGTGTCGTTTCCATCCTGGCCGGACAGCGTGTCGTTCGCGTCGTAACCGTTGATTTGGTCATTGCCGGTTCCCCCGGCGATGGCGTCCATCTCTTCCGTTCCGGGAAGTAGGAGATACTCGGTCAGATCGCCGGTTTCGCTTCCTGTTGCGGCATCTGAATTCAGTTCCACAAGAAGTTCGGTGTTATGTTCCGGAACAAAATCATCGTCACCACTGGCCTCGCCCGACAGATTGTCATCGGTGCCCGACGACATGAGAACCATTCCCCCGACGGCGGCCAGCCCCAACAGACTTGCGAGCATCAACATGGTGAACTCCGAACACCCCTTACCCCGCCCGAAGATATCTCATGGCGGGGGAGATCAGGTCAAAGCCTTTTGGATCAGATGGTTAACAGGATTGGTCAAGCCCAAAGCGTGGGCTGCTGGCTATATCCGATGTACAGTGGATGTTTGGGGTGGCCATCCTTGGTCAGCCCAAGGTGAAACAGCGGCAACCCGGTTTTCCGAAGCAGCCGTTCGACATCAGGCCCACGATCCAGATGTGCGCCATGCGCGCCCCAGGCGGCCACAATCTGATCCGCCCAATCCGCGCCCTCGAGGATGGTGCGGTCGTTCTCTGGCCCGACTGGATCCTGTGCCGCGCGCATCTTGCGCGGATCTGTGTCACGCCAGGCAAAGATATTGGTGACCTGGAAGGCGCCAAAGCCCAGCGTGCGCGCCCGCCTCTCGCAGCGTTCGACCGTGGGGTCGTTCTGCACCTCGGTCGCGGTCGAGGGATTCAACATCACGAACAGCGCCTTGCGCCCGGCCGGTTCCCAGACACGGGTCAGGCTGTAGCGGTAGCGTTCGCAGTCGGAATAGACGGCGGTTGAGGGCGCATCGCCCTTGGTATGGGAACGGGTGATCATCGCCCTGCCCTAGCACGCGCGCCACCCGGCGTCACGCCCCACCGCTTACTCGGGCCCGGCAAAGACCCGAACCGGATGCAGTTCGCCGGATTTGTAGATGCCCACCGCAACGGCGCGCCCCTCAAACGAGGCCCAAGCCTCGTCGCCATATTCGGCCTCGCCGGGATAGACCATGCCCGGATTGCCGTTGCGCAGGCGCTGAACACCCTCGGGGCTGCATTTCAACTCGGGCAGGTCGGCGAGGCCCTCTTCCAGGGGGCGCAGATAGCTGTCGAGTTCGGGCGTCTTGGCCAGAGCGTCGACCTGCTCGAGGGTGATGCCATCCTCGGCCTCGAAAGGGCCCGACCAGATGCGGCGCAGTTCGCGCACATGGCCGTGACAGCCCAGCGCGGCACCCAGGTCGCGGGCGATCGAGCGGACATATCCACCCTTGCCGCAGGTCATCTCGAGCACCACGTGATCGGGGTCGGGCCGGTCCACCATCAGCAGTTCCTCGACCCAGAGCGGGCGGGCGGCCAGGTCCACATCCTCGCCATCGCGAGCCAGCTTATAGGCGCGCTGACCGTCGATCTTGACCGCCGAGAACTTGGGCGGAACCTGCATGATGTCGCCGAGGAACGGCGCCAGAGCATCCTTGATCTGTTTATCGGTGGGGCGCAGGTTGCTGGAAGCGATCACTTCGCCTTCGGCATCGTCGGTATTGGTCGCCTGGCCCAGGCGGACGGTAAAGACATAGGCCTTTAGCGCATCGGTGATATAGGGAACGGTCTTCGTGGCCTCGCCCAGGGCGATGGCCAGAACGCCGGTGGCCTCAGGGTCGAGCGTGCCCGCATGACCGGCCTTGTTGGCGCCCAGCGCCCAGCGCACCTTGTTGACGACGGAGGTCGAGGTGATGCCGGAGGGCTTATCCACCACCAGCCATCCCGAGATATCGCGCCCCTTGCGTTTGCGTGCCATGTCGCCCTCATCCGATCCAAGGCGCGCCGGTTAGCCCATTGTGAAGAGGCTGTCAAACCGCGCGTCAGGTGCGGTCATGGAGCGCTAGCCACCACGCCCACGATAGGCCCCATCGAAAAGCCCGGATCCGAACGTCCTAGTCGCGGCGCATAAAGGCGCGAGATGTTGCCGTCGAAATACAGGGCATTCGTTACTTTCAGCACATCCCGGAACAGGCTGCCGAATTCATGGAACGTGACGGCGTTGCTGGAAATGGCAAAAACCGCCCTCGTGCCGTCCGCGCTGGTGCCGACGCCGTTGCGGATGTAACGCGACGTCGAATCCGGCAGGAACCGCGGATGCAGCGCGCCGTCGATCACCAGCATCGGCCCGGACTGGGTGGCATAGGCGCAATCGGGCCGGTCCGCATCATAGGCCAGTGTCTCGATCACATCGGCGCGTCCCGGGCGAATGCAGAAAACGCCGTTGGGCAACAGGCCAAAATTGCCTGGTCCCGCATTCGGGATAAGGCGCTTCTGTTCCTCGCCTTTTTCGACGTAGTGACCGACTGGCGAGCGGTCGGGGTGATACATGCCGGCGTTCATCGCAAAGGCCAGCCGTTTGCCCTCGGATTGCAGAGCCGAATCCACCGCCGAAAACTGCCCCAGAAGCTTGCCCTGGTCATCGTTGAGGAACAGGCGCAATTCTTCGGTGCGTGGATCGACCTCGCACACGGTGTACAGATTGCCCTGATGCGTCAGGTCGCGGCATTCCACCGCCGCCGCAGGCCCCGCCACGGCAAACGCCAGGACAGCCGCGACGTGCCGGATCACTCGTCCAGATCGCGGCGCACCGCGTCCTGATCGAATATCCGCCGTGTCTCATCGAGCCGATCAAAGGTTTCGTCCAGCCGGAATCGCAGATCCGGGGTGAACTTCAACCCCAGCTTCTTGCCGACCACCCGACGCAGCTCGTTCTTGTTGCGCGCGAGGAGTTGCAGCACATCCTCCTGCCCCTTGCCGCCCAGCGGCAGCACAAAGGCGGTCGCGATCTTCAGATCGGGCGAGATGCGCACTTCGCCCACGGTGATCGACAGACGGTTCAGGTCAGGATCGTGCACGTCGCCGCGCGCCAGCACCTCGGACAAGGTGCGGCGGATTACTTCGCCGACGCGCAGCTGCCGCTGTGACGGGCCGGGACCATCATGAAACTTGTTCTTTGCCATGGTTTCGATCTACGCCCAAAGCCGGGCTTTGCCAAGCGGCCCTGAACAGGCTAGGACGCATAAGGCCAAGTACAGGAAGGACACGCCATGACCCATATTCCAGGTATCGTGATCACCGGAGCGTCGGGCCGTATGGGGCAGATGCTGGTGCAAACCGTGGCCGCCAGCGACAAGGTTCGTCTGGTGGGCGCGGTCGAGCGTCCGGGCCACGACTGGATCGGCCGGGATGTGGGCGAGGCGATGGGCGGGCAGCCTCTGGGCGTCACCGTCACAGACGATCCGCTCGAGGCATTTGCGCGTGCGCAGGCGGTGATTGACTTCACCGCGCCCGCCGCCACGCTGGAGTTTGCCGCATTGGCCGCGCAGGCCCGTTGCGTGCATGTGATCGGCACAACCGGCATGACACCTGAGCAGATCGCCGCGCTGGAGCCCGCATCGCGCCACGCGGTGATCGTGCGTGCCGGCAACATGAGCCTTGGTGTCAACCTGTTGGTGCAATTGACCAAGAAGGTCGCTGCCGCGCTGGACGAAGATTTCGATATCGAAGTCATCGAGGCGCATCACCACCATAAGGTCGATGCGCCCTCGGGCACCGCGCTGATGCTGGGTGAGGCCGCCGCCGAAGGGCGCGGCGTGGATCTGAAGGATGTGTCGGATCGCGCCCGTGATGGCATAACCGGTGCCCGTAGGCGAGGGGCCATCGGTTTCCACGCTATTCGCGGCGGCGATATCGTGGGAGAGCACGACGTGCTGTTTGCCGCGCCGGGTGAGCGAATCGTGCTCCGCCACATCGCCACCGACCGGGCGGTGTTCGCCCGTGGGGCGCTCAAGGCCGCGTTGTGGGGGCAGGGCAAGACGCCGGGCCATTACGATATGGTCGATGTTCTGGGGCTTTGACATCGGCACCGGAGAATGCCCAAGTTTTAGTCGTTTCATGTGAATTGCGGTGACGCGTTCGGCAATGCCATTGTCTTTCGGTTAGGCTGGCATAAACTGACCCCTATGAAACAAGGTCAATTGTTCGACGAAATGTGGGGGCAGGACGGCGCGCTGCGCGAGGCCTATTCCGATTTCAATACCTGGTTCGCGGGCCAAGAGCCCTCTCGATTGCGCAAGAAACAGGCAGAAGCAGAACGGCTGTTCCGGCTGACTGGCATCACCTTCAACGTCTATGGGCGGGCCGAGGCGACAGAAAGGCTGATCCCCTTCGACATCATTCCGCGCATCATCTCGGGGCGGGAATGGTCGCGCCTCTGCCGTGGCATCGAACAGCGGGTTCGGGCGATCAACGCCTTTCTGCACGATATCTATCATCGCCAGGAAATCATCCGCGCCGGTCGGTTGCCTGTTGAAATGATTGCGAAGAACGCGGCGTTTCTGCCGCAGATGATCGGCGTTTCGCCGCCGGGTGGTGTCTATACGCATATCGTCGGTATCGATCTTGTGCGCACCGGCCCTGACGAATTCTTCGTGCTTGAGGACAATGCGCGCACCCCATCGGGCGTGAGCTACATGCTGGAGAACAGGGAGACCATGTTGCACATGTTCCCCGAGTTGTTCTCGCAAAACCGGGTTCAGTCGGTTCAGAACTATCCAAGGCAATTGCGCCGTTCGTTGGCGGCTTGCGCCCCGGCGATGTCCGGGGACAGGCCCACCGTGGCGGTGTTGACACCGGGCATCTACAATTCGGCCTATTACGAACACAGCTTCCTGGCCGACAAGATGGGGGTCGAACTGGTCGAAGGCCATGACCTGCGGGTGGTCGATGGGCGCGTCGCAATGCGCACGACCCGAGGATACCAGCCAATTGATGTGCTTTACCGCAGGGTCGACGACGATTTTCTGGATCCGCTGAATTTCCGTCCCGATTCGGCGCTGGGCGTTCCCGGTATCCTGGATGTCTATCGCTCCGGCGGGATCACCATTGCCAACGCCCCCGGCACCGGTATCGCCGACGACAAGGCGATCTATTCCTACATGCCCGAAATCGTCGAGTTTTATACCGGCGAAAAGGCTCTCTTGAAGAACGTGCCGACGTGGCGCTGCAATGACCCTGAAAGCCTCGCCTATGTGCTCGACAACCTGGCCGAGCTGGTGGTGAAAGAGGTCCATGGTTCGGGTGGCTACGGCATGTTGATCGGCCCGACGTCTTCGAAACGCGAACTGGAGGAGTTCCGCAGGAAACTCAAAGCCAAGCCCAGCAACTATATCGCCCAGCCGACGCTGTCCTTGTCGACCGTGCCGATCTTTACCAAAGCAGGGCTTGCGCCCCGGCATGTCGATTTGCGCCCTTTTGTCCTGGTCTCGCCGCAAGGTGTCGATATCACCCCCGGCGGCCTGACACGTGTGGCGTTGAAAAAGGGCAGCCTTGTGGTGAACTCCTCGCAAGGGGGCGGCACCAAGGACACCTGGGTGCTGGAGGACTAGGACATGCTGGGAAAAACCGCAGGCGGCCTCTTCTGGATGTTCCGCTACCTCGAACGCTCGGAAAACACGGCACGCCTGATCGAGGCGGGTCAGCGTATCGCGCTCACCCGCTCCAATTCTGCCGATGACGAATGGGCCAGCGTGCTGCAATCGGCAGGCGCCTATGGCGGATTTGTCGATATCCACGGCACCGAGATCAGCCGCGATGGCGCCATCGACTGGATGTTGCGCGACCCGGACAACCCGTCTTCGGTCCTGAATATGGCCGAGGCCGCACGTAACAACGGCAAGACGGTCCGCACGGCGCTGACGCGCGAAGTTTGGGAAAGTATCAACGAGAACTGGATGACGCTGCGCGATGCGCTGGCGCGCAAGGTCCCTGAACGTGATCTGCCCGATGTGCTTGCCCTGATCCGGCAGCGCTCGGCTTTTGTGCGCGGCGCCATGCATGGCACCATGCTACGCAACGACATCTATGATTTCGCCCGGATCGGCACGTTCATGGAGCGGGCCGACAACACCGCTCGGATTCTGGACGTGAAGTATTACGTGCTGCTGCCCTCGGTGGTCGCGGTTGGAACGTCGATCGACAATGTTCAGTGGCAGACCATCCTGCGCTCGGTCTCGGCCGAAGGCGGGTTCCACATGACATTCGGCCAGGATGCCCGGCCACGGGAGATTGCGCAGTTCCTGATGCTTGACAAGCGGATGCCGCGCAGCCTGGCCTTCTGTGTCGGCAAGATCCGGGACAACCTGGGATATCTGGCCGATGACTATGGCGCGCGTCTATCCTGCCATGATCTGTGTGACCAGTTGGCCGAACACACCATGTCGCATACCATTGACGAAATCATCGAGATGGGACTGCACGAGTTCATCAGCGATTTTCTGAAATCCCTTGCCTCGCTCGGCAGCCAGATCGAAACCGATTACAGGTTCTACAACTGACCCATGCGCCTCAGCATCAGCCATACCACTCGCTACGCCTATGACCAGCCGGTCCCATATGCCTTGCAGCAATTGCGGGTCACGCCAAAGTCCGGGCACGGACAGACCGTCCACAATTGGACGGTGACCGTAGAGGGCGGGCAAAAGGAAGCAAGTTTCGAAGACCAGCACCACAACATTGTCGACCTGATCAGCTTTGCCCCGGGCACCACCCAGATCGCCGTGCATTGCAGCGGAGTGGTCGAAGTCGAGGAGAACCACGGCGTCATCGGTCAGCATGGCGGCTATATGCCGATGTGGATGTTCCTGCGCGAGACTGATGTCACCAAAGCCGGACCCATGGTCCGCAAGCTGGTCTCCGGTGTGTACGGCGAGCCGGGCAGTCTGGGCTGGATGCACGCGCTTTCGGCCGCCATTCACGGGGCGGTGGCCTATGAAACCGGAAGATCCGAGGTCGGCTGGACAACCGAAGATGTGCTCAGCGCCGGGCATGGTGTCTGCCAGGACCACGCGCATGTGTTCATCGCCTGCTGCCGTCATATGGGCATACCCGCCCGCTATGTGTCGGGCTACCTGATGATGAACGACCGCATCGAGCAGGAAGCGACCCACGCCTGGGCCGAGGCCAACGTGGACGGGCTGGGCTGGGTCGGCTTTGACGTGTCGAACGGCATTTCCCCCGACACCCGCTATGTGCGTGCTGCAACAGGGCTGGACTATGCCGAGGCGGCTCCGGTATCAGGGACGCGGTTCGGCACCGCGGGCGAGACCCTTACGGTGCAGGTTCAGGTCCAGCAGCAGTAAAGGCATGCGATGACATATTGCGTAGGGATGCGGCTCGGTCACGGGCTGGTCTTCATGTCGGATACCCGCACCAACGCGGGAGTCGACAACATCTCGACCTTTCGCAAGATGTTCACGTTCGAGGAACCTGGCGAGCGTTTCATCACCATCCTGACTGCAGGCAATCTCGCCACAACGCAGGCGGTGATTTCCATCCTCGAGGAACGCACCAAGGCCCCCGCCGATCGCAGTCCTTCGATCATGGAGGCGCCCTCCATGTTCCAGGTGGCGCGGCTGGTTGGCCAAACCCTTCGCGAGGTGATCGCGGCCAACGCCGAGACCGGTCAGCGGGCCGATGCGGCCTTTAACGCGACGATGATCGTCGGCGGCCAGATCGCGGGCAATCCGCCGCGCCTTTTCCTGGTCTATCCCGAAGGCAATTTCATCGAGGCCGGCGACGATACCCCCTATTTCCAGATCGGGGAAACCAAGTACGGCCGCCCGATTCTGGTCCGGGCCTATGAGCCGGATATGAGTTTCGAAGCTGCGGTAAAACTGCTGCTGGTCAGTTTCGATTCCACGATCAAGGCAAACCTGTCCGTTGGTTTACCGCTCGACCTGCAACTCTACGAGACCGACAGTTGCAAACAGGGGCTGACGCGCCGGATCGACGCCGAAGACCCCTATTTCCAGACCATCTCGACCGGCTGGGGTTCGGCCCTGAAACTCGCCTTCGACAGTCTGCCTGACATCACGCTCTGATCTGCCGCCCACAGGAGTAGACGGCAGCGACAGGCCTTATCCCTTCCGGCGCGGCGGGGCGTCGCCGCCGCGACCTGCCGGTTTGCCCGTGGGGCGTGCGCCAGGCTTGGCTGGTTTGCCGGAACCGGGCTTGGCAAACCGTGCGGGTTTTGTGCCTTCCGAACTGTTGCTCCGGAAGGGTTTGCCGCCCTCGGGTTTCGCGAAACGCGCCGGTTTTCCACCTTCGGATTTGCCACCGCGAAACGGCTTGTCGCCTCCCGGTTTACCGGGGCGGGACTGTTTGCTGCCATCCGGCTTGGCGAACCGGGCCGGTTTGTCCCCATCCGGCTTTGCCGCGTGGAAAGGTTTGCCGCCACCGGGCTTGCCTGCACGGAATGAACGGCTGCTGTCCGCTGCGGCGGACGAAGCCGGGCGCGCGCTCTTGAACGGTTTCTTGGCAGCGGGCTTCGCCTCGACCAGTGCCGCGCGCTCGGCAGGTTTGTCCGATACCGGTTTGGGGCGCGGCTTGGCCGTCTCCTGTGCAACTACGTCTTTCTTCGGTTCCGGTGCCGCAACGGGCGCTTCGCGAGCGGTATCGCGCGGCGGGCGCGATTCCTTTCGGGGTGGCCGGGGTGTCCGCTCTGTATCGCGGTCAAAACGCTTCTTGGGCGCACGCGCACGCGGTTCGTCGGCCGGCGCGCCGTCCATCGCCCTTGCGGTAATCTCGCCTTCGAGCACACCATTTGGACCAATATGGGCAAGGAAACCCTGAAGCGCGGCCTCAGCCAGTTCCACATGGGTCTCGTCCGCCTGCATCCGGATCTTGCCGATCTGGCTCTTCTCCAGGTTACCTGCGCGGCAGAGCAGCGGCAACAGCCAGCGCGGTTCTGCCCGCTGATTCCGCCCGACCGACAGAGCGACCCAGGCCGACGGCCCAAAGCTCGCCGCAGGATCGGTGCGAACAGGCGCGCGGTTCAGTTCTTCGGGCGCGGTCAACCCGGCGCGGTGCAACCGCAAACAGGCGATCGCGATCTGTTCGGCGCTGAACCTCTGCATCAGATCGGCGGCGAAACGGGTTTCATCCTCGGCCACTTCGGCGGTCCACATCGGATCGTCCAGCAGCCGGGCCTCGTCTTTGGCCAGAATATCGTCGGGCGTCGGCGCAAAGGTCCATTCCGCCTCGATCTTGGCCCATTTCAGCAGCCGCTGCGCCTTTTTGGCGATCTTGTCCGACACGATCAGCGCCGAGATGCCCTTGCGCCCGGCCCGGCCGGTCCGGCCCGAACGGTGCAGCAGCCCTTCGGTGTTGATGGGCAAATCGGCATGGATGACCAGATCCAGGTTCGGCAGGTCGATACCACGCGCGGCGACATCGGTCGCCACGCAGACCCGCGCCCGCCCGTCGCGCATGGCTTGCAGCGCATGGCTGCGCTCGTCCTGGCTCAACTCGCCAGACAGGCTGACCACTGCAAACCCACGGTTGGCAAACCGCGCGGTCAGACGGGCGACGGCGGCGCGGGTATTGGCAAACACGATGGCCGTGGGCGCATCGTGGAACCGCAGCAGGTTGATGATGGCATGTTCGGCGTCATGCGCCGCCACCTGTACCGCCTGATAGGCGATATCGGCGTGCTGGCTCTTGGCCGAAATCGTCGAAACGCGCACGGCCTCGCGCTGATAGGTCTTGGCCAGCTCCGCGATGGCGGGCGATACGGTGGCCGAGAACATCAGCGTGCGGCGCCCAACGGGCGCCTCGCCTAGCATGAACTCCAGATCCTCGCGAAAGCCGAGGTCGAGCATCTCGTCGGCCTCGTCCAGCACCACGGCGCGAATGTCGCTCAGGTCCAGCGCGCCGCGCTCGATATGGTCACGCAGGCGGCCCGGCGTGCCGACTACGATATGCGCGCCGCGTTCCAGCGCCCGCCGTTCGGTCCGGGCATCCATGCCGCCGATACAGGTGGCCACGCTGGCGCCCGTGCGGGCATAGAGCCAGATTAGCTCGCGGCTCACCTGCATGGCCAGTTCGCGGGTCGGCGCCACGATCAGCGCCAGCGGCGCGGCAGGCGGGTCCAGGCGAAGGGCTTCACCCAGCAGTGTCGGCGCGATTGCCAGGCCAAAGGCCACGGTCTTGCCCGAACCGGTCTGCGCGGAAACAAGCAGGTCCGCTTCGGTCAGTTCAGGCGCAGTGACGGCCTGTTGCACGTCGGTCAGCGTGTCAAAGCCGCGTTCGGCCAGGGCATCGAAAAGTGGGGAAGTCATCAGGGGAATGTCCAGCAGGGCGCGGGACTCACCCGTCGCAAAGACTGCGCATATAGGGGAGGCGGGCCTGTTTGTCCATGCCTTGTTCTCGGGAAGGATTGCGCAACGCCAGTGGCTTCTGTTTGCTGGGGACCGGGAGGAAGCTCAACATGAAACTGACAGGAAAACGCGCCGTTGTGACCGGCGGCAGCCGGGGTATCGGGCGCGGTATCGTCGAGGCCTTGTTGGCGGAGGGCGCCGAGGTCTGCACCTGCGGACGGGGGGGCAGGCCCGAGGACCTGTCTGCTCATGTACTCTGGTATCAACTCGACGTGTCAGATCCGGCAGCGGTGGAGGTGTTGGCCCGGTCTGTGGAAAGCATTGATATTCTTGTCAACAACGCCGGTGTGCAGGTCGAAAAGACGGTCTCCGACAGCACGGACGCAGACTGGGACCACGTGATCGGCACCAATTGCCGGGGCGTGTTCAACATGTGCCGCGCATTCATCCCCCGGATGCCGTCGGGCGGCAGCATCGTCAACATCGGCTCGATCTCGGGCCAGTTTGCCGATCCGTCGATGGCGCTCTACAACGCGTCCAAGGCTTTCGTGCACGGGCTTACCCGTTCCATCGCCGTCGATCACGGCCCGGATATCCGCTGCAACGCGATCTGCCCCGGCTGGATCGAGACCGGCATGCTCGACGCCGCGTTCGAGGCATCCTCGGATCAGTCGGCGGCACGCCGCGATGCGCTGGCGCGGCACGCGGCGCGTCGGTTTGGCCGACCTGAGGATATCGCCGCCATGGCCGTCTGGCTTGCCTCGGAGGAGGCATCCTTTGTTACCGGGCAACTCTTCACGGTCGATGGCGGGTTGACGGCGGCGTCACCGATCAACCCGGCGCTTTACTGAACCTCGCGCCAGACGTGATCGGCGCAGGCCAGATCCTGCGCCGCGATCCCGAGCGAGCGGTAGAGCGTGATGGCATCCGGGCCACTGCGCCCCGACACGGTTCCGGCCAGAACCTCGCCAATCTCTCCGCGCACATGATCCCTGGTCATTGCACCCGTCTCCAGCGCCAAGATGATCTCGCGCGCCTGGGCAAAGGCCGAGGGACGATAATCGGTGAAAACTTCCGATTTCAGCAGCAGCGCCTCGTCGATCTCCTGCATCGACGGGATCGAGGCGCCGACCGCGTTCACATGGGTGCCCGGCCCGAGCCAGTCGCCGTGCAGAACAACCGAAGCCGAGGAAGTCAGCGTGCAGACGATGTCAGCCCCACGGACCGCCTGCTCTGCATCTGGTGCGGGGGTGAAGGCGATGTCGGGATAGTGCACCGACATCCGGTTTGCGAAAGCGGCGGCGCGGTCGGGCATGCGCCCGGCGATCCTGATTTCGGAGATCTGGCGCACCAGTGTCAGCGCCGCGATATGGCTTTCGGCCTGTTCGCCCGTGCCGATCAGCGCCAGCACCCGCGCGTCAGACCGGGCCAGCGCCCGTGTCGCCACTGCCGTGGCGGCGGCGGTGCGGATCGCGGTGATCGCATCTGCATCCATCGACACGCTGGGCCGCCCGGTTTCCGGGTCGAACAGAAGCACCGCGCCGATATGCGAGCTGAGTCCCTTTGAAGGGTTTCCGGGAAACAGGCTCAGGACCTTGACACCATATGTCACCGGGTCGGTCAGCGCGCCGGGCATGACGCCCAGACGGTTGGTCCCGTCGATATCCATCACCGTGCGCAGCGGCAGGTTGGCCTTGCCCTGCGAGACCCGGATCATCGTCTGTGCCACGACTTCGATCGCATCGCGCATCGACAGGTGCTGGCGGATTTCTTCGGCGGAAATGATCTTCATATCAGGCTCTCCTCTCCGGCAGGCCAGATCGTTTGGCCAGCCGGCAGGCCCAGCACCCCGCGCAGCAATGCGGTATAGGCGTCAGGACGGGTGACATAGGGAAAGTGGCTGGCCGCCCGGAACCTGTAGGCGCGAACAGGGTCCAGCGCGGCGCGCAGGCTCTCGCGCATCGGTGGCGAGATCAGATGGTCGTCGTCGCTTTGAACAGTAAAGATGCGGTCGCGCGGCAGGCTTTGCGCGGGCAGGTCCGGTGCGGTTTTCAGCACCTGCAAGCGCGCGCGCAATTCGTCTTCGGGAATGCGCCCGCGCACCTCTTGCAGCAAGAGCGACGCCAGATCGCGATAGGGATGATCGGGCGTTTGCCAGCCGGTCAATCCGGCCTCGAACCCCGCGCGCAGCTCGTCGATTGGCGTGTAGGCAAGGTCCAGCGCATAGGGTGGCACCTGGTCGACCCCGCGAACCGAGGCCAGCGTGTTGGCCGCCACCAGCCCGCCGCACAGCGCCGGTTCGGTGGCGGTCAGATACTGCGCCAGATAACCGCCCAGCGACGAGCCGAGCACGGTCGCGCCCTGCATTCCGGCATCCGCGATCAGTTGCGTGAGATCGGTCGCCCAATCCGCGATGCCACCCGAGGCCGGATAGCTCACCGCGAGGATGCGCGCCTCGCTCGACAGTGCGGCGATCTGTTGCCAGAAGATATCGGCCCGGCCCAGCGTGCCGGGGATCAGCACCAGTGCGGGGCCGCTGTGCCCCATCCGGATCACCCCCCAGTCGCGGCCATTGACAAGATGGTGGGTTTCCGGGTGCAGGGCCGTAAACTTGCCGCGTTCGGCTATCAGGTCTCGCTCTCCCAAACCTCAGCTCTTTGTCGCCATCTGCGCCAGGGTCAGGCAAGTGCGTGTGGCGGTTGCCATATCCTGTACCGAAATCCATTCCAGCGGCCCGTGGATACACTGCATGCCGGTAAAGACATTCGGTGTCGGCACTCCCATCTCGGTCAGACGGGATCCATCGGTGCCACCGCGGATCGGGACCGAGATCGGCTCTATCCCTTCGGCCTTGGCCGCCGCGCGGGCCAGCTCGACGGGCGTCATGTCCTCTTCCAGCCAATAGCGCATGTTACGGTATTGCGGATAGATCTCGCATTTGATCGCCGCGCGCGGCTCTCCCGCCTGCACGGCGGCGCAGACCTGGCGCAGCAATTCGCCCTTGGCGGCCAGCCCGTCCCGCTCGAAATCGCGCAGGATGAACTTGATCACCATCTCGGACGAGCCGCCCTCCATGTCGGTGGCATGGATGAACCCGTCGCGGTCGGCGGTGGTTTCGGGCGTCATGGTCGCCTGTGGCAAGGTCTGCACGATCTTCGAGGCAAGGTGGATGGCGTTGACCATCTTCTCCTTGGCCCAGCCGGGATGGATCGACACGCCGGTCACCGTCACCACCGCGCGGTCGGCCGAAAAGCTTTCATATTCGATCTCGCCCACTTGCCCCCCATCCAGCGTATAGGCGAAATCGGCGCGCAGGTCCTTGGGCAGACACTCGCTCACCCCGCGCCCGATTTCCTCGTCGGGGGTAAAGGCCATGCGGATTGGGCCACGCGCGATCTCGGGGCTGTTCAGCAGATGCCGCGCCATGGTCATCACGATGGCCACCCCCGCCTTGTCATCGGCACCGAGCAGTGTGGTACCCGAGGCGGTGATCAGGTCATGACCAATCTTTTCCGCCAGATAGGGGTGCTCGGCGGGCGACAGCACCAGCGCGGGATCGTCGGGAAAGGTGATGTCGCCACCGTTATAGCCGCTGATCACGCGCGGCTTCACGCCGCTGGCGTTGAATTGCGGCGCGGTGTCCACATGGGCAAGGAACCCAACGGTCGGCCCCGGCGCGGTGCCGGGGATGGTGGCCAGCACGACGCCATAGTCGGTCAGTTCCACATCCTGGGCGCCCATTTCGGTCAACTCGTCGCGCAGCAGGTGCAGCATGTCGAACTGGCAAGCGGTGCTGGGAGAGGTGGGCACGCTCTCGTCGCTCTGGCTGTCGATGGCGGCATAGCGCACGAGACGGTCCTGAAGTTCCTGGTCGAATGGGTTTTGCATGTCACCTCCTGCGGTTGCCGCGATCAAAGGCGCAGCTCCTGGACAAGTCAAGCGGGCCGCTGGGGCGCCGCAGGGTGTCGGAAAAAGACGGGGTCGGTCGGCCAGTACGCTTTACCTCTGCGCCCTGTCCCGCTAGCCATGGCGGGGAACCAGTGGGAAAGGACCGTGTCATGATCGAAACCGTCTCGGAAAACGCCTGTCTCGGCGGTGTACAGGGTGTCTATCGCCATACCTCCTCAGCCACCGGCTGTGACATGACCTTTGGCCTGTTCCTGCCGGCTGAGGCCAAGGACGGCCCGGTGCCGGTGCTGTGGTATCTGTCGGGTCTGACCTGCACCCATGAAAACGCCATGGTCAAGGCGGGTGCGCAGGGATGGGCCGCCGAACAGGGAATCGCGCTGGTCTTTCCCGACACCTCGCCGCGCGGCGAGGGCGTGGCCGATCACGAGGATTACGATCTGGGACAGGGCGCGGGCTTCTATGTGAACGCCACTCAGGAGCCCTGGGCCCCGCATTTCCGCATGTGGGATTACGTGGCCGAGGAACTGCCCGCGTTGGTGGCCGAACATTTCGCCATCGACCCCGAGCGGCAGGCGATCACCGGCCATTCCATGGGCGGGCACGGGGCGCTGACACTGGCAATGAACCTGCCGGGCCGCTATCGCTCGGTTTCGGCCTTCGCGCCGATCTCGAACCCGACCGCCGCCGACTGGGGCCGCAAGCAGCTGACCGCTTATCTTGGGGATGACGAGTCGACCTGGGCCAAGCATGACGCGACATTGATGATGAAACAGGTGGGCTTTGACGGTCCGATCCTGATCGACACCGGCACCAGTGACCAGTTCATCGACCTGCTTCGCCCCGAGGCGCTGGCCGCCGCCATCGCCGAGCGCCGCCAGCAGGCCACCCTGCGGCTGCAACCGGGGTATGACCATTCCTATTTCTTTGTCTCCAGTTTCATGGAAGACCACGTCTCGTTCCATGCCGAAGCACTCTATCGCGATTGAGCAGCGGAATGAGCACGTTCGACTATGACCTGATCATCATCGGGTCCGGCCCCTCGGGCCGGGCCGCCGCGATCCAGGCAGGCAAGCTGAAACGCCGGGTGCTGGTGATCGACCGCAAGGACCGGCTGGGCGGTGTCTCGGTCCATACCGGCACCATTCCGTCCAAGACGCTGCGCGAAACGGTGCTGAACCTGTCGGGCTGGCGCGAGCGGAGCTTTTATGGCCTGTCCTACCGGGTCAAGGACCGGATCAGCGCTGAGGACCTCAAGGCGCGGCTGCACATGACGCTCGACTACGAGGTCGACGTGCTGGAACACCAGTTCAACCGCAACCATGTGGATACGCTGAACGGGCTGGCGCGCTTTGTCGGCCCGCACGAGATCGAAGTCGCGACCGAGGCCGGGGATACCACTCGCCTGACCGCATCGAAGTTCCTGATTGCCACCGGTACCAAGACCTATCGCCCTGATTATGTTCCATTTAATGGGCGTACCGTCGTCGATGGCGACGAGTTTCTGGAGATGGCCGAGATCCCCCGTTCGCTGGCCGTGATCGGCGCCGGGGTGATCGGGGTAGAGTATGCCACCATGTTCTCGGCGCTGGATGTGCGGGTGACGCTGATCGAACCGCGCGAGACGTTTCTGGACTTTATCGACCGCACCCTGATTCAGGATTTCACCCATCAGATCAGGGAAAATGGCGTCGATCTTCGGCTGGGCTCGGCGGTAGAAAAGATCGAGGATGCAGGCGATCATGTCGAGATCAGCCTAGCCAACGGGCGCCATGTGCGGGCCGAAATGCTGCTGTTTGCCGCCGGGCGGATGGGCGCGACCTCGGCGCTGAACCTCGACGCGGTGGGGCTGAAGACCGACCACCGCAACCGGATCACGGTGGAGCGAAAGACCTATCAGACCGCCGTGCCGCATATCTATGCCACCGGCGATGTGATTGGGCATCCGTCGCTGGCCTCGACCTCTTTGCAGCAGGGAAGGGTGGCGGCCTGCCATGCGCTGGAGACCCCGACGCTGCCGGAAAGCCCTTGGTATCCTTACGGAATTTACTCGGTTCCCGAGATGTCGACCTGCGGCATGTCCGAGGAGGAATTGCAGGAGCGCGGCATTCCCTACGAGGTGGGCGTGGCGCGGTTCCGCGAGACCTCGCGCGGGCATATCATGGGGCTGGAACATGGTATGCTTAAGATGCTCTTGTCCTTGAAAACAAGGCGGGTTCTGGGGGTGCAGATCGTCGGCGAAGGGGCCACCGAACTGATCCATATCGGGCAGGCGGTGATGAACCTGAAGGGCACGGTGAACTACTTCGTACAGAACACGTTCAACTATCCCACGCTGGCCGAAGCCTACAAGATCGCGGGGCTGGATGCGTTCAACCGCATGCCGATCCCCAAGGAGTTCAAGGTGCGCCGCAAGGAGGGCACGCAACCGGAAAACCCGGAGAATTGACCGTTTTGTACCTGTCCCGGAGGGGCAATTGACCGTTTTGTACGTAGGTATCGACGCCTGCCGGGGGAGTAGGGAACCCTTCGGATGACCGGCCCGGCTGCCGGTTTGCTCTCAGAGGGCGCCATCGGTCGAGAAGCGCTGCGCAAACCAGCGTGAGACCGACCGAAGAAGATGACAGATTGCGATTTCAACGGCCTCTTTTGGGGCCGCGGCAAACTGGTCTTTTCGCGCGTTTGCCTCGGCCTCCAGGCGCGCGCGCCTTTCCGCAAGATATCGTTCTTTCCGGATTTCGTGGCGCCCAAGAGCAACTCTGCCGTGGCCGTATTCAGAAGTGATGTCCTGATTGGTTCTGAAGTGATGGCGTTCAAACATTTGTCCGTTCTCCTGATCCATATGCGTTTCTGCTGTAAGTTCAGGGTACGGATTTTCGAATTTGGGAGAACGCGTGTATCTTTGAATGAACCATTCCAGAATCCGGTTCAATCGACTCATGGACAAGTTTCAGTGTATGCGCGCATTTCGTGAAGTTGCCCAGCAAGGCGGTTTCGCCGCCGCCGCCAGGGTGCTCAACTCTTCTCCGCCGTCTGTAACCCGTCTGATTTCAGAACTGGAAGAGGACCTTGGAATACGGCTTTTTACCAGATCAACACGCAACGTCAGCCTGACCGAAGAAGGTGAATTGCTGTTGCGTCGCGGTGTAGCGCTGGTTGACGAGCTGGATGCCGTAACCGACGAAATTCGTGACAGCCAACACACTCCGCGCGGGCATCTGCGCGTCAGCAGCGTGGTTGCATTTGGACAGGAGCGGGTCGCACCCGCGATCCCGGCATTCATGGAAATGTACCCGAACGTCCGGGTCGAGTTGGAGATTTCCAACCGAAAGGTCGATCTCGTGCAGGAACATTATGATCTGGCAATTCGTATTGGCGGCTCTGACGGGCTGGAAGTCTCATCGCTGAAAGCCCGAAAGATTTTTTCGCAGAAACTGGTTTTTGTCGCCACGCCTGAATACATAGCGCGGCACGGGGAGCCGGAGACACTGGACGCGTTAGAGCAGCATCTGGTGGTCAAGCAGGTCAGCGGAAACTGGGGGCGCGAAAATGATTTCTGGTATCACGGCGAAAAACTCTCGTTCAGCTTGCCGGAAAGGTTCGTGGTCAACTCTCCGAATGCCGCGCGGAACGTTGTTCTGACTGGCGGTGCCATTGGTCTGATCAACGATTATCTGGTCGCGGGGATGATATCAGACGGCCGACTGGTTCGCATATTGCCTGAATTCCAGACGCTCGATCAGCCGGTTTACGCGGTGTTCGTGCACAGGAACTACATGCCGGCCAAGGTGCGGGTGTTCATCGATCACCTTGTCAATGTGCTTGGCGCACCGGTCCAGTAAGTGGACTCAGCATCGAGGTCCGAGCGCGGGGTCCTGGACCGGGTACTTGTCTTTGCGGGGTTTCCTGCCTTCTAACCAGCAGCAAGAGCCTGTAGAGAGCCCGACATGACAACGCTTTACATCGACGCCGACGCCTGTCCGGTGAAATCCGAGGCCGAGCGGGTCGCCACCCGGCACCAGCTGCGCATGGTCTTGGTGTCGAACGGGGGCTTGCGCCCCTCGGCCAATCCGCTGGTCGAGACGGTGGTGGTGCCCGAGGGGCCGGACGTGGCCGACATGTGGATCGCCGAGCGCGCCGGGCGGGGCGATGTGGTGGTCACCGCCGATATCCCGCTGGCGGCGAAATGCGTGGCGGCGGGGGCGCGGGTGCTACGGCACAGCGGCGAGGCATTCACCCCGGCCAATATAGGCCAGCAACTGGCGATGCGCGACCTGATGGCCGATCTGCGCGCGGCCAACCCGCTGGGTATGGCGGGCGGCGGCAAGCCGTTTTCCAAGGCCGACCGCTCGCGGTTTCTGGATGCGCTGGAGCGTGAGATTCGGGCGGCCCTGCGGGACGGGCAGAACTAGCCGCGCAGGTTTGCGCGGATCTCTACCTGATGTTTGTCGACGTCGGGATCTTGGCGCTTGAGCTTTGCCTCGGCCACGGCCTTGCGCGCGAGCAGCTCGGATTTATGTACCTGAATGTGCAGGGCGGCGGTTTCGCCAAGCGAGCGGCTGATCGACTGCGCCGATTGCCCGGCTGAAAGGGCCGACTGACCAAGGTTGCGGGCCGAGCGCCCGACAGTGCTTCCATAGGGGCGTATCCGGTGGAAGAGGAAGAGGATCAGGTAGACGATCAGAACCGCAACCGCGCCCAACACCCAGATTTGAGCGCCCACGATGGCGCCCGATGTCGCGTGTTTGATGCCGGCCTCAAGATGCAGGGCGGCGCTGCTGGCCGTCGCTGCCTCGACCTGGGCTTCGGTGAGAGACCTTGGCGGAACCGGTTCCCGAGTCCGGTTCAGGTTGCCGTGACGGTCGAACCCGAACTTATCCCGGGTTCGGGAACTGTACGGGGATATTTCGACCATGCCGAGTGATGCATCAAAGAACATGCCGCAGTACTCGCCCGGCTCGACGATGCACAGATGTGCGGGGACTGTTCCGTATTGGTGGTCCGAGTATGTTTTGGGCGTGGCTGTAAGCAGCCCGATAGCGCCACCCCCCGCGACGAGTGCGAGGAGTGCGGCGCAGGACAGGACCGCGACTGAAATCAATTTCCTCAAGGGGCGAAATCCCGTTCCAAGTCTACAATTAACGCATCTACCTTGTTGCGAAAGCGTGACCGCAATATGGCTGGCGCGAGGTGTGACGAAGGAACCGGAAAAATCGGGCGTCGGCGGGCTGGATAGAGCCGCATATTGTGGCACAATTTGACCCCAGGAGCGTGCGGAGGGAGCTATGGAACACCAAACCACACATGTGACTGGCGGCTGCCTGTGTGGCCGGATCAGGTACGAGGCGGAGGTTTTCCTGTACAACGGGTATATCTGCCATTGCACGATCTGCCAGCGCAGTACCGGCCAGCCTGCCGAGATCACGGTGCTGATCAAGGCGGGCACGTTGCATTATGTTGGCGAGGAACCGCGCTATTACGTGTCCTCGGGCGACGGCAAGCGCGGCTTTTGCGCCGAATGCGGGGCGCGCATCGTCTGGCAGGCATTGCGGGCCGAGGATGACTGGTTGACGAATGTCACGGTGGGCAGTCTGGACCGCCCCGCCGAGGCCAGGGTGACGCGACATATCTATGCCGATACGCAACTGCCCTGGTACCATGTCTGCGAAGAGCTGCCGAAACTGACCGGGCAGGATGCCGACGTGCTGATCGAGATGCTGCGACAGGAGCATCGCCCGGACCGGGCCTGACCCAAAGGGAGGGGGCGAGGCTTTGCCTCGCGGTCCTGAGTGAGTGCCCGGACATGAAGGGGTTACGGGGCCGTGCCTGCCGTGCGTTCATCGTGTTGTGATGGTTCGCTTTTGAGTTTTTCTGACCAGAAAGAAGCGGGTTGGGTTCAGCCCCCCGGTTCGGTTCCGCGCTTGCCCCTGCCGGTCATTTCGGACACTGGTTGGCGGGCAGGCAAGGGAGCGGGCGGATGAGCGGCGAGGTCAGGGTGAACGTGCTGGGCCTTTTGGCCGCGATGGGGGCCGGGATCTGCTTTTCCGTCATCGACGTGGTGTTCAAGTTCTTTTCCGGCGACTATCCGCTGTATCAGATGGTGCTGATCCGGTCGGTCGTGGCGATGGTGGTGCTGCTTGCGGTGTTCGTGCCGCTGGAGGGCGGGGTGCAGGTGCTGCGCACCCGTCAGCCGCGCCTGCATATGGCGCGCAGTTTCGCGGTGCTCTGCGCCAATCTGTTTTTCTTTACCGGGCTGGCGGTGATGCCGCTGGCCGAGGCGGTGGCGATCGCCTTTGCCACGCCGCTGATCGTGACCGCCTTGTCGGTGCTGTTCCTGCGTGAGCGGGTGGGACCGTGGCGCTGGGGCGCGGTGTTTGCCGGATTCCTGGGCGTGCTGGTGATCATGCGGCCGGGAACCGAGGCGTTCCAGCCGGCGGCGGTGCTGCCGCTCTTGGGCGCATGCGGCTATGCCACGCTGCATGTGCTGACACGCCGGGCGGGCGGCGCGGACCGGGGGGCGACGCTGACCTTTTACCCCTTGCTGGCGTTTCTGGTGGTGAGCGCGCTGGTGGGGCTGACGCTGGGCGACGGGCGGTTTGCCAGCGGCGACAGCGCGGCGCTGGATTTCATCCTGCGGGAATGGCGCTGGCCCGCGCCGGAGCACTGGAAGTATTTCCTGGCGATGGGGGTCGTGGGGTCCATCGGTGGTTATCTGACGGCGCAGGCCTATCGGTTGTGCGAGGCGGGGCTGGTGGCGCCGTTCGAATACATCGCCATGCCGATGGCGGTGCTGTGGGGCGTGCTGATCTTTGGCGAATGGCCGGACAAGGCGGTCTGGGCCGGTTCCGGGTTGATCATTGGCGCCGGTCTTGTTTCAGTCTGGCGCGAGACACGGCGTGGCCGCACCCCGAGCCGTCCGCGCCCCAGGTCGCAGAGTTGAGGAATTTGTTATGACCATCGAGGCCGTCATTTTCGACATCGGCAACGTTCTGATCGAGTGGCAACCCGAGCGATATTATGACCGCACCATCGGCGTGGCGCGGCGGCAGGCGATGTTTGCCGAGGTGGACCTGCACGGGATGAACGACCTGGTGGATCAGGGGTATCATTTCACCGACACGATCTATGACTGGGCCGAGAAGTATCCCGGCTGGCGGGACGAGATCCGGGCCTGGCATGACAGTTGGATCGAGCTGGCCACGCCCGAGATCCCGCATTCCGTGCGCCTGATGCGGGCGCTGAGGGCGCGGGGCGTGCCGGTCTTTGCGCTGACCAATTTCGGAGTGCAGAATTTCGATTACGCCTGCACGGTCTATCCGTTCCTGTCCGAGTTCGACCGGGCCTATGTCTCGGGCCGGATGCGGATGGTGAAGCCGCATGCGCCGATCTATGCCGCGGTCGAGGCCGATTGCGGGCTGGCGCCGGAGCGGTTGCTGTTTGCCGATGACCGGGCCGAGAATATCGACACCGCCCGCGCCCGTGGTTGGCAGGTGCATCATTTCACGGGACCCGAGGGCTGGGCCGCGCGCCTGGTGGCCGAGGGGTTATTGACCGAAGGAGAGGCCGCATGAGCATTATCCATATTCCTTTTGCCGAGGGCGAGGCCAAGCTGGACTGGCTGGAACTGACGCGGGCGCTGGCCGATGGCCACACCCTGCCCAAGGCGCAGATCGGCGATACGTTCCTGTATCGCGATCCCGATACGATGCTGACGCGGTCAGCCTGGATCGACGGGCTGGGCATCGCGGTCAAGACCGCCAATATCTTTCCGCGCAACCCCGAGCGGGGCGATCCGATGATCAACGGGGCGGTGAACCTGTACAGCGACCATGACGGGGCGCTGTCGGCTCTGGTGGATTTCCACCTGGTGACCAAGTGGAAGACGGCGGGCGACAGCCTGCTGGCGGCGCTGCGGCTGGCCGATCCTGACGCGCGCGAGGTGCTGGTGGTGGGCGCGGGCACCGTGGGCCTGTCGCTGTGCGAGGCGTTTGGGGCCGGGTTCCCCAAGGCGGCCCTGAAGATGTGGAACCGCACTCGGTCCAAGGCCGAGGAGGTGGCGGCGCGGTATGACGGGCTGGAGGTGGTCGACGATCTGGCTACGGCGGTGAACCGGGCCGACATCATCGTCACCGCCACCATGTCGAGCGAGCCGGTCATTCGCGGCGAGTGGCTGCGCCCGGGTCAGCACCTGAACCTGATAGGCGCCTATCGGCCCGACATGCGCGAGGCCGATGACGAGGCGATGCGCCGTGCGCGCATCTTTGTCGACAGTTTCGACACCACCGTGAACCACATCGGCGAGCTGATGATGCCGCTGGCCGATGGGGTGATTGCGCGGTCGGATGTGCTGGCCGATTTCTACGAGCTGGACGCGTTCAAGGCGGGGCGGGACGACATCACGCTGTTCAAGAACGGTGGCGGGGCGCATCTGGACCTGATGACCAGCCGTTATATTCTGGACAAATGGCAGGGTCAGGGGTGATCTGCCTGTCCGTCTGACGGCCAGTCGGGAAAGCGGTTGTCAGGCGTTGGCCCTACGGGCGTCTGCCGCCTCGTCGATCAGCCATTGGCGCACCGCGCGCACGGGTTTGCGCCGGTGCGCGCGGCTGTTGACGGCAAGGTAGTAGCCGCCGAAGGGCAGCGCCACCGGCGCAAGTTCGACCAGCGCGCCCGAGCGGCGTTCGGGTTCGCACAGGTTTTCGTCCATTAGCACGGCGCCAAGGCCCGAGACCGCCGACTGGATCGCCAGGAGCGCACTGAGCGGATGGGGCAGGTCGAGCGGGGGAAGCTCGGCCAGCCCGGCCTGTTCGAACCACACGGGCCATAGGTGGAAGGTCGCTTCCTCGATCAGCGGGCCACGGGCCAGTGTGGCGAGATCGAGCCGGCCATCCGTCATCGGCGCGAAACCGGGCGCGGCATAGGCGTGGACCATGGAGGGCAGCAGCAGGTCGTAGCCCTGCGGTGGGTCGGATCGCAGGTAGCGCAGGCCGATGTCGAAATCATGAGCCTCGATATCCATGACCTGGGTGCTGACGGAGATTTCGAGACTGATGTCGGGGTGCAACGCCCGGAGCTTGCCCAACCGGGGGACCAGCCATTTCTGCGCGATGGTGCTTTCGGTGGTCAGCGTCACCTTGCCCTGTGGCGGGACCGAGAGCGCCTCGGTCGCCTCGGCGATGAGATCGAAGGCCGGGGTGATCTGTGCCAGATAGGCGCGGCCCTGATCGGTGAGTTCGACGCCGGTGTTACGGGTGCGAAAGAGATGGACGTTGAGCCGCTGCTCCAGCCCCCGAACATGCCGCGATATGGCGGAATGCGACACGTTCAGCTCGGCGGCGGCCCGGGTGAAGCTGCCCAGCCTGCCTGCCGCCTCGAAGGCGCGCAGGGCATTCAGCGGGGGCAGGGTGCGGGACATGACCCTTTGTGACTTTTTGGAACAATGGCTGTCAAGGAACGGCGTTTGAGCGGCCACGCCGGACGGGCGCAAGATGGGGTCAGGTCATCGACGGAGGTTTGACATGGCACATCTGGATCATCGGTCGGGCATCTTTGTTCAGATTTCACCCCGGCATGTCGCCGGATTGTTCCGGGGCTTGGGCCGCCGGGTGTTGGGCGGATTCGGGGCGCTGTTGCGCCCCGCGCCGGGTGCAGAGCAACTGTCGCCCAGGTTGCGGCGGGATGCGGGGCTGGACGATCCGCGCGCAGAGTGGGAGGCGGCGCGCAAGGCGCCGCTGATCCGGGGTTAGGCCGGAACTGCCGCGCGGTTCTCGCGGATCGGCAGGTGGACGATGGCGCTGAAGGCACCGACGCCGACCCCGATCCACCAGACCATGGTGTAATCGCCGTAAAGGTCGTACATCCGCCCGCCGAGCCAGACGCCGAGGAACCCGCCCAGCTGGTGGCTGAGGAAGATGATGCCATAGAGCGTGCCCATGTAGCGCAGCCCGTAAAGATGCGCGACAAGGCCCGAGGTCAGCGGCACGGTGGCAAGCCAGAGCGAGCCCATCGCAACCGAGAACAGGATCACCGACAGGGGCGTGATCGGCAGCAGGATGAACACGGCCCCGATCACCGTGCGGGCGGTGTAGATGCCCGCCAGCAGGTATTTCTTGGGGAAGTGCTTGCCCGCCCAGCCCGCCGTCAGGGTGCCCGCGATATTGGCCAGCCCCACCAGCGAGATCGCCACCGCACCCAGCGCCGAGGTGGTGGTGATCCCCATCGAGTGCAGCACGCCGCCGGGCAGGATCGGGCCGCACATCTCGGTCACGAAGGCGGGGAAATGCGCGGTGATGAACGAGAGCTGATAGCCGCAGCTGAAAAAGCCCAGAAAAATCAGCGTATAGGACGGGTCGCGAAAGGCGCGAGACAGGATCTGGCCCATGCTCTCTTGCAGCTCGGCCTTGCTGGCCGGTTCGGGTGCGCGCAGCATCGGCAGGGTCAGCACCAGCGCCAGGATCGCCACCGCAAAGACGATGAACACCTGTTGCCAGGGCAGGAAGGTCAGCAGCCATTCCGCCGTGGGCGCGCCGATCACCTGTCCGACGCTGCCTGCGGCGGTGATGAGGGCAAGGCTCATCGAGCGGTTCTCGTCGCTCGACGCCCGCGCGACCACCGCGAGGATCACGCCAAAGCCGGTGCCCGCGATGCCAAACCCCACCGCCCAGGCATAGATCTGATGTTCGAGCGGTGTGGTCGACCAGGCGCTGAGCACCATGCCGCCAGCATAAAGGAGCGCGCCGAGAAAGATCGCCTTGCGGTCGCCGATCTTTTCCGAGATGGCGCCAAAGATCGGCTGGCCGATGCCCCAGGCAAGGTTCTGGATGGCGATGGCCAGCGAGAAATCCGAGCGCAGCCAGCCGAACTCCTCGGCAATCGGGATCTGGAACACGCCAAAAGAGGCCCGGACAGCAAAGCTGACGGTGATGATGACGCAGCTGACGATCAGGATCGGATTGATCAGGCGGGCCGAACGGTCCATTGGCGGTCTCCGGTATTCTTGTCCGGCGGACCCTAAGTCCAAACGCGGCGGCGTCAATTCAGGAGTTTTGCGGGCATCATTAACGAAAATTGATGCGAGCGGTGGAAAGGCGCCGCTTTTCAAGGCGGGGCAGGTTGGGTATGGCTGCAAAATGACCGCTGTTTCCGCTCTTTACGCCGCCCGTGTCGCCGAGGGCGCCCTGCATGCCGATACCGCCCAGGAGGCGGCGCTGGCCGAGTTCGACCGGATTTTCGAAGCGCTGAGCGCCCCGGTAAAACGCGGGTTGTTCCGCAAGGCGCCGCCGCCACCTCAGGGCCTCTACCTGTGGGGCGGGGTCGGGCGTGGCAAGTCGATGCTGATGGATCTGTTTGTCGAGGCGCTGGGCGATACGGTGCCGGTGCGCCGGGTGCATTTCCACGCCTTCATGCAGGAGATCCACGCGGGCATGCACGAGGCGCGCAGCAAGGGCGTGGCCGATGCGTTGGCCCCTGTCGCCGATGCGGTGATCCGCTCGGTCAAGGTGCTGGCCTTTGACGAGATGCAGATCACCGATATCACCGATGCGATGATCGTGGGGCGCCTGTTCGAGGCGCTTTTCGCGGCGGGGGTGGTGGTGGTGACCACATCGAACCGGGTGCCGGACGATCTGTACAAGGACGGGCTGAACCGGCAGCTGTTCCTGCCCTTCATCGAGCTGATCAAGGAGCGGATGCGGGTGTGGGAGATGATCTCGCCCACCGATTACCGGCAGAACCGGCTGGAGGGGGCCCGGGTCTATTTTACGCCCATTGGCCCGTCTGCACGAGGCGAGATCGAGGCGATCTGGCGCGATCTGACCGGGGGGGCGGGCGGGCCGCTGATACTGAAGGTTAAGGGCCGCGACGTGGAGCTGCCGGCGTTCCGCAACGGGATCGGGCGGGCCAGTTTCTATGATCTCTGTGGGCGGATGCTGGGACCGGGCGATTACCTGGCCGTCGCCGAGGCGGTCAAAGTTCTGGTACTCGAGGACATCCCGCGCCTGAGCCGCAACAATTTCAACGAGGCCAAGCGGTTTGTGACCCTGATCGACGCGCTGTATGAGGCGCGGGTGCGGCTGATCTGTTCGGCGGCGGCCGAGCCGGAGATGCTCTATGTCGAGGGCGAGGGCACGTTCGAATTCGAACGCACCGCCTCGCGCCTGCGCGAGATGCAGGACAAGGATTGGGGCGTCTAGCGCGGTCTTGTTCGGGGTTGTCAGGGGGCGCTGCCCCCGCCGCCCTTCGGGCGACTCCCCCGGAGTATTTCGGACCAGAAAGAAGCAGGATTGGATAACATGCCGGGATAAGGCGCGCTGTGACGTTCTTGCCTGAAGTGCCGCGAAGGCGGAACCGACCCAACGATCACGGATTGTTCAGGTTAATGCGGGGAAGGGTTTGCTTTCGATCGCTCGAACTCCGTTTCGCTGGCGGATGTTTTGTTGAAAAACCGCGCTTTGCTGGTGGTGGCGGAGTGAATGACGGCGATACCGCTCTTTCCTTCCGTGTATGGCCCGGCGGTTCGCGTCAATAGGTGCCGCGCATCACGGTGCGCGGCAAACGGCAGGAGATCGGCCAAGCAGCCCGCCCGCGATTTTGCTTGTCACGGCACGCAAGTTGGCGCTTGAGCACAAGGGCGTGGCAATGCTTGGCGAAGATACGTTGACCCACAAGCGAAAAGACAGGGAAGGGTCGACCTTGACCCTGGCAGCGGAAATTAACCGGAGACAAAGCTGTCAGAGTTTCGGAACGAAAAGCACCGGAAACAAAGGCGTTCGACATTGAACAAATACGCCGTGCCAGTTTGGGGGCGGGTGGGGCATCACGTTATCGCAACCCATTGCGGTTGAAGAAGATAATGCCGCTCAAAACCCGCTAATCATCGACCCGGCGTTTGCCGTGCGACTTCGGAAAAAAGGGTTCCAGACGCACCATCCGCACGTCGGTCAGCCGAAAGGATCACTTGTGTCACCGCTCTGTTTTCGGAGCCATGAGCCGCGCAAAGCGATGGAAATCAATGCATCCCGAACCTATGAAAGTTTACTTTTGTCGCGCTCATCTGCGAACTTTGGGGAACAACTCCGTTCCTGACGCCATAGCTGATACCTAGAAAAATCGGAAAATGAAGTTTCTTTCTTTTAAATTTTTCAACCTATCGGAACGTGTTTTCTTAGCGGCTAGTGGAGCCTTTCGCTTTGCTTGCGGCCTTCAACCCTGCCGGCAAGTGACGTTCAACGTGGAAATCTGGCTCTGTCGCAAGGGAGTAGACCATGAAAAAACCGATGCTGAGACTGGTGGCAGTTGCCCTCACCGCATGTGTGGGGTCTGTATCAGCCGTATTTGCCGATTACCCTGAAAAGCCGGTGTCATTCATTGTTCCGTGGCCTCCGGGTGGTGAAGAGGATGTGCTGACCCGGATGATCGCTACCGAATTCCAGAACATGTATGGCGTGCCCGCAGCCGTAGTGAACAAGCCGGGCGGCGGTGGCGGGCCGTTTCCCGGTGCGCTGGAGGTGGCGGCTGCGCCCGCCGATGGGTACACCGTCGGTTCGTTTGTGATCGGGGTGCCGGTGGTCGGACCCTCTCTTGGGATTCCGGAACTGACACCGAACCCGTTCGTTCCGGTTGGAGTCTTTATGACTTATCCTTTCCTGATCGTGGCGGGAAAGGATGCGCCTTACAGCACGATGGAAGAGCTGGCGGCCTATGCTCAGGAGAATGATGTTACGCTTGGCCACTTTGGTGCCGGGCTGGTTCCGACGCACGTCACTTTTGGCCTGGCCGAAGAGCTTGGCTTTGAATTCGGCTCAGACGCGGCTTATGACGCGCTTGATTGCAATACGCTTGCGTCTGGCGATGTGGATGTCATGAACTCTGTTGCGGCGTTGGTTGCTCCATGCCTGTCCGACATCAAGGTCCTGGCCAGCGTCACGGACGAACGGGTTTTTCTGACCCCCGATGCCCCTACGGTTTCGGAAATTGTGCCCTCGCTGGATATCGTCCTGTGGAACGGTCTGTTTGTCCCTATCGGAACGCCCGAGGACATCATCGCCAAGATCGAAGCCGCCGCTATCCGGGCAATCCAGAGCGAAGAGGCAAAGACCTATGTGCAGACGAATGGGGCGCAGATCTATTGGAAGAACCGCGCCGAAGCCGAGGCATTGATCAAACGGGATATCGAAACCTTCGGTGCGCTGACCTCCAAATAAGCGGCATCGCGTTGCAGCGTCGCGCTGGAAGGCGCTGCAACGCTATTTTGCGCCATGTGCATCCAGCAAATCGGAGATAAAGACATCTACGACCTTGTTGTCGCGTCCACCGCGCCTAGTGATCAGGTGAAAGTCCAATTCGGTTCCGATCCTGTCTGGCAGGAGCGAACAAACCAGACCTTTATCTTGCCATATCTGTGCGAAATGCGTCGGCAGGAACCCAAGGTACTGCCCTGACAGCACGAACAGCATGGCGGCATCCATGTCCTCGGTAAACACGGATGGGGCGGGCATGGAGGAAGGTTTCTTGAGGATCTGTTCCAGGGCGGTGCCGGACGACACCATGGAGTGACTGCCAAGGTCCCGCAGCAGGCGATCTTCGTCGGTAATCTGCGCCAATGGATGATCGCGAGCGCAATAGAGCGCGACATTCTCGGTGAATAGCCGGGTATAGTCCAGCCCCGGTATGCGGGCTGGAAACAAGCCGATGCTCAGATCGTAGCGACCATCCAAGGTGCGGCTTTGCTGTTCGGCCGAGCGCGTTTCTTCGAGCCGGAAGGTCACCTTGTTGGGGCGTGTCTGAAACTTGCGGATCGTGTTCGGCAGACGGAAGGCAGGATTGGTGGCCATGTTTGCCTGCAATCCGATCTTTACCTCTCCGACCAGTCGGTTCTGTATCTCGGCGGCGGTCAGGTTGAAGTTGCTGAAAGCACCCAAAACCGTTTGTGCGGCCTCATAGACCGCTTTCCCTTGGTCGGTGATGCGGAACCCTGAGCGACCACGCTGGCACAGGGTCATGCCCAGCTGCTCTTCGAGCTCTTTCATCTGAATGCTGATCGTGGCCGCCGACATATTCAGAACGCCCTGTGCCGAGACAAACCCGCCGCAATCGACAACCGTCACAAACACCCTGAGCTTGCGGATCGAGTTTTCGTGGAGGCTCAGCACGGTTTGTTTCTTTAGAGATCGAAAAATATGGTTTCTATATTTTGGATTTATCGAAGTGATTTTTCCATGAAAATCTGACCTTGCCATAAACCTTGGATAGGAAGTTACCGTCATGACTGCGATAAACCTCGACCGCCTGCGCGCGCTGGCGGAAAAATCCGATCTCAACGACCAGGTGCTGCAGGCCTATCTGGACAGCGGAGTGGCGCATGGCGGCGACAAACGGGAACATGTGGCCCCCTATGCGGGAATCTCCTCGTTTTTGCGTGCGCCGTTACAGGATGGGTTTGCCGGTCTAGATATCGCGATACTTGGCGTTCCCTTTGATCTGGCAGTGACAAACCGGCCTGGTGCCAGATTCGGACCTCAGCAGGTCCGGGAGTTTTCGGTTCTGGCTGCGGGTCCTAAAAACCATGCGACCGGAATTATTCCGGGCACTTTGGCGCGTTTCGCCGATTGCGGCGATGTCCCGATTGCGAGCACCTACAATCTGGAACAGGCAACTCGGGAAATCGAAGATTACTACCAAACGGTCGCTGACGCGGGCGTTCTGCCGCTGTCGGTCGGCGGCGATCATTCGATCAGCTATCCCATTCTCAAGGCTGTCGGTCGCGATGCGCCTGTCGGACTGATCCATATCGATGCCCATGCCGATACCGGGGGGCCATTCAACGGATCCAGGTTCCACCATGGCGGGCCGTTCCGCAATGCAGCACTGGCCGGCGTCCTCGACCCGGAACGCACGGTTCAAATCGGCATCAGGGGCCGCGCGGAACCGCACTGGGATTTTTCCTATGACAGCGGCATGCGGGTGATCCATATCGAGGAATTTTACCAGATGGGCCTGGCAAACGTGTTGGAAGAGGCCCGCAGCATTGTTGGCACGGGTCCCACATACATCTCATTTGATGTCGACAGTATCGACCCGGCTTTCACGCCGGGAACCGGCACGCCGGAAATTGGCGGGTTGCTGCCACGCGAGGTTCAGGCATTGATCCGGGGGTTCCAGGGGCTGAACCTGGTCGGGGCGGATGTGGTCGAGGTTTCTCCGCCATACGACCGAGCGGGAAACACCGCCCTGGTCGCAGCAACGATCCTGTGGGAACTGCTTTGCATTCTCTCTTTTGCGGTATCTCGAAGATGATGAGAGCATGTGATCGAAACGGAGCAGTGTGAATGGCGGCGTTGGCACTTTCAACTGGTCAGCCCGGCTCCTGCCTATTTCGATTGGCAGACTTGCCGTTGCGCTAAACTGTGGCACCGGCTTCCCATTAGGTTCCAGACTCATTGATCGCCAAAGCCAGAACATGACGGTTGCAGCGAGGGCGACTGCGGAGAGGAAGGTTTTGGCGCACCTGTCGTAGCGGGTCGCGATGCGGCGCCACTCCTTCAATCTGCCGAACATGATCTCGATGCGGTAACGCCTCTTGTAACGATGCTTATCGTAGCGGACGGCCTTGCCTCGCGACTTTCGGCCCGGGATGCATAGGCGTATCCCTTTGTCTTTCAACGCTTCCCTGAACCGGTCCGCATTATAGCCCCGGTTCGCGATCATCCAGTCGACAAAGGGCAGACTGCCCAGCAGGGCGGCGGCTCCGGTGTAGTCGCTGACCTGGCCTGCTGGTATGAAGAACTTCAGGGGCCGCCCCTTGGCATCGGTGACGGCATGCCGCTTGGTGTTGAGCCCGCCCTTCGTTCTGCCAATCAGACGCCCGCGCTGGTCGGCGGAAGCCAGTCACTCCATCGAAGCCGACGACCTCGCGCCAGACGCCCCGTGCCAGCCCGAGGCAGTCGCATCCGACGCCCTTGAGGCTCGCTTGGTCATGATACGGCGTGCCCAGCCAGAACCGTGCAATGGCGATAACGGGCTCGGTAGTAGTTCTATGTTTTTGGATGATCACCACGAGCGTAGTTTCTTGCAATACAAGTTGTGTAGTGATCGGAGAGATGCGCATGCGAAAACTGTTTGCTTTCCCCATTTTTCTGGGGCTGAGCGTCGCCACTCATGCTCAGCCAGCCCTCGAATGTCCCCCGGGGCCTTTTGAATGTGTTCCATGGAACCCGCCCGGAGGCGGGGGAAACCCTGCGCCGCCGCCGCCACCATTCTTCGAAATTCAACCTAGGTTCATTCAGCCCGAGAGCTTCCAAGGATATGTGGCACGAGGAGATGGCGCCACACTGCAAATTACAGAACAGGCCGCGCCAGAAGCGGTACGTGACGTGTTGGAGCGATATCAAGGTTCCATGGATTCGGCCAAACGGCTCTGTTGCACAAATCGGCTGATAGTCGAGGCTCCCCTTTCCCCGGACAGAGTCATCCCACGGGTTTCGTGATGGGTATGCCGAGCGCGGTATAGCCGTTGAGTACGGCGATGCGGACCTGGAGCTCTGCGACCTGACGGTCGAAGTCCCGTGCCATGAACCGCTGGCCCAGCAGTTTCACACAATGCATCTTCGTCTCGACGCGGCTTCGGCGGTGATATCCGCTCCATCGTCGCCAGAGGGCGCGGCCCAGGTATTTTGACGCCCGCAGGGCTTCATTTCGGGCCATGGCTCCGGCGGTGACGGTCTTCCACGGCTTTGCATTCTTGCGGGGCGGGATGACAGCGTGCGCGCCGCGGTCGGCGATGGCGTCGTGGCACTTGCGGGTATCGTAG
>NZ_JAOVQN010000020.1:0-98894 GCF_025673445.1 Ruegeria marisflavi
TTCAGACCTCCCTTTTGGGAGTTTGAATCAGAACCTAGACCAGATGGGAATCCTGAATCTCAACAGACCCTAGGGCGATATAGAAAATGACCGCTTTCTTATTCCAGCGGACGTTGGCTGAAAACAGTGCAAAGGTCCGCGTTACGGACTTAGTAGACATTGGAATCGGGGCAAGCTAACGGTCTCTCATCAGCGGTCCGCCGGGCCCGAGATAAATCGCTGAGCTCCACACCTTTTCCGAAACTCTGCATTCTTCGGCTCTACTTTCCTGGTCAACTTTCCGACCGTCTTCTCTTGAAGCAACCCCCTTCGAAAAGATGAGCCATTCACGTCCAAAAAACAGTTCCCAAACTGTGTTCATCAGATCCGACCCTCCTGCCAAACACGAACGCATAGAGGTTTGGTGACATTTCTGGTTGGGCGTGAGAGGCAAAAAGCCTAAAACGGAGCCAAATTCACCACTTTTGGTCAACTCGCCCATGCCATTGTCAGTTCAGATTGTCGCAACTCCAGAAGCCAGTGCGTCCAGTGTGTTTGGTTTATATGACACGCTGGTCGCTGCAGGCCGGGACTGGGAACACCTGGTGAGCGGCGATGAGCCTGAGCCAGTGTTTGACGTCAGTCTGGTTGGCCCGGATGTTGAGGGGTTTCGATGCGGAAGTGGAGTGTGGATCGCGCCAGACCAAGCATTTCACGACGCTGACAGCGCCGATATTGTTATTGTGCCCGGGCTGACGCTTTCACCGCACGAACGGCCTGACCCCGCTCAACACCCCTGCTTGTCTTGGCTTGCTGAACGCGACATGGCCGGGGCACGGGTGATGTCAGCCTGTACGGGAGCAGTCTATTTGGCGGAAATAGGTATCCTTGATGGGGTCGAAGCTACGACGCATTGGGCTTGGGAAGGCCTGTTCCGTCGGTACTATCCTGCCGTCCGACTACGCACCGACCGCGGCCTTTGCTTTTCCGATGCGTCCCGCGGCCCCGTTACGTCGGGCGGGACAACCGGATGGCAGGAACTTGCCACGTTCCTAATTGCGCATTACGGCGGCACACAAAGAGCAGTTCGCGCCGCAAAGGTATGGCTTTTGGCCAACCGTGGTGAACTTCAGGCTCCGTTCACGTCGTTGATCACCACAACGCCTCACGCTGACACGGTCATTGCTCAAGTCCAGGAATGGATCGCCGACCATTACGCGACCGATAACCCGGTTGGCGAAATGACAGACCGTTCCGGATTGCCGCCCACTACATTCGCGCGACGCTTCCGCAAAGCGACCAACAAGTCGCCGCAAGACTACGTTTTAGCCTTGCGAATTGAAGAAGCACGGCAGCTGCTTGAAACCACCGATATACCGATAGCAGATGTTGGAGAGGCAGTAGGTTATGTTGATACGCCGTCGTTCAGGAAGTTATTCAAGCGCAAGACCGGACTGACTCCTGCGGAACATCGCAAGATGTTCGGCAAGTCACGGTTCTTGAGCTATTCCTGAAGAGCCACGTTCCAGATTGGCGAGTTTCCTGTCCGCATCGGGCTCTGAGCCCGTATTCGCGGTGTTTGACATTAACGTCGCCTGCCGAAGCGTGAATGTCTCGGGTGCCACGGGCAAGGCCAAAGATCAATGGCTTGGCGTTTGTGGCGAACGGCCGGTTTCCTGCGGTCTGAGCCAAGGTGCGTGCCGCGGTCGCATTGGGCCGCTTCGAGCCCATATTGTCGATTGCTGCGCGGTGTAATAATGACGACTTTCTCCACAGAACGGCCATTTTGTTAGGCATACAATGGCCAATCGAGTTTTTTCCGCGCAGCGGAACCGGTTTCAGTTTTCGCGGTCAGTCATGAACCGTATCTGCAATCTGAAGAAAGGCGAAGGGCGGCATTCTGTTCAGCTCCCGCGCGACGTCCATGTTCACGACAATGGCAAAGTCGGCGGCGCGAACGATCGGCAAGTCGCCAGGACTTTCGCCGTCGCGCAGTATCCTCAGGGCCTGTTGCGCGGCAAGCCGTCCAACATCCTTGAGGTGCGCTGCCACGGAGATCAGCGCATCGCTTTTGCGCACGAGGTGCTCGTATGGGCTCACCACCGCCATGTCGCGAACAATCGCGCCACGCGTGAACGCGTCTGCGTTCCTTTGCAGGAACGAACTCGAGCCGATATAGATCCAGCGAACACCCGCTTCTTTCAGTCGGTCCAGCCAAGCTGGCAGGTCCTCTGGCTCCGGGCGCGCGCCGTCCTGGGACATGTCGACCGCGACCAGATTGAAGCCCATAGTCCGGGACAGGTCCACCAATTCATCATGCTTGATCACCGAGTTCGCCTCGTCCGAATTGTACAGGAGGCCCAGCGTATCAAAGCTGTCGTCATAGGTCTTGATGACCTGGATGTTCAGGGCTTCCTCCGGCCGGTTGAACGTGCCGGCCACGTTGGCACGACCGGTGCCATCGAAATCAACGGCGATACCTGCGCTGAAGGGGTTTGCGACATTCGTAAACACGACGGGGATCTCGCCGATAAATCCGTCGTCCCCTAGATCGTCAAAGGTGCCGACGACACCGAGTGTCGCGTTCGTGCCGTTCGTCAGGATCAGGTCTGCCTCAAGCTCACGGGCTTCGGCGACCAGGCCCGGCAGGCGAGACTTGTCCAGTTCATAGTCGCGCCAGACGATCTCGACATCAAAGCCGCTTTCCTCGACCTCGGCCTGAAAGCCCTCGCAGATGGGATCGCACATGTCGAAGGTAATGGCGAAAATCCTCTTCGTCTCTGCGATTGACGGAGACACAGAAAATGCTAAGAGCACCGATACCGCCATCAAGACGTTCAAGCTGCGCATCGGCCTCTCCCCTTCTTGAAGCTATGGGTGAGACAAGGTGAAAAGCCCAGGCATGTCAAGCAAAGCGGATTCGGTACGATGTCACCTGTCACGCCCATGGATCCTATCAGGGTGCGGTGAAGAAATGGAGGCTTGGTCGGAGTTTGCGATCAGGCCGATAATCGGGTCTCGGCGGGATTTTCGCGACTCTCGTGACCGTTGGCTTGCTAAGGCAGTCCGGGTCCACCGACAGGCCACTGCCAATCGCCCGTGATCAGTGCTGAACCGTCTCGGCTATCTGCAGGAAGGCGAAGGGCGGGATTTTGTCGAGTTTCCGGGCGACGTCCATATTGACGACATATGCGAAATCGGTCGCGCTTAGGATCGGGAGGTCCCCCGGGGCGATGCCGTCGCGCAGGATGGTAAGCGCCTGTCGCGCGGCGAGGCGGCCCACATCCTCTTCCCGTGCCGCGATCGACAGAAGCGCGCTGTCGTTGCGCACGAGAACCTCGTAGGGACTGATGATTGCGATGCCATTCTCGACCGCAGACTCTGTGAACAGTGTTCCGTTCTGACGAAGGAACGAAGATGACCCTAGGTAAAGCCATTCGACCCCGGCTGCGGCCAGTTCAGCCATCCGCGCAGGGATCTGCGCGGGATCTGGCGGCCCCGAGACACCTGGCTGGACCTCGAGCGCAATCAATTCCACGCCAAGTGTCGGGGCGAGCGCGGCAAGTTCGTCGCGCTTGATGACCGAGTTCTCTTCGTTGCTGTTGTAAAGAAGGCCGAGCCGGTCGAACTTGGCGTCGTAACTGCGCACGACCTCAATGTTCACGGCCTCGGGAACGCGATTGAAGGTGCCCGCAACATTTTCGCGCCCGCTACGTGCGAAGCTTTCGGCGATACCGGTGCCGAATGGGTCGGCCACCTGAGTGAAGACAACCGGAATATCGGATAGGAACTGCGGGTCACCGACATCCTCCAACCGTCCGATCGTTCCCAGCGTTGCACTAGTCCCATGCGTGATGACGAGAGCCACCTTGTTGGCCCGGGCCTCTTCAAGCAGCGCCGGCAGGCGCGAAATGTCCTGCTGAAGATCGCGGACGTCCAATTCGACATCATAGCCGCTTTGCGCCAATTCCGATTGTACGCCGTGGCACAGTTCATCGCACCCGTAGTAAAATACCCCGAGAATGACTTTCGTATCTGCCCACGCCGGGACAGAGAAGGAAACATGAAGACAAAAGACCACAGCAAGTTTTGAAACGACAGTTTTCATCGGGTACCTCAGTCGGATCAACAAGAACAGTCACCGGTCAGACCGCTGCGATGTCAAGAAATTCATGCCGCCCATGACGGCGAAAAGGGCACCTCCGGCCATCGTCCAGACCGCGATTGCCAGCGTCGCGGCAGCGTGCCCCGTTGCTCCCGAGAGCCAAGCCACAAGGATGAGGCCGACAACACTGCCAAGGCGTTCACCGGTGCGCAGGGCGCCAAGGACGGTTGCAGGTCCGAGCCCGGTGACTTTCGCCTCCGAAAGGCTCAGGGCAAGGGAAACCTGGGTTCCCCGCACCAGCGCGCCGCCCGCGCCGGTGCCGATCATGGCAAGCGCCATGGTCAGCTGGGACGGCGCGGCGGCAATGGGAAGCAAGGAGATTCCGGCAAGGGCCGCTCCGAGGATACAAAGAACCGTGCCGGGCATCCGCAACAGGCCTTCCAGGCGCCCTGCAAGCGGGCTGACTACCATGACCGTGACGAAGTAGAGCATGAGAATCCGGCCGATTTCGGCTGCCGACGCTCCCTGCGCATTCAGGGTGAGCGCGGCGAGGTAGGAGACAAAGGCCTGCAAGACCACTGCCGCAGGGATGGCAATTCCGAAAATCAGGGCGGCGAGATGCCCATCAGCCAGAACACGCCATTTCGCGCCTCGGGTCGATGTGGCGGCCTTTTCCATGTCTATCCGGCCGATGTCGGGCGCAATCAATTTCCAGCTCAGCAGGGCGGATGCCGCAATCAGGGCGGCACTGACCAGAAAGACATTCGATGGCCCCAGTCGGTCGGCCAACACGCCACCCAGCGCCACTCCGGAAAACACGCCGCCAAAGAGGACGAGGCTGAAGATGCCAAGCATTCGATCCCGGTCTGCCTTGGTTGCGACGCTCAGAACATAGTCCTGTGCGGCAAGGGTCACGAGCGCGTAACCGAAACCGGTAACCGCGCGCCAGAGGATGATCTCCTGAGCCGTGCTGGCCGCGAACAGGCCGATATGCGCGGCCAGCGTCGGGATTGCCGCGGCGAAAAAGAGCCCCCTGACCCCGAAGCGCTCGACCAGCAAGCGCGCATAGGGCGACATGATCACGATGGCCAACAGGTAACCGGCAAGCGGCAACGAGATCAGGACGGATTGGTTCAGCCACGGCCAAAGATTGTCCGCCGCGCGGGTATAGATCGGCAAAAAAGCCAGCGGTAATTCGTCCGCCGCTGCAAACAGAAAGAGAGCAAGCCGAATGTCGGAAAAGGACGATGTCTCCAGCAGCTTTGGTCCGCCCGGAGAGAGACCGAACCGCCCGCCGACGGACTGGAGAGCGGCGCGGCCCGGTGCGGTGGCGGTCTCGACAGCCTTGGCAAAGGCCCCGTGCAGTGTCTCGGCTCGGTTCGAGACACTGCTCAGGATTGCCTGAACCGAATCCTGTCCGACGACAGAGACCCGCCGCGAGAAATCGCCCGCCGCCTGCATGGCGCTCAGCCTTTGCAGCCGCGCCAATCCGCCTGTCAGAGTGCGTCCGGTGAGCAGCAGCATCACCTCCCACGCAAGCAGGACCGTCACCAGCAGGATCACCGTTTCGTCAAGCAAGACGTCCCGGAACCGTTGCGCGATCAGGCGCGGGTCTATGTCGATGACAACATAGGCGATCTCTTTGCCGTCATGCAGGATCGGATGGCTCCGCACGCCGCGCCGCTCTCTCGGCGGTGCGAGATAGGGGTCGATGCGCTCGCCTGCCTCAATCACGATCCGCCCGGTTGCGATGGCGATGTAGGCCACTTCCGGCAGCCGCTTGAGCATGTCGCCAAAGAACTGGTCCGCCCCGACGATCTCATCGAGGCCTATTCCGCTGTCGAGAGCGTGCTGGACGTTCTCGCTGACGACGGTACCGATCAGGTCGGTTCGCGCAGCGAGTTCAGGCTCGACCGATCTGGTGACGGCACGCATAAGCACCGTGCCCAGCATCATGGCCGAGGCAATGAGCAAGACAATCGTGATCGGCAGAACCCGCGCAAGTATCAGGGTTTTCAACCGGCCAGTTCGCTCCGGTGAAACCTCTTCGGTCTGAGCGGACGGGGACTGGGAAGAGAACGGCCGGCCCTCCGCAGAGGCGGCAATGGCCCGCTGCGCCTCGTCATAGGCCGCCTCGGCGTCGTGCAGGCTCCGCGCCAGCCGCGAGAACTCTGCGTCGAGAGCCCCATGTTCTGGCGATCTGTCCGGCGGCACGGCGGACGCAACAGCTTTTCCATGGCTGTAGGTACTCAAAAGCTCCGCCAGTCTGCGCCGCGGTCGGTCGAGAACCAGATAGATCAGAATGAAAGCGAGAGTGGATGTTCCGATCAGGATCACAAGTGCGCTGCGCAACGTGATACGTACAATGTCTTGCGACGCAGTTTCCAGGAGCTCATGCGGATATTCCACGATAACGGCGCCCGATACCGGCCCGTCTTGCGCTCGGCGAATGGAAAAGCCGCTATAAAGCGTGTCCGCGGTCTCGTGCCCCCAGAAGTCGCCGTCCGCAAGCCGCATGGCTGTCAGCACATCCTGTGGCAGTGTTGTGGGTTTCGTTCCCGTGGTATGGGCCACGATGCCACTGGGGTTTATCGCGTGCACCGCCACGATCTTGGGATCAATGTACATGCCACGGGCCACGATGCTGTCGCCATCCCGTAGCATCGATATAGGCAGGCCAAGGTCGAGAACTGGTCGGAAGGTCTCTGCCGTCGTCTGGGCTATGACGGCGATGCGCTGGCGCAGCAGTTGGGAGTAGAGCGCGTTGTGCTGCAGGACCAGTAGGACAGAGAGCACTGCAAGCGCGATTCCAATCACCAAGGTGGTGACGATCCAACTTCGAAATCGCATTGGCGCCCTTCTGAAGGTTCCCGGGGCGGATCAAACAGCGCAATCTGCCCGTCACAAACCCAAGGATGGCCGATTGAACCAATCATATCAAGGACGCATACGTAAGGACATCTCACGCATGCTCCAGGCCCACGAGCCACGAGGTGCCGCGATGATTTATCAGACTTCGAATGGAGTTCGAGGATCAGTGCGCCCGAGCTTTGCGTCCCGACCAATCCAACACAAATTGCGCCTTGGTAAAAGTTAACCAGAGCCGGAAAGTAGGAATTGGTGCAAAACGCAGTTCACTCCGTTTTTCGCCATTCAGTCGGGGCCGTTATGCGCTCAGGTTTTGTAGTAGGTCTGCTACGTGCTACACAGCGGTCATCGCCCGAACCGTTTCGAAAGGCGGCAAGGTCCGCATGTGAGACGCTCGAAACCGGCGCAGCGAAGGTCCGGTTCAGAAAATGATCTTGAAGCCCGGACTGAACGGCAGCTTTCGCCGTTTCGACTCGGGTTTCTCGCGGTCGCAGAGAATAGCCGGTGTCCGCCCTTCGAGACGGTTTCTGCGCACTTAGCCAACTTACAGTATGGGCTCGAAGCCGTCTTCGAAGTATTTTTGATTAACGTCAGCTTTCGGGCCATTTGCAGACACTGATTCCCACGCGGTTTGGATCGCGAGGTCACGCATTTTGTGGATATGTCACACCTTTTCGTCTCGGCGTATTTAGTATCAATGGCTTAGCTTTGGTACTTGTCACGCTTTCCGGGGCAGTTGCCACATACTTCCAAACTCTGAACCATCAGATTCTCAATTGTAGAAGCGGACCGAACTTCCTCGTGCCGCAGTGAGCAATTGAGGTTGATATGCCCAAGTTGACACAAGATCAGCTGGCGGAGCGGTGGCACATGTCGCCGCGGACGCTGGAGCAGTGGCGGTGGCTCGGAAAGGGCCCCAGGTTTTTGAAGATCGGAGCGCGCGTGCTCTACGATGAAGGCGTGATCGAAGCCTTTGAGGAGGCGCAGGTCTGCCAGAATACATGCGGACCGATTTCCGGGGAGGGTGTGTAATGGCAAAGTCCTTCCCCTCACACAAAGTCAAATCGCACCTTGTCTACACAGTCTGGGAGGTGGCGGACGTTTTGGGCTGTCATCGCCAGACCGTCATTCGCTGGATTGGGAACAACGGACTTGCGGCTGATACCAGCAGCAAGCCTTGGTTGATCGAAGGACATGTGCTCAAGGACTTCCTTGGACAAAGACAACGCAAGGCGCGGTGCAAGTTGGCATTGCATCACTGCTACTGCCTCAGCTGCAGAGGTCCGCGTGAGCCCGACGGCAAGATTGCGGATTACGTTCAGGAAACGGTTGCCAGCGGCCGCCTAACAGCCCTCTGTCCGACGTGTGGTGCGGTTATGAACAAGATCATTCGCCGTTCAGATCTGGAGGCCGTTCAGGCCAAATTGGAGGTCACACCTCAACAAGCATCCCCAAGATTAGTGTCCTGTACCGAACCCCATTCAAAAGTGACCTTGAAAGAGGAGCCCGAGACCTATGTCAAAACACGCCTCGGATAACCTGCGTATCAAGCGCAAACACCTCGTCTGGCTGAAGGACGCAAAGGGGCTGTCGCAATCTTCGATCGACAAAGCTGCAGCGTCGATTGCCATCTATGACAGATGGCTCAAAGGTAAGGACTACAGGGCGTTCCATTCAGAAAAGGCGCGCGCGTTCAAACGCCATCTGGAAGGTCTACGCAATGACCGCACAGGCGCTTCATTGTCGCCTGCCACGATCAACGGCGTGCTGCGCGACGTCATGAAGTTCTTTGACTGGATGGCGGACCAACCGGGGTACAAGTCCAGGATCTCCCGCGCCGACATTGCCTATCTCACGCCGGATCGCAAATCGGAACAGGCCCGTCGCGGCACCCTTTGGAAACCGCATCCGTCTCCCGAACAGGTTGAACGCCTGTTGTCTGAGATGCCCATAGAAACAGTCATCCAGCGCCGTGATCGTGCGCTGATCGCCTTCTTGTTTCTGACTGGGTCACGTGAGGGCGCGGCGATTACAGTGCGGCTGCGTCATGTCGACCTTGCCAATAAATGCGTGCAGTTTGACGGCCGTTCGGTGGACACCAAGTTCGGAAAGTCCTTCACGACCAGTTTCTATCCCTTCGGAGATCAAGTCGAAGCAATCCTGCAGTCGTGGATCATGGAGCTTCGTCAGGAGCATCTTTTCTCAGACACAGATCCTCTCTTCCCAAAAACACGCGTCGCCGTTGGGCTGTTGAGATGCTTTGAGGCAGTTGGCATCGCGCGCGAGCCTTGGGCAGGCCCGTCATCAGCGGCCAGGATCTTTAAGCAGGCTTTCGTCGACGCCGGACTGCCCCCGTTTTCGCCGCACCGCGTGCGAGATACGATCGCTGAACTGGCAAAGCATCATTGCAGGACACCAGAGGATTACAAAGCCTGGTCGCAGAACATGGGGCACGACGACGTGATGACAACGTTCAGCTCTTACGGCTCCGTGGCTCCCGGGCGCCAGGTCGAACTGATGGCGCGGTTCCGCCATCGCGGACCGTTGTCAGACGATGATCAGGTCATCCAACGGTGACACCTTTTGCGCACCTTCACACGATCGGGTGCGAGCCGGTAGCCGTGCGATGGGATATTCTCGATCAGGTTTGCAGCGACATTGAGATCAATACCGGCGGATAGGAGGTTTTGCTTCAGTATTCTGCGGCCGTTCATCACCCTGCGTCGCGTCGCCTCTTCCGTTTCTAAGCCAAGTTCTTCAGCTAGCAGCCCGGCAGGGAGGCAAGTAAAATCATACGGATCAAGACCTTCACCAATACATCGGAGCCACTGTTCAGACAAAACGATCAGCAGGTCAGCCGTTGCGTTTTTCTTAAGCTCAACACGTTGATCGATCACAACCAAACGGGAGGCTTTGTCGATTTCCATGGTCAGCGGAAGCTGCTGTTTCTGAGTGTTTTCGACAGGTGCAGCAGGCACGAACGGCAAGGTCAAGGCGCTCTGCATCTCGCCATACAGTCTGGGCAAACTCTGTGCGGGGAACTCACCGGGTGACTTGCTTTCGAGAGTTCTGCGCATGACAGATGTGACCGCCTTGCCGTGGCGGTTAAGCAAATCTGCGATCATCGACATTGCTGTGTCTGGTGGACTGTCGAGATGATTGACCGCATCCAGAACAACCGGGAAACTCCGGGCCAGTGCATCTGGTGTGGCGTTCCCGAAGAACACTGCATTGCGTACGTAGGACAACGCCATCTCCCGGTCGGTCCCGTTCGGTCGAGCGTCCGACATAAGGTCCACGCGATAGGCATCTTCCGGGTCAAATCGCTCCAACCCCTTTGAAAGCATCGCGAACCGCCGATCGATACACTGCGAACAGCGCCCACAATGGAAGTATTGATGGGTTTGATTATGCACATCAGCGCAACTACGCGTCTCGATAATCTGGTCTGCTATCCCCAGTTGCGCAATGCGTTCCACGACTTCTGCTTTTGTGCGCGCGAAGTAGGGATTGTCGACGCGCATATCGTTCTCGAAAACAAGCCGCAGAAGACCGGTGAACAGCTTCAGTGTCTTTGGATGCGTGGTTCGCGTCGCTCGTGTTCCAACGACGTTGCCGACCGGCGGTAGGTTGAGGCTCACGACCCCGTTTTCATGGAACGACACGCGGTCCAGTCCAAAGGCCGTTGCAGTGATCGACCCAAGTACCGCAAACAGGAATGAGCGTGTGCGATGCGTTCTTTCCGCGGTCGATCGGCTCTTCAACTGGGCGGTCATGGGAATGTGACGGCACGTTTCCGGTCCGTACCGTTTGCTCAACGCTGATATCAGCCGTTTCTGGACTGGCGCTATTTTCGTGGACGAGGCATGACTGACCAAAGCAACCCGATGCTTCTGTTCTACGATTTCTTCCACAGCGCCCGCAAAGGAATCGAGCCCGCCGGAAAACATCAGGACGCGGTGGGGCTTCCATGAACTATTTCGGCCGAATTTGAAGAAGCGCGATCGCTCTGCATCCGGTTCGTCTTTGGTCGAAAAAGAAAATTCAAAGCGGTCGCCGGATAGAAACATCAACGTTTCTTCCAGAGCCTGTATTACGCTCTCACGTTGCCAGAAATCCAGATCGCGTACCGGCATGGTGGCTACGAACCGTCTGTGCCACTTCTCACCCATCTTCTGATCCGCCAGGCCACCACGGCTGACTGCCGCGTCCGCGCAATAGACAAGCGCGGCAATCTCCAGCAAATCGAGTGCACGATCCTGCAGGGCCTCGACCAATTGACGGTTCAATTGTCCAATCCGCAGCGTCATTGCGACTTCGCGGCCAGCAATGCCGAGACGCAGGACTTCATCACCGCCGCTTTTTGTCAGGGGCGGCAACCATCTGACTTCAACTTCAGGCAACGGCGCGACGGCGCCCAAACTCCGAGCGCATCTTTTTGAACGCATAAGCTGTGAACTTGTCTATTGCATCGCGATCAAGCGCCTGCTTCTGCCAGACGGTTTTGCCATACCAGCCGCCCGCATATTCTTCGACAATTCTAGACACTTCAAATGTGTGCTGGGCGAGGGCTTGTTGAAATGCCACTCGCTGTGCATCGGTGGAAAAGCGTCGATCCTCGCCAGTGTGATTGGCGAGTTCCCGGCTCAGATAGTAGTCTAGAGAGCGGTATGTCAGCCGGGCAAAGAAATCCCGCGAGAGTCTCGCAAATGCATCGCCCGAGGCGAAGCTCGCGAGTGCTTGGCGAATTTCTTGCGGTGTCGGTTCAAACAGGGATGGCAACCGGTCGTGCAGCTGAACGGAAAGGCTTTCCAAGAGCGCGACCTTCGCCAATTCTCCTGCATCTGAGGAACTTCGGAGATCGAAGCTGTTGCGACCAATGGCACGATCCAAACCGGCCAGCAAGCCGGTCACTGAACCGAGTTCCGACGTCGCAATGCCCAAGTCAGCCAAAGCGTCTTCGAAGCCCGGAGCCCTTGCAAGCAAAGGCAGCCTCACGAGGAGATCACTTACAAACTGAAACCTGGGGTCACGACTCGCCCGTGCGAGATCGCTCTCAGATGCATCCGCTGCGGCCTCGGCGATCTGTTCGACCGACGCATCGGTTGCGATCAGATCAACGACCTCTCGCCACTTCTTAGATCGAGGCAACGTGCCAAGCCTGATGTGTCCCATCAGTTCCTCCCTTGTCTGCAGAGTCGTGCAACCCTCGGGCGAATGTAAAGGGAAAAATGGGTATCTACGCTTACCCTACGCTTACCCTAAGCGAGTGCCAGGCATGAGATTGCCTCGTAAGTCTTTGAAAACAGTGGTGAGCCGTACAGGATTCGAACCTGTGACCCACTGATTAAAAGTCAGTTGCTCTACCAACTGAGCTAACGGCCCACTCTTTTGTCCGATCTTTCGATCCGTGGCGCTCTCTAAGCCATTTCGCCGAGGGGGTTCAAGAGCTTATTTGCGCCTCGTGTCGCTTTCGTTTCCGGCGTGTCCGGCGACCCGATAGGCGGCCTAATTAGGCAGGTGGCCGGAGGGGGTCAACCCCTTTTTTCCGGAATCTTTCCAGCGGGCTGGAATATTATCTGGCTCAGCGCTATATGGCCGCCATGACGCAGCAGCAGAACACTGGTTTGACCTTCATGAAGATGCACGGGCTGGGCAACGACTTTGTCGTTGTCGATGCGCGCACGCATCCGGTCGCCGTTTCGCCAGCGATGGCCCAGGGTATCGCGCATCGCCATTTCGGCGTTGGATTCGACCAGCTGGCGCTGATCGAACCGGGCAAGGGCGACGCACATCTGGTGTTTCTGAACGCCGACGGCTCGACCTCGGCCGCCTGCGGCAATGCCACCCGCTGTATCGCGCGCTACCTGATGGATGAGACCAGCAAGACCGAGCTGCACCTGACAACTGATCGCGGCGAACTGTTTGCGCGCAATGCAGGCAACGGGCTGACCTCGGTCAACATGGGGGCGCCGCAACTTCTGTGGCACGAGATTCCCCTGGCCGAAGAGTTGGACACGCTGGAACTGCCCATCGAGGGCAGCCCGACCGCCACCGGCATGGGCAATCCCCATTGCACCTTCTTCGTGGCCGATGCCGAAGCGATCCCGCTGGCCGAGTTCGGCGCCCGCTACGAACATCACCCGCTCTACCCGCAACGCACCAATGTGCAGGTGGCGCAAATTACCGGCCCCGACCGTATCCGCATGCGGGTCTGGGAGCGTGGCGTCGGCATCACCCTGGCCTCCGGCTCCTCCTCCTGCGCCACAGCCGTGGCCGCCGCGCGCCGGGGCCTCACGGGCCGCAAGGTGCAGATCGACCTCGACGGCGGCACGCTCTGGATCGACTGGCGCGACGATGGCGTCTGGATGACCGGCCCCACCATGCATGTGTTCAGCGCCACGCTGACGCCTGAGTTCCTGGCCAGCCTGGGATGAGCGCGCCAAAGTTCACCACGCTCGGCTGCCGACTCAATGCCTATGAGACGGAAGCGATGAAGGAATTGTCGGCCCAGGCCGGGCTGGACAATGCCGTCATCGTCAACACCTGCGCCGTCACGGCCGAAGCCGTGCGCAAGGCCCGTCAGGAGATCCGCCGCCTGCGCCGCGAGAACCCCACCGCCCGGCTGATCGTCACCGGCTGCGCCGCCCAGACCGAGCCCAAAACCTTCACCGCCATGGCCGAGGTCGACGCGGTGATCGGCAATACCGAAAAGATGCGCCCCGAGACCTGGAAGAGCATGGCCGCCGATTTCATCGGCGACACCGAAGCGGTGCAGGTCGATGACATCATGAGCGTGACCGAAACCGCCGGCCACCTGATCGACGGGTTCGGCACGCGGAGCCGCGCCTATGTTCAGGTGCAGAACGGCTGCGACCACCGCTGCACCTTTTGCATCATCCCCTATGGCCGCGGCAACTCGCGCAGCGTTCCGGCGGGCGTGGTGGTGGACCAGATCAAGCGGCTGGTGGATCGCGGCTATAACGAGGTCGTGCTCACCGGGGTCGACCTCACCTCCTGGGGCGCCGACCTGCCCGCAGGCCCTAAACTGGGCGACCTGGTGATGCGCATCCTGCGGCTGGTGCCCGACCTGCCGCGCCTCAGGATCAGTTCCATCGACTCGATCGAGGTGGACGAGAACCTCATGCAGGCCATCGCCACCGAACCGCGCCTGATGCCGCATCTGCATCTCAGCCTGCAACATGGCGACGACCTGATCCTGAAACGGATGAAGCGCCGCCACCTGCGCGACGACGCCATACGCTTTGCCGAAGAGGCCCGACGGCTCCGCCCCGAGATGACCTTCGGCGCCGATATCATCGCTGGCTTCCCGACCGAGACCGAGGCGCATTTCGAGAACTCGCTCCGGCTCGTCGACGACTGCCACCTGACCTGGTTGCACGTCTTCCCCTATTCCCGGCGCGAGGGCACGCCCGCCGCCAAGATCCCCAGTCAGGTGAACGGCAAGATCATCAAGGACCGCGCCGCCCGCCTGCGCGCCGCAGGCGACAGGCGCGTGGCGCTGCACCTTGCCGAACAGGTCGGCCGCAGCCACCGCATCCTGATGGAAAGCCCGCACATGGGCCGCACGGAACAGTTTACCGAGGTTGCCTTTGCCGCGCCCCAGCCCGAAGGCCGGATCGTCACCGCCACGATAACCGGCACCTCGGGCAGCCAGCTTTCGGTCTGAACCATCCCATGGCGACGGTTCTGTTCCTGCATGGCCCGTCCAGCAGCGGCAAGTCGACGATCGCCGCCGCAATTCGTGACGCATCGGACCGGCCCTGGCTGCATCTCTCCATCGATCACCTGCGCGACAGCGGCGCCTGGACACCCTCCGCCTACGCGAACTGGCCCGCCGCCCGGTCCGGTTTCTTCGAGGGGTTTCACCGCGCCATCGCCGGATTCGCCGATACCGGCAACGACCTGATCCTTGAACATATCCTCGACACACCCGGCTGGCATGCGCGCCTGCAACGCCTGCTCGCCACACATACGCTCCTCTTCGTCGGCGTTCACGCCCCGCTGGAAACCCTGACCCTCAGGGAACACCGGCGCGGCGACCGCCCCGCTGGCAGCGCAGCCCGCGACCATGCCCATATCCACAGCGGCCTAAATTACGATCTGGAGCTCGACGGCACCGCCAGCCCGCAGGACAACGCAGGCAAGGTGCTCTCGGCCCTGGCCTCGCCGCCAAACCCGTCGCGCTTCTTTCTGGTCGAAAATACTCCGGGGTGAATTGCCCGTAGGGCAAGAGGGGCAGCGCCCCTCCCCTACTCCGATCTGCCGGTAGCCCGGTAGCTCTTCCAACAACAGGCTCAAGAGGTGGATCGACGCAGTCGCCCCGCACAACGGAGGGCCGCCATGTGCCACTTACCTCTGGCCAATCGGCACCGAACTTTCGCCCTGTACTTGTCTGCCGGCATCGGAGTCGACGTCGCGTGACGTGTCTGGTTGCAGAAATGGCAAGCGGCGACAATGTTCTCCTCGGCGTCCGTCCCGCCATCACACCGCGCCGTCAAATGCTCGGCGGTACACCGAAACCGCTCTGCCTGCTTCCTGGTCAGCCCGGTTTGCCTGATGTAGTCGCTCGGATCGCCCGTCCACACGGGAAACCCACAATAGAAACAAACCCCGCCCTGAGCCTTCATGCGTTTGGTTCTGATAATTTGAATCGTCGCGGCCATACCGCTCCTCCGTCATCTTTCGTTTTCATGAAAGACGCGCAGCGGTCATTTTCGAATCCGCTCCGATACCGGGGGCCAATCGGCATCTCCCGACAACACTTTTCCCGTGTCGCGTCGGGGTCAGAATGATCAACGTCAAACTACCTGTCAACCTGTCACAGACCGTCCCCTACCAACCCTCAAGGAGCCTCCCGTTATGGGCAGATGTGTCCCGCTTCTTTCTGGTCGAAAATACTCCGGGGTGAATTGCCCGCAGGGCAAGAGGGGCAGCGCCCCTCTCCTACTCCGGATCCGCCAGCAGCTCTTCCATGAAGAGGCTCAGGAACTGCGTTCGCCCATCGACCCCCGCCTTGGCATAGATCGCCGCCGATTGCGCGCGGACCGTACCCGCCGCCCGGCCGCGCACCGTGGCGATGCTGTCGTTGTCCAATCCCTTCAGGATCATCAGCGCCACATCGCGTTCGGCAGGCGTCAGCCCCCAGGTGGAAAAGAACGCCTCGATCACCTCCGCCATCTCGCCCCGCGCCGCCATCAGCCCGGCGGTGACCCGGTCCATGCGCAACAAGAGCTGGCGCAGCTCGACGATCAGAACCCCCAGCCCCAAAAGCAGCACCACCGCGACAAAGCTTTCCATCCACAAATGACCCAACGCCTGCCCGTCACCGGCATAGAGGTCGAATGCAACATCGCCGATGAAGAACAGCGCGCACAGCGCCTGGATCGTGGTCATCCAGGCCAGGACCGCGGCCCGGCGCTCATCCGCGCCGCCGGGCCGCAGCAGTTTTCCGACCGCAAAGATCATTTGACCGGCCTGTCACCCGCGACCTGCTTGCGCCCGTTGGCCATCGCCCGCACCAGGGGCACCCCCGTCCGCCACTGGTCAAAGATCACGCCACCCACATGCAGGGCGACCGACAGCATCAGCCAGCCATAAGCCGCCTCGTGCAGCTCCTCGACCCAGTCGGCGCCGAAAAAGGCAACGGTTCCCATCATGATCCCGGTCGCCGACAACGCCAGCAGTGTAAGCCACAGGTTATAGACCATCAGCGCCCCCAGCGGGTTATGAGACAGATGCACCGCGCGGTCCCCGCTCAGCATGTCCCGCAGATGCCTCATGGCCGCAGCCGGGGACGGGGGGAAAGTGGTGAACCGCGCCGTTTTCGGGCCCACGATACACCACAAGAGGCGCAGCACAACCAGACCCAGCACCGCATAGCCGACCTGTTCGTGCAACCGGCCGTCCGGGTCAGTGACGCCCGCGTTCAGCAGCACGCCCAGGGCGACGCCCCAATGGGTGATGCGCACCAGCGGGTCCCACACCCGGTAGGTGCGGGCGCCCATGCGCCCGCCGCGTTCCCCGGCCACCCGACCGGTCATTTCGTCTTGATCTTGACGACCTTGCCGGTCGTCAGATCGACATAGACCTCGGCCATGGTCTTGTCCTTGACAACATAGGCCTCGATCTTGCCGTCTTCGGCCTCGGTCTTGCGCACCTCGTATCCAAGGTCCTTCAGGCTGGTGCGGACAGCTTCCTCGGTCGTGCCCAGCACGGTCTCGGTGGTCAGGTCCATGGCAAAAACGGGGGCAGCGGCCAGAGCCAGCGCGGCAACAAGAGACAGGGTTTTCATCTCGGATTCTCCTTCGGTCAGGGCCGGCGGGACATCCGCCGACACGACACGAAGCTGGCCGCGACAGCCCCTCGCCACCATGGGCCAAAGGCTTATCCCCCCGAAATAAGCGCGTGCTGATGCGCGTTTCGGGCAGATCTCGCCGAACCAGTCCCAAGTCAACTGCGGGTCGCGCTGCCCCGATGCGGTCTGGCGCGCCGTCGCGTTGCCGGCAGGCCCGACGCGCGGCCGATCGGCGGATCGGCAAAAGAAAACCCCCGCACCGGGGTGCGGGGGTTTCCGAAACCAAAGCGTCGAAGCGGCTTAGTGCTTCTTGCCCTTGTGCGGCGCCCAGAGGCGCTTGTTGGTCAGGTACAGCATGCTGGCCAGGATGGTCAGGAAGATCACGCCGACCAGACCGGCCTGCTTGCGAGCCATCATCTTGGGCTCGGCCGCCCACATGAGGAAGGCCGAAACGTCAGCCGCCATGTGGTGCAGGTCATTGGCGTGACCATCGGCAAATTCCACCTGCTCGTCGCTCAGCGGCGGCGCCATCGAGATCCAGCCACCCGGGAAGGCGGTGTTCTCGTACAGGATCGAACCTGCCTCTTCCTTTTCCTCACCGGTATAGCCGATCAGGAGCGAGGCGATGTATTCCGCGCCGCCGATCCCCTTGAGCAGCTGGTTGATGCCCAGACCGTAGGGGCCGTGGAAGCCCGCGCGCGCCTTGGCCATCATGCTGAGGTCCGGGGCGCCTGCGGCGGTGTTGGCCGGAAAGTGATCGGTCGGGATCGCCGGGCGATCGTCTTCCAGTTCCGGGTCATAGACCGAGAAAGTCTCGGACGCATAGGCGCGGACCTGTTCGTCGGTCCAGCCGATGCCATCCTCGTCGCCCAGCGTGCGCAGCGGCACGTATTTCAGGCCGTGGCAGGCCGCACAGACCTCGGTATAGACCTGAAGACCGCGTTGCAGCTGGTTCTGGTCATAGGTGCCAAAGGGGCCTTCGAACGAGAACTGGAAATCCTCGATATGCTGCTCGCCGCCGCCTGCCGCAAAGGATGCGACAGGAGCAAGCGCCAGGGCAAAAGCGGCACCGATTGCAAGTTTCTTGAACATGAGTTCCGGTCCCTCTTCTTACTCGGCCGGTGTGGCGTCAGACGCCGTGCCGTAGTGCGCGTTGAAGTCTTCCTCGATCGTGGCCGGCTGCGGCAGCGGCTTCTCGATCACACCCAGGATGGGCAGGATTACGAAGAAGTAGCCGAACCAGTAGGCCGAGGCGATCAGCGAGAACGATGCATAGGGCTCTTCCGCCGGCATCGCGCCCAGCCACATCAGGGCAAAGAAGTCGATGATCAGCAGGTAGAACCACCATTTGAACATCGGACGATACTTACCCGAACGGACCGACGAGGTGTCGAGCCAGGGCGCAAGCGCCATGGCCAGGATCGCGCCGAACATTGCCAGCACGCCAAAGAACTTGGCGTCGATGATGCCGCCGGTCACAAAGCTGGCGATCTGCACCACCCAGACCTCCGAGGTGAAGGCACGCAGGATCGCGTAGAACGGCAGGAAGTACCATTCGGGCACGATATGCGCCGGGGTCACCAGCGGGTTGGCCTCGATATAGTTATCGGGGTGGCCCAGGTAGTTCGGCATGAAGCCGACGATCGCCCAGAAGATCACCAGCACGATAGCCAGTCCGACCAGGTCCTTGATCACGAAATAGGGCCAGAACGGCAGCGTGTCCTTCTCGGCCTCGGCTTTCGACCCGCGACGAACCTCAACACCCGTGGGGTTGTTGTTGCCGGTGGTGTGGAAGGCCCAGATATGCACGACGACCAGCGCCGCGATGACGAAGGGCAACAGATAGTGCAGCGAGAAAAAGCGGTTCAGCGTGGCGTTGTCCACGGCGGGCCCGCCCAACAGCCAGGTCTGGATCGCCTCGCCCACAAAGGGGATGGCGCCGAACAGGCCGGTGATCACGGTTGCGCCCCAGAACGACATCTGACCCCACGGCAGCACGTAGCCCATAAAGGCGGTGCCCATCATGCAGAGATAGATCAGCATGCCGACGATCCAGGTGATCTCGCGCGGCGCCTTGTACGAGCCGTAGAACAGGCCGCGGAAGATGTGGATATAGACGGCGACAAAGAACAGCGAGGCCCCGTTTGCGTGCAGATACCGCAGCATGTGGCCACCGTTCACGTTGCGCATGATGTGCTCGACGCTGGCAAAGGCCATGTCGACATGCGGCGTGTAATGCATCACCAGCACGATGCCGGTAATGATTTGCAGCGCCAGGCAGAAGGCCAGGACGATGCCCCAGATCCACCACCAGTTCAGGTTCTTGGGGGTGGGGATCATGATGGTGTCATAGATCAGGCCGACGATGGGCAGGCGGCTGTGCAGCCACTTCTCGGCGCCCGTCTTCGGTTCGTAATGGTCGTGCGGAATACCGGCCATGAGCGCGCTTCCTTATCCCAGCTTGATGGTGTTTTCGTCGACGAACTCTGCAACCGGAATGTGCAGGTTCTCGGGCGCGGGACCTTTGCGGATCCGGCCGGAGGTATCGTAGTGCGAGCCGTGGCAGGGGCAGAACCAGCCGTGGAAATCGCCGGCGCCATCGCCCAGCGGCACACAGCCCAGGTGGGTACAGACACCCATCATCACCAGCCATTCGCCGCTTTCATCCAGCGAACGGTTCTCGTCGCTGGCATCGGCACCCGGCTTGTTGGGGTTCTCTGCGCTCTGGTCGATCAGCGCGCTCAGCTCGACGGCGCGGGCATCGCTGATCTCTTCCTCGGTGCGGCGGCGGATGAACACCGGCTTGCCCAGGAACTTCACGCTGATCTGGGTGCCCACTTCGACGCCGCTCACATCCACGCGAATCGACGACAGAGCCTGCACGTCGGCCGAGGGGTTCATTTGGTTGACCAGGGGCCAAACGGCGGCTCCCGTGGCTACGGCACCTGCGCCAGCCGTGGCGTAGTAGAGGAAATCTCTGCGGGTGCCTTCGTGATCTTCTGCGTGGGACACGAGGTTTTCTCCGATTCCAGCGCCCGGGTTCGGGCAAACATGCATGTACGCCGCACGGAATGCGGTGTCTCAGGGCGGGTATCTATCCGGGAGAAATCGGTTCGTCCAGCGGTCATAGGCGCGCAGGACGCCGCAGTTTGCCTTTCATGTCGCGGCAGAGCCACACAATTTCAAGCTCGACCCGGAATTTTTGCCCCCCTCAGGCCGCAGGCGGGCGCGTCGCGACCATCGAGGCACGCGATTCGAAATCGGTAAACCACGCCGCCAACGCCGGGTTCCCGTTGCGCCAACCGCGCGCGTCGTGCCGGAAATCGACATAGGCCAGCGCACAGGCCACCGCGATCTGTCCCATGTCCACCGGCCCCGCCAAATGCGCCATCCAGCGGCTCTCCAACGCGGCGCAGGCGCGGGCGATCTTGTTCCACTGCCCTTCGCTCCACGCGTCCCAGCGCATGTCCTCGGGCCGCAGCCGCCCCTCATAGGTCATCAACAGCGCCGCGTCGGTGATACCATCGCCCAGCGCCTCCAGAGTCATCGTGTTCCAGCACCCGTCGCCCTCGGGGTACAGCCCGCCCTTGTAACGCGCATCCAGATAGGCGGTGATCACCCGGCTGTCGAACAGGGTCGGCCCCTCGGGCCGTTCCAGCGCCGGCACCTTGGTCAGCGGGTTCTTGGCCAAAAGCGCCTCGGCCGGGACCAGCGGCGTGCCGCTGGCGGTCACCAGCTCGACATCGCCCAGCTTGCCGACCTCGTGCAGCAGCACCATGACCTTGCGCACATAGGGCGAGGTCGCGCTGTAATAGAGTTTCATCATGCTGCGCTCTCCTGAATTCGCAAATCGCGGCCCGAGAGGGCCGCAGGTACGCCAAGTGGTATCCGGCCCGCCCGCCAAATCAACCCCCGAACCTGACCTGACGTCGTGTTTGAGCATCCGGTACCCGCGCCGCTAGGCTGGCCGTACCCTCTGCAACCGGTATCCCGATGGACGCTCCCGCCCGCCCCGACCGCAAGTCCCGCCCGATTGGCGACATCACCCTGTCCTATGTCGAACGGCATCCCGAACTGCGCGGCCGGGGCAAGACCCTGTTCCTGTCGCACGCCACCGGGTTTCACGCTCGCGTCTGGGACCCGGTGATCGCCCGCCTGCCGCCGGTGCATTCGATCTGTGTCGACCTGCGCGGGCATGGTCACAGTTCCGGTGGCCCTTTCGACCATTGGCAGATCATCGGCCAGGACCTCGCCGCCCTGTTCGACACGCTCGACCTGCGCAACCTTGTCGCGATCGGCCATTCCATCAGCGGCCACGCCCTGACCCAGGCCACGTCGCTCAGCCCCGACAGGGTGGCCGCGCTGATGCTGATCGATCCGGTGATCATGGACCCGGCCTTTTACGAGGTTGGCGCCCGGATCATGTTGGCCGCAGGCCCGCACCCCGCCGCCCAGCGCAAGCGCGCCTTCACCGGCCCGGCCGAGATGTTCGCCCGATTCCGCGACCGCAGCCCCTATGCGCTCTTCACCCCCGAGGCGCTGCACGCCTATTGCGATCACGCCCTGCGCCCCGACGGCAAGGGCGGCCTGACGCTCGCCTGCGCGCCGGAGACCGAGGCTGCGACTTATGCCGCCGCCTTTTCCAACCCGGGCATCTTCGACCATGTGACACGGGTCGCCTGCCCGGTACGCGTGCTGCGCTCGGACCCGTTCGACCTGAAAACGATGCACGATTTCACCCGCTCGCCCACCTGGCCCGGGTTGGCGGCGGCCTTTGCCCATGGTACCGACATCCACCGCCCCGACCTGACGCATTTCATGCCGATGCAGGACCCCGATTTCGTCGCCGCCGAAATCGCCCGCGCCGCCGGGCTGGCGGCCTAGGACACCGCCCGCATCAACGCCGCCAGCGCCGCGAACTCGGAGCCGACCCCGGCGTCCTCCATCGCCTCTGCCGCGCCCATCCGCGCGGCATCAGGCTTGTTCTGGCCCAGTTTCCAGGTTCCCTTCACATCTTCGACTTGCAACCGGCAGGGCACGATCATTCGCATCATCCGCGCCAGCCCCTCAGGCTGCATCTTGTCCGCGACCCAGGGCGCCTTGGGTGTCAACCGCCCCTCGAACTCGGCCGAGAGCCGATCGAGCAACCCGCGCATCTCCTCCTGTGGCCGCAGCTCCAGCCGTCCGACCAGATGCACCGCGACGTAGTTCCAGGTCGGCACCTGCTCTTCGACCCCGTACCAGTCGGGCGAGACATAGCTGTCTGGCCCGCTGACCGCCAACCGTGCCGCCACCGGCTCGGACAGCAGCCGCACAATCGGGTTCGACCGCACCAGATGCAGCTCCGCCACGTCCCCGTCAGGGTTCAGCAGAAACGGCACGTGGCTGATCAGCGGCGCCCCCTCGGCCGCCACCGCCAGCACGCCAAACCCGCGCGCCCGGGCAAACTCCAGATTGCGCGCGGTGCTTTCGCCACGAAACGCCGGGTTGGGATGCATTGCGGTTCTCCTCTCCTGTCGATTCCGTCTTGCAGCGGCGTGCGCGCCTTGGCAAGTTCTCCCTCGTTCTCAGGGCGGGGCGGAATTCCCCACCGGCGGTATGCGGGTCAGACCCGCGAGCCCGCGAGCGGCCCCGACGCTTTGTTCGGGGTGTCAGCAGATCTGGTGAGACGCCAGAGCCGACGGTCACAGTCCGGATGAAAGAGAACGCACGGTCAGGCCACGCAACCGCGTGCGTCCGTCCGTTCGTGATCGCCTTGGGTGACGTGTCTAACCAATGGAGATCATGATGACACACACCCGCTATGCCTTCATCAAGGCCAACTGGCATGCCGATATCGTCGACCGCGCGCTCGACGGTTTCCTTGAGCTCATCCCGGCGCAACAGGTCGACATCTACGACGTGCCCGGCGCGTTCGAGATGCCGCTCCTCGCCCGCGACCTTGCACAGACCGGGCGCTACGCCGCCGTGGCCTGCGCCGCCTTCGTGGTCGATGGCGGCATCTACCGGCACGATTTCGTGGCCCAGGCCGTGGTCGACGGGTTGATGCGCGCGGGCCTCGACAGTGGCGTTCCGGTCCTGTCTGTCTCGCTGACCCCGCACCAGTATCAGGAAACCGACCACCACAACGCCATTTACCGCGCCCATTTTGTGGACAAAGGGCGCGAGGCCGCCCGCGCCGCGCTCCAGATCACCGCGACCCGCGCAAAACTGACACAAGCGGCCTGAGCCTTCATTTCGCTACAAATACTCCGGGGGGAGTCTCCGCATCGCGGAGACGGGGGGCAGCGCCCCCCTCCTCCCTTTCCACCCAGCAAACCCCTTGAGACCCGGGGCACAGCCCGCTAAGCACATCGCTCAAAGGAGCCCGCCCATGTCGATGAACAGTTTTGGCCATCTCTTCCGCATCACCACCTGGGGTGAAAGCCACGGACCCGCGCTTGGCGCCACCGTCGACGGCTGCCCGCCCGGCGTGCCCATCGACGAGGCGATGATCCAGCACTGGCTCGACCGCCGCAAACCCGGCCAGAACAAATACACCACCCAGCGCCGCGAAGCCGACGAGGTAAAGATCCTCTCGGGCGTGTTCGAGGGCCAGACCACTGGCACCCCGGTGCAGCTGATGATCGAGAATACCGACCAGCGGTCCAAGGATTACGGGGATATCAAGGACAAGTTCCGCCCCGGCCATGCCGATATCACCTATTTCCAGAAATACGGTATCCGCGACTATCGCGGCGGCGGCCGCAGTTCGGCCCGTGAAACCGCCGCTCGGGTGGCCGCCGGTGGCCTCGCGCGCGAGGCCATCCGCGCCCTGGCCCCCAATGTCCAGATCACCGGTTACATGGTGCAGATGGGTCCGCACCGGATCGACCGCGCCCGCTTCGACTGGGCGCAGATCGAACAGAACCCGTTCTGGGTGCCCGATGCCCGGGCCGCCGCCGACTGGGCCGATTATCTCGACGGGCTGCGCAAGTCCGGCAGCTCGGTCGGCGCGGTGATCGAGGTCGTGGCGCGCGGCGTGCCCGCGGGCCTCGGCGCGCCGGTCTATGGCAAGCTCGACACCGATCTTGCCGCCGCGATGATGTCGATCAACGCGGTCAAGGGCGTCGAGATCGGCGAGGGCATGGGGGCCGCCGAACTGACCGGCGAGGCCAATGCAGACGAGATCTTCATGGGCCAGAACGGCCCGCAATACAGCTCGAACCACGCCGGTGGCATTCTCGGCGGCATCTCCACCGGGCAGGACATCGTGGTGCGTTTTGCCGTCAAACCCACCTCCTCGATCCTCACCACCCGCAAGACGATCACCAAGTCGGGCGAAGAGACCGAGATCATCACCAAGGGCCGCCACGATCCCTGCGTCGGCATCCGCGCCGTGCCGGTGGGCGAGGCCATGATGGCCTGCGTGATCCTCGATCACCTGCTGCTGCACCGGGGCCAGATCGGGGCCAATCGTGGCCATATCGGCTGATCTGCGTCAGGCGCTGCGCGGCATCGTCGCCCAGCGCATGGCGACCGACCCGGCGCATGATCTCGCCCATCTGGACCGGGTCTGGGTCAATGTGCAGGCCATCGCCAGCCCCGATGCCGACCACGACGTGCTGCTGGCCGCCAGCTACCTGCACGATCTGGTCAACCTGCCGAAAAACGCGCCCGACCGACACACCGCCTCGCGCCGCTCGGCCGAAGAGGCCGCGCCGATCCTGCGCGACCTGGGCTTTGACGACACGCAGATCGCGGCAACCGGCCACGCCATCGCTGCGCACAGCTTCTCCGCCGGGATACCGCCCGAGACCGAAGAGGCGTGCATCCTGCGCGATGCCGACCGCCTCGATGCGCTCGGCGCCATCGGTATCGCGCGCAACTTCTCGGTGTCGGGCTCGCTGGGCCGGGCACTTTATGATCCCGCCGATCCCTTCTGCGAACACCGCGCACCCGACGATACGCTCTATTCGCTCGACCACTGGCGGGTAAAGCTGCTGTCGCTACCGCAAGGCATGCTGACCGCCAAGGGCCGGGCGCTGGCTGAGGCGCGCATCGCCCTGATGCTGCGCTTCCTCGACGATTTTGCGGCCGAGATCGGCACGCCGCTGCCTGCCGAATGGACGGCAGCATGAGCCAGATCCTGACCATCACCTTTCCGATCTATGCCGCACTTGCCATCGGGTTTCTGGTGGTCCGACAGGGCTGGTTCAGCACCGCAGACATGCGGGTGCTGGGCCGCTACGTGATGGACATCGCCATGCCGGCGCTCCTTTTCAACGCGGTGGCCAGCCGCAACGTGGCCGAGGTGTTTCACCCCGGCTATATGCTGGCCTTTGCCGCCGCCGGGCTTGGCGCGGTCGCGCTCAGCTATCTGTGGTTCACGCTCACGGGCACCGAGGCCACCCGCCGCGCGGTGGCGGTGATGGGCAGTTCCTGCCCCAATTCCGGCTTTGTCGGCTATCCGGTGATGCTGCTCACCTTTCCCGATCTGGCGGGCGTGATCCTCGCGCTCAACATGCTGGTCGAAAATGTGCTGATCATCCCCGCCTGCCTGATCCTGATGGACATGGCGCGCGGGCGCGGTCAGGGCGGCATCGGCCTGCGGATCGCCGGGATCCTCTGGGGCGTTCTGAAACGCCCGATGGTGATCGGCCTGCTGCTGGGCCTCGCGGTCAGCTTGGCGGGCGTGCCCGTGCCGCAGACCGTGACCCGGCTGATGCAGATGCTGGCCGCTTCCGCCTCGGCGCTGGCGCTGGTGGTGATCGGCGGCTCACTGGCGGGCCTCAGCTGGAAAGGCAGCCGCTGGCATGCCGTGCAGATCTCGGCGCTGAAACTGTTGCTGCACCCGGCGCTGGCCCTGCTGGCGGTGATGCTGGTCGCCGCAATCGGCCTGCCGCTTGATCCCAACATGCGCACCGCCCTGATTCTGTCGGCGGCGATGCCGATGTTCGGCATCTACGCCGTTCTGGCACAGGAGCTGGGGCACGAGGGCATGGCCTCGATCGCCCTGCTCACGGCAACCACGCTGGCCTTCTTTACTCTCTCGGGCCTCCTGTACTGGCTGACCTGATCACCGCCACGCCGCAGGCGATGATCCCAGCTCACAAGCCGCACTGTCCCAGTGCATCGGCGCCCCCTCGACACTCAGCGCCGGTTTCAGCCGCCGCGCCGGTCCCCAAGGGGTCCGCTCCTCCCAATCCGACAGGTCATCGGGGGTGGAGCCGGTAATCGCCGGACCCTCCTCACCCGTCTCCAGGCCGCAAAGCAGCTCCGCCGTGCGCGCCAGCGACAACCGGGCCGAGGACACGCCTTCCCCCCGCGCCGCCCGCGCCAGCGCCGACAGGACCGCCGCCGCCATCAGATACCCCGTCGCATGGTCCAGCGCCTGCACCGGCAGCGGATGCGGCTTCTCCGCCCCGGCCCAGCCCATGCCCGCCGCGGCAATGCCACAGCTCATCTGCACCAGCGAATCGAACCCGCGCCGCCCGGCCCACGGCCCGGTCCAGCCATAGGCGCAGAGGCTCACCTCGATCAGGTTCGGCGCCAGCTCCAAACGCCGCGCGGGCGAAACCATCGCATCCAGCGCGCCGGGACGATAGCCATGCACCAGCACATCCGCCCCCGCCAGCAGCGCCTCGAACCGCGCCCGGTCGGCGGCCTGCTTCAGATCCAGATGGGCACAGGTCTTGCCCAGTGTCACATCCGGCACCACCCCCGGCTCCGACCAGCTTGGCGGGTCGATGCGCAGCACCTCGGCCCCGTATCCGGCCAGCGTTCGCGTCGCCATCGGCCCCGCCAGCACCCGCGTCAGGTCAAGCACCCTCAGCCCTGCCAGCGGCCGCGCCCGGGTGCCGCCAAAATCGCGCAAGGCGCCGGTGCGCGTGGCCCAATGCACCAGCGGCTCCGCCGCCACCGCCGCCCCCTGCGGATGCGCCAGCCAGGCCGCGCGGTCACGCATCGCCGCCGCTGCCCCGCCTGCGCCGACAACCGCCGCTTCCAACGCGTCGACCTCCCAGCCGCTTAGCGCCTCGGCAACCGCCGCGCGCTCCGCCGCACAGCCAAGTACCGACAAAGCCGCATCCCGGTGATGCGGCGCATTGGTATGCAGCCTGATCCAGCCATCCGCCGCCGCATAATCCCCCGCAATCGGATCCCAGGCCCCGGGCATCTGCCATCCCTGCGGATGGATTGACCAGGAATACCATAGCGAGGCCAACCGCCGGTCGACCGTCACCGCCGGACGCGGCCCGAGACCCGTGGCCTCGATCACCTCGCCCAGCGCCGCGCCCACCGCGCCAAAGCAGCGGGTCGCCAGATCGGTCACCGCGAACCGGGACGGCCACGCGCCCGCCCCCTGAACGTCAAAACCCTGCGGCCCGAATGCGGCGGATAGCTGATCCATACCCTGTACTCCCACTGTCTTTCTGCACCTGCACAATGGCTGTTACCGGTAGCAAAAATCAAGCAATTGATCTTTCCCGGGCAAAGGCGCAGGTTCGCGGCATGGCAAAGCCCTTAACATCGCATCGACCGATTCTGGCGGTGACTCTCAAGCTCAGCGCGCTTGTGCTGTTCACCGTGATGTCCGCTATGATCAAGGCCCTGTCGACCGATTTCCCGCCCGGCGAGATGGTGTTCTTCCGCTCGCTCTTTGCCATCCCCGTCATCCTTGTCTACCTGATCGCGCGCGGCCAGTTGCGGCAGGGGTTGATCGTCAAGAAACCCATGGGCCATTTCTGGCGCGGGGTGCTTGGGACCAGCGCCATGGGCCTGACCTTCACCGGCCTTGGCCTGCTTCCCCTGCCCGAAGTCACCGCCATCGGTTATGCCACCCCGATCTTCACCCTGATTCTCGCGGCACTGATGCTGGGCGAGACTATCCGGCTGGTGCGCATCGGCGCGGTCGTATTGGGCCTTTTGGGCGTGATCGTCATGCTCTGGCCGCGCCTGGGTACCGGCGCCTCGCTGGATCAGGCGGCCACCATCGGCGCGCTCTGCGTGCTTGGCGCGACCGTGGCGCGCGCCTTTGTCCAGATCCATATCCGACAACTGGTGCAGGTCGATCACGCCGCAGCCATCGTGTTCTACTTCTCGCTCACCGCGACCCTGTTGTCGGCGCTGACCGCGTTTTTCGGTTGGACCATGCCGACCCCGGAACAGGCCGCGGTCCTGATCCTGACCGGGCTGATCGGCGGGGTGGCGCAGATCCTCGTCACCTCCTCCTACCGCTTTGGCCAGGCTTCGATGCTGGCGCCCTATGACTATGCCTCGATGCTGTTCGCCATCATCATCGGCTATGTCTGGTTCGACGAATTGCCGACGCTGGTCATGCTGGCCGGTGCCCTGCTGGTGATCGCGGGCAACGTGGTGGTGATCTGGCGCGAGCGGCAGCTGGGCCTCGACAATGTGAAGACCCGCCCGCTCAATCCCAAGGCGTGACCTTTACCTTTCCGCGCCACGCCCTAGGGTAGCGCGGAACCGGGAAAGGAACACAGATGACCGACGCGCAGGACCACAAGGAAAAGATGAAGGCCGTACAGGCCGAACACCGCAAGAAAGTGTCCGAGGCCGTCGACCCCGGGCGCGGGCTGGTGCTGATCAACACCGGCAAGGGCAAGGGCAAATCCTCGGCCGCTTTCGGCGTGGTGATCCGGGCGCTGGGCTGGGGGCAAAAGGTCGCCGTGGTCCAGTTCATCAAGGGCAAGTGGAAGACCGGCGAGCGGCGTTTCTTCGAGGAGCACAACCTGGTGACCTGGCACACGATGGGCGAGGGCTTCACCTGGGACACCCAGGATCGCGACCGCGACATCGCCGCCGCCACCGCCGCCTTTGGCAAGGCGCGCGAACTGATGGAAAGCGGAGATTATGACCTCGTGGTGCTCGACGAGATCAACATTGCGCTGCGCTATGAATACCTCTCGGTCGATACGGTGCTCGACGGGCTCAAGGCCCGCTCGGACCGCACCAGCGTGTTCCTGACGGGTCGCGACGCGCCGCAGGCGCTGCGCGACTATGCCGATCTGGTGACCGAGATGACGGTCGAGAAACATCCGTTCGAAGCAGGGATCAAGGCGCAGCGCGGCGTGGATTTCTGATCCGCATGACCCGCCGGGACGAAAACCTCAGCGGCAGCCTCTACATGGTGGCCGCCATGGGCGCCTTTGCGCTCGAGGATATGTTCGTCAAATCCGCCACCGCGGTCCTGCCAGTGGGGCAGGTGCTGATCCTCTTCGGGCTGGGCGGCATGGGCATCTTTGCGCTACTGGCCCGCTGTCGGGGCGAGGCCGCGTTTGTCCGGCCCGACCGGACGCTTGCGATCCGCTCGGGCTTCGAGGTGATGGGCCGCATCTGCTATACGCTGGCGCTGGCGCTCACCCCGCTCACCAGCACATCCGCCATCCTTCAGGCGACACCGCTGGTGGTGGCGATGGGGGCCGCGCTGTTTCTGGGCGAAACGGTGGGCTGGCGGCGCTGGGTCGCCATCCTGATCGGGCTCGCGGGTGTGCTGCTGATCCTGCGCCCGGGGATGCAGGGCTTTGTCCCCGCCTCGATCTTTGCCGTCCTCGGCATGATCGGCTTTGCCGGGCGCGACCTGGCCACCCGCGCCGCGCGGCCCCGGCTGAGCAACGTGCAACTGGGCGTCTACGGATTCGGCGCATTGGTGGTCTCGGGCTTCCTGGCGCTCGGCTGGACCGGCGGTGCCTCCCTGCCCGATACCCATACAGCACTGCATCTGGGTGCCGCGATCCTGTTCGGTGTACTGGCCTATGAATGCCTGACCCGCGCGATGCGGCGCGGCGAAATCTCGGTCATCGCCCCCTTCCGCTATGCGCGACTGGTCTTTGCCATGATCCTCGGGATTGTGGTGTTTGGCGAAACTCCCGACGCCGCTACCTGGATCGGCAGCGCCATCATCGTCGCGGGCGGCATCTACACCATCCTGCGCGAAGGCCGCGCCAGACGCTGACTGGCCCCATCGGGGCCAGCCACAGAATTTCACAGAAATTCTGTCACCAGAAAATTTTCAGTTTTCTGGCCTGTGGCACCCGTCAGAGCGCAGTCAGAACCGGGTCGAGCGTGACCGACCACAGCTCGGTATTGCCGCGATCCATCAGGCGGACCTTCATCTGCTGGGTGGCGGCGTCGATATCCACGAGGCCAAAGAACTGGAGCCCCATGCTGGGCGGCAGGTTCGCGCCCTGCTCCGGCGTCGGCGCCTTTATGAACTTCACCTCGGGGCCAAAGGTCCCATCCAGCTCGTTGGGGCCGAAGGTCCCGGCATGCAGCGGGCCCGAGACGAACTCCCAGAACGGCTCGAAATCCTGAACCTGCGCCCGGTCCGGGCTGTAGTGATGCGCCGCGGTGTAATGTACATCCGCCGTGAACCAGACCGTGTTGCGCACGCCCTCGCTCTTGATAAAGCGCAGGAGATCGGCGATCTCCAGCTCGCGCCCCCGCGCCGGGCCGTGGTCACCGTTTGCAACGGCCTCGGCGCCTGCCTTTTCCTTCCAGTTGTCCCAGACGATCAGACCCAGCGGCATGTCGGATGCGATCACCTTCCATGTCGCGGTCGAGGCCGCCAGTTCCCGCTTGATCCAGGCCAGCTGTTCGGCCCCCAGAATGCGGCTCTGGTCGGTGATCTCCTCTTCCATCGACGCGCCGTTCGGGCCGCGATAGCTGCGCAGGTCGAGGAAGAACACATCCAGCATCGGCCCGTAGGAGATCTTGCGATAGACCCGGCCCGGTTCGGCAGGCGTGATCCTCAGCGGCGTCATCTCGTGGAAGGCGCGGGCGGCGCGGCTTTGCAGCACATGCACCGATTTCTCGGTATAGCGGTCGTCGGCGCTCAGGTCCTTGGCATCCGACCAGTTGTTGACCACCTCGTGATCGTCCCACTGGATGAATGTCGGACAAAGCGCGTTCATCGCCTGCACATGTTCGTCCATCAGGTTGTATTTCCACTGGCCCCGGAACTCGGCCAGCGTCTCGGCAACCTTGCGCTTTTCCTCGATCAGGGTGGTGTTCTTCCAGATCACCGCGCCGTCCTTTTCGACCTCATCCTTCATCGGGCCATCGGCATAGATCGTGTCGCCGGAATGGATGAAGAAATCGGGCCGGTGCTGCGCCATGGTGGCATAGGTGCGCATGCCCTCGTCGTCGATACCCCAACCCTGACCGGCGGTATCGCCCGACCAGGCGAACCGGATATCGCGCCGCGCGGTCGGTGCTGTGCGGAACCGGCCCGTGATCGGCTCGGACACGGCGCTGATATCGTCCAGATCGGCGGCGACAAAGCGATAGAACACTTCCTGATCGGCCGGCAGGCCCTCGACCAGCCGCTTGACGGCAAAATCGCTCTCCGGTGTGGCAAACATCGGCGACAGGCGGCGCGCGTCGGCAAAGCTCTCGGTGCTCGACACTTCCATCATCACCTTTGCCGGACGGTCGGTGCGGGTCCAGATCATGCCCGACGCCGTATCGACATCGCCGGATTGCACCCCATGGGTAAAGACCGGGCGTGAAGCGGCGCGGCTGATCGACGGCATGGCCAGCGTCGCGGTAAAGGCGGTGCCGCCCGCCAGAAAGGCCCGGCGCGAGGGGCGAAGAAGTCGTGTCATGCGAATGCTCTCCTGTCTGGCGGCCGGAGGGTCCGGTCCGCGCGATTGATAGGCCGCATGAGAGCCGCGGGTTTGTAAAACCCGCGGCTCAGATTCTTGAACTTCTCACGATGATATTGTGACGGATCGCTGCCGTCACAGGGTAATTGTGACGGATCGTTGCCGTCACCGGCTTACATCGCCGGTTTCGCCTCGGGCGTGCTCAGCGAGATCACGGTCACCACCGCCGCGCCGTTGACCCAGTAGAACAGCGCATCCAGCCCCGTGAACCCGAACAGGCTGGGCGCCAGCAGGAACACGACCCCGACGGTCAGGTCGACAGCCAGATGGAACTTGTAGGGCAGCACCCGCCAAACCCCCAGATGGTGGTCGGTCAGCAGGGTCAGCACAAAGGCGGCAATACCGGTGATCACCGACAACCACAGCGCCATCGGGTTCTCGGCGCCTAGACCCAGGATCACGGGCAGACCCATCAGGGCCAGCGCCACCGGATAGTCGAGATAGGCATGCACGGTACGTGTCACGAAACGAATAGACATGTTTGGGGTCCTTATCAGGTTGGTTGAACCGCCCGATGGCGGCATGCCCTGATATGGAGCCAGAAGTCCGAACGCTGAATGATCCAGAGTTCGAAAATTCCGTCAGATCGTTCAGGATGCAGCCAAGGCCTGACGTTTCGCACTATCGAACTGCTGCCGATAGGCCGCCGGAGACACCCCGAGCTGCTTGCGGAACACCCGGCTGAACGCCGCTTCCGAGGCATATCCGGCAAGTTCGGCGGCATCGGCCACGCTCAACCGGCTGTCGACCAGCCCCTCACAGGCGATCTGCATCCGCCACGAGGTCAGGTATTGCATCGGCGTCATGCCCATCTTGGCGGCGAAATGCTGGGCAAAGCCGGTGCGCGACTGGCCCGCGATCCGGGCCAGCATCTCGACCGTCCAGTCCCTGGCCGGGTCGCGGTGAAAGGCGCTCAGCGCCCGCGACAGGTTGGGGTCGGCAAACCCCGCCAGCGCCGCGTCATCCGGGCTCACCGTCTCCAGATGCGCGCGGATCGCCTGGGCAAACAGCGCCTCGGTCATCTTCAGCGCGATCAGGTCGCTGCCCATCCGGTCGCGCCCCGCCTCGGCGGCGATCACCCGCAACGTCGCCTCCAGCCAGACACCGCGCTCCTCGCCATAGTCGCGGATCAGGATATAGGGCGGCAGCCGCTCCAGCAGGGTATGACCCGGGCAGGACCGGCCATGCATGCCATAGGTCAGATGCCCGCAGATCAGCTGCGTGTCCTGATCGTCGTCGCCGCCGCCATAGACCAGCACTCCCTCGCCGCGATAGCCGGACTGGGCCAGCACCGTATCCAGCGGCAGCGCCGAATCGGGCCGGGAATGCTGGCACATCAGCATGTGCTCGGCCCCATGCGGGATCAGCACCAGATCACCCTGGGTCAGACGCAGCGTCTCGTTCGCCGCAGGCACATGCACCATGCATTCGCCGCGATATGCGAAATGGAACCGGGCCACATTCTGATAGGACGGCACATGCACCCCGAACGGCGGCGTGAACGAGGTGCGGAAATATAGCGTCCCCTTCAGGGACAGGCGGGTGAGGATATCGCTGAGCAGGTCCAACATGCCGCCAGAATATCATATTTCTTCAACCCGTCCAGATAGCTGAACGATCTGCAATGTTCTTTGTCTTCACGCGCATTCAACATACCGGGAAACCCATTACTTCAGGGTTTACCGAAACCTTTTCAGGAGACAAGACATGAAGACCATTACCCTCGCCGCCGCGCTCGCCCTCGGATTCGCGGCGCACACCGCCCAGGCAGCAGACAAGATGAACGACCTCGAGATTGCGCATACCGCCTATACCGCCGGTCAGATCGACATCCGCTATGCGCATCTGGCGCTGGTCGTATCCGACAATGCCGAGGTCCGCGCCTTCGCCGAAACCATGATCCGCGACCATACCGCGGTGAACGTGGCCGCCGGCGACCTGATCACCAAGCTGAACGTCACGCCCCAGGACAACGACCTGAGCCGCACACTGGTCAAGGGCGCCGCCGACAAGCGCGCCGAACTGATATCGCTCAGCGGCAAGGCCTTCGACTGCGCCTATGCCCAGAACGAACTTGGCTACCATCAGGTGGTCAACCAGACGGTCGAAGGCGTGTTCATCCCGACCGTGACCGTCGAACCGCTCAAGGATCTGCTGTCCGAGGCGCTCGTCACCTTCAAGGTGCACGAAGGCCATGCCGAGCAGATGGTGAACGGCCTGAAATGCGGCTGACCCGCAGACAGGTCTGCTTCGGTGCGGGGGGGGCGATCGTGGGTTCCGCCCTCCCTGCATCGGGCTCTGCCCCGGTGGTGGTCGAAATCCGCGCCTTTGCCTTTGACCCAACCGAGGTCACCATCCGGGCCGGGGAAACCGTGCGATGGATCAACCACGACTTTGCCCCACATACCGCCACCGATGACGAGGGGAACTGGGACACCGAAGAATTGGAAAAGGGCGGGCAGGCCACGATCCGCTTCGACACCCCCGGCACCTATCCCTATTTCTGCGCCTATCACCCGCATATGAAAGGGGTGGTCATCGTGACCGCCTGACGCGCGGGGCCGCTATCCGGCCTCGCGCAACCGCGATGTCAACCGGTGCAGCCGGTCGCGCAGCTCGGCCAGTTCGGCAAGGTCCGCATCCGCCGCCGCCAGGATGCAGTTCGAGATCTCCGCCGCCTCACCCTCCAGCGCCCGGCCCTTGTCGGTCAGGGTCACGATCACGCTGCGCTCATCCTGCGGGTTGCGCGCGCGCCTGATCAGCCCCGCCGTCTCCATCCGTTTCAAGAGCGGCGTCAGCGTGTTCGATTCAAGCTGCAATTCCGCACCCAGATCGCTCACCTTGCGGCCATCCTGCTGCCACAGCGCCACCAGCACCAGGTATTGCGGATAGGTCAGATCGAACCGCGCCAGCAACGGGCGGTACAGCCGCCCCATCGCGTGATTGGCGGAATAGAGCGAAAAGCACAGCAATTCGTCGAGAGTGAGGGCACGGTCCAGCATGCTCCCGATATAGATCGCACGCGATTATTTCGCAATGTCTTGCGTTTCCCGGCTTGCGTCCCTATTTAAATCGTACACGATTTAATCGTGCTCGATAAAATGGAGCCCAACATGACCGTTTCCCCCGTCTACACCGCACACGCCCGCGCCACCGGCGGCCGCAATGGCCAGGCCCAGGTCGCCGAATCCGGCCTCGACCTGGTGCTCGCCACCCCGCCCGCGATGGGCGGCACCGGCAAGGGCCATAACCCCGAACAGCTTTTCGCCGCCGGTTATGCCGCCTGCTATATCGGGGCGATGCAATTCGCCACGACCCAGGACAAGACGCTGGCCAAGGTGCCCGCCGATGTCTCGGTCGACGCCGAGGTCGGCATCGGCCCGCGCGCCGAGGGCGGCTTTGGCCTGACCGTGGCGCTCAAGGTCTCGATGCCCGGCGTCGATGCCGCCGAGGCGCAGCGCATCGCCGATGCGGGCCACGCCATCTGCCCCTATTCCAACGCCACCCGCGGCAACGTCGTGGTCACGACCGAAATCGTCTGAACGAAAAAAGGGCGCCGGTCATCCGGCGCCCTTTCCCCAATAAACAGGTCGCGATTTACGCCCGTACCAGCGCCTCATACTCCGCCGCGATATCGCGGGTCATCTGGCCCACTTCGAACGTATAGGGCCCGATCTGGCCCACCGGGGTGACCTCGGCGGCGGTGCCGGTCAGCCAGCACTGTTCGAACCCTTCCATCTCTTCCGGCTTGATGCGGCGCTCGTGCACGGTGATGCCCTTGTCCTTGAGCATCCCGATCACCGTCTGCCGGGTGATCCCGTTCAAAAAGCAGTCGGCCAGCGGCGTATGAACCTCGCCATCCTTGACAAAGAACACGTTGGCGCCGGTCGCCTCGGCCACATAGCCGCGCCAGTCCATGAACAGCGCGTCCGAGCAGCCCTTGGCCTCGGCCTTGTGCTTGGAGATGGTGCAGATCATGTAGAGACCCGCCGCCTTGGCATGCACCGGGATGGTTTCCGGGCTGGGCCGCTTCCATTCCGCGATGTCCAGCTTGGCGCCCTGCATCTTGGCATCACCGTAATAGGCGCCCCAGGGCCAGACCGCGATTGCCATCCGCACCGGGTTGCGGGCCGAAGCCACGCCCATATCCTCGCCCGACCCGCGCCAGACCAGCGCGCGCACATAGGCGTCCGTCAGCCCGCTGGCCTTCAGCGTCGCCTCCTTGGCCGCTTCGATCTGGTCCACCGTATAGGGCATCGGCATATCCAGCGCCTCGGCGCTCGCGATCAGGCGCTCGGAATGTTCGCGGCTCTTGAAGATCTTGCCGTTATAGGCCCGCTCGCCCTCGAACACCGAACTGGCGTAATGCATCGCATGAGTCAGGATATGCACCTTGGCATCCCGCCAGGGAACAAACTCGCCATCCATCCAGATCACGCCGTCGCGATCGTCATAAGCCGCCATGCCACATCCTCCAGCCCAGGCCTTTTTCGAAAATTGCGCAACTTAAGTCCGAACCGGACACAATGTTGCGCAAAAACTGCGACTCGATACTTGTTCCGTATTGGAATGTCAACAAGACTGACATAAGCTGCCCCGAACCAAGGAAGAGGCACATCATGTCCGACGCGCGGCCCGCCCAAAGCTTTGGCGGCGAAAGCCTGCTGTTCCTGACCGACGAGCAGTTGCGTCAGGGGATCGAGGCGATGTTCTTCGCCTATCGTGGCTTTACCGCCGATCCTGACCGGATTCTGGCGGAAATGGCCTATGGCCGTGCCCATCACCGCGCGATCCACTTCATCAACCGGGCGCCGGGCACCACGGTGAACAACCTGCTGGCCATCCTCGGCGTCACCAAACAGTCGCTCAACCGCGTTTTGCGCACCCTGATCGCCGACGGGTTGGTCGAAAGCCGGGTCGGCACCCAGGACAAGCGCGAACGCCACCTCTTCCTGACCCCCGAAGGCGCCGCACTCGAATCCAAACTCTCGGACGCCCAGCGCGTCCGCATGCGCAGCGCCTATAAAGAGGCCGGGCCCGAGGCCGTCGCCGGGTTCCGCCAGGTACTCGAGGCGATGATGGACCGCGAGATGCGCCGCACCTACGCCAACCTGCGGGACAGCACCACATGACCACACTCGATTCCCATCTGCTGATCGTCGACGACGACGAGCGTATCCGCGACCTGCTCAAGAAATTCCTGATGCGCAACGGCTTCCTCGTGACCGCCGCCCGGGATGCCGCCCATGCGCGCCGGGTGCTCTCGGGGCTCGATTTCGACCTGATCGTGATGGATGTGATGATGCCGGGCGAGGATGGCGTCAGCCTCACCCGGTCGCTGCGCGAAACCCTCACCACCCCGATCCTGCTGCTCACCGCGCGCGGCGAGACCGAACACCGCATCGCGGGGCTCGAGGCCGGGGCCGACGACTATCTCGCCAAACCCTTCGAGCCACGCGAACTCTTGCTCCGGATCAACGCCATCCTGCGCCGCGTGCCGGACACACCGGCACAGGACACCGCCCCGAAATTCCTGCAACTGGGTCCCATCCGCTACGATATCGAGCGGGGCGAACTGTGGCAGGGCGACCAGATCGTCCGTCTCACCGCCACCGAGAACCAGCTGATGAAAATCTTCTCGGCCCGTCCGGGCGAGGCCTTCTCGCGCAGCAAACTGGTCGAGGAACTTGGCCGCGACCGGGGCCAGGCCCAGGAACGCGCGGTCGACGTGCAGATCACCCGCCTGCGCCGCAAGATCGAACCAAACCCGAAACAGCCGCGCTACCTGCAAACGGTGCGCGGCGCGGGCTACATGCTGGCGACCGACTAGAGCAGGCTTTTTCATCCGCTGCGGCGCCTTTCATGATAACCTGAACCCATCGGCAACAGCGGGGTTCCGTTCATGAATAGCACCGGCATTCTTTCATTCGCCTTTCTCGCACTGGCCTTGCCCGCCAGCGCCCAAACCCTCTGTCAGGGGTTCGGCCCGCAAGCCCCCCGCGACGTCGCCAGCGCCATCGGCACCAACCCTGTCAGCTTTCCCCGCGCGCCCGAGGCCGCCGGGATGAACCTCTGCGACATCCACACGCATACCAATGCCGAACACAAGGGGCCCGGCTTCTCGCTCCCCGGTGGCGAGGGCGAACATGGCGGCTGGAAATGCAACGGCACCGACAGCCTGACAGCCGCCGAGCTGACCGCGCCCGAGGGGCACGAGACCTTTCACGGTGTAAAACCCGGCGACACGATCGAGGTGCATTGGGTCTATACCACCTGCGATGTCGATCCCGGCCCGACGCTGGGTTCCTGCTTTTCGGACGCCTGCACAAACCCCTCCCTGCGGGTCGAATCGCAGGTGTTCCTGATCGTCAACGACGACAACGCCGCCGACTTTGCCGCCTTCGCCTATGACGGCCATGTGGCGGGCGGGGTACACCAGCCCAAATCGCTGCCCTCGGGCACCGGCCAGCCCGTGGTCTTCCTCGGCTCGACCACCGGACCCAGCTACACGCAAGAGGTCTGTTCGCCCATGCATGTAACATGGAGCGTGCGGCCCGAATGCATGAAACTCTCCTACAGCTCGCTCCAGAACTGGGGCGCCAAGGGCAACGTGTTCAACGAGGATCACAGCCACGGCGTGCGGCAATTGGTGACCGCCCCCGAACTTCTGGCGACGATCAACTGAACCCGAGGGGACAGAGCGTTTGCAGAGCCGCCCGCGCGTTGCTAGCGTGCGCGCCATGACAACCGCCCTGATCACCCATGCCGACTGCCTAAACCATGTCACCCCCACCGGCCACCCCGAGCGGGTGGCCCGGCTCGAACATGTGCTTCACGCCCTCGAACCGCTCGACCTGCGCCGCGTCACTGCGCCGCTGGCCGCCGAAGACGACCTGCTGCGCATCCATCCTGCGGGCTACATCGCCGATATCCGCGATGCACGGCCCGAGGAGGGGTTCACCCAGATCGACGGCGACACCTTCCTGTCGCCCGGCTCGGTCGATGCCGCGTTCCGTGCCGCAGGCGCGGTGGTGCGCGCCGTCGACATGGTGCTGGGCGGCGAGGTGCAGAACGCCTTTTGCGCCATCCGCCCGCCGGGCCACCACGCCGAACGCGAAACCGCGATGGGCTTCTGCCTCTTCGGCAATGCCGCGCTGGCCGCGAAACACGCGCTCGATCATCACGGGCTGAACCGCGTCGCGGTGGTGGATTTCGACGTGCACCATGGCAACGGTACCCAGGACCTTCTGTGGGACGAGGCGCGCGCGCTGCTGATCACCAGCCAGCAGATGCCGCTCTGGCCCGGCTCGGGCCGCCCGGACGAGGATGGCGCCCACGGCCAGATCCTCAACATCCCGCTGGCCCCCGGCACCGGTGGCGCCGAGATGCGCGCGGCCTACACGGCCCAGGCCTTCCCGCGTCTGCGCGCCTTCAAACCCGAGCTTATCATCATTTCCGCCGGGTTCGACGCCCATCAGGACGATCCATTGGCCAACCTGAACTGGTCCACCGCAGATTTCGCATGGCTCACCGCCGAGCTTTGCACCCTGGCGCAAGAGCTGTGCCAGGGCCGTATCGTCTCGACTCTCGAAGGCGGTTATGATCTGAACGCGCTCGCCGCCGCAACGCGCGCGCATGTACAGGAATTGATAAAGGCCGCGACATGACCGAGACCCCCGTCGACCAGATGAGCTTTGAACAGGCGATGAAAGAGCTGGAAACCGTGGTCGGTCAGCTTGAACGCGGCGATGTGGCGCTGGATCAATCCATCGCGCTCTATGAACGCGGCGCGGCGCTGAAAAAACGCTGCGAGGACGAGCTGAAGCGCGCCGAGGAAAAGGTTGCCGCCATCACGCTCGACTCCAATGGCCAGCCGACGGGCACCAAACCGGTCGAAGGTCTCTGACCATGTTCGGCGCAAGGCTGGCGCAGGACGCCGTGCTGATCCAGCGCAGTTTCGACACTGTGCTGGGCGCGCTGGAGCCGCTCGACATCACCCGCGCCATGGCCTGGACCACCGAGGGCGGCAAGCGCCTGCGCGGCTTTCTGGTGCTGGAAAGCGCCCGGCTGCATGATGTGGACGAGGCGCGCGCGATCTGGCCCGCCACCGCCATCGAGGCGCTGCATGCCTACAGCCTGGTCCATGACGACCTGCCCTGCATGGACGACGACGACCTGCGCCGGGGCCGTCCCACCGCCCATGTGAAATGGGACGAGGGCACCGCCGTTCTGGCGGGCGACGCGCTGCATTCGCTGGCCTTCGAGCTGTGTACCCGCCCCGAGGTCGGCACCGCCGAGACCCGCGCTACCCTGGCGCTCTCGCTGGCGCAGGCGGCGGGCGCGCGGGGCATGGTGCTAGGCCAGGCGCTGGACATCGCCGCCGAAACCGCGCCCACACCGTTGACACTCGACCAGATAACGCACCTTCAGGCGGGCAAGACTGGTGCCCTGATCGAATGGTCCGCCGCCGCCGGGGCGGTGCTGGCCGGGGCCGATCCGGCCCCCTTGCGCCAATATGCCCGCGCGCTGGGGCTTGCTTTCCAGATCGCCGACGACATCTTGGATGTCGAAGGCGATGCCGAAAAGGCGGGAAAACGGCTGCAAAAGGACGCCAGCGCGGGCAAGGCCACCTTTGTCTCGCTCCTGGGCCTCGACGCCGCCAAAACCCGCGCTCGCGACCTTGTAGATCAGGCCTGCGATGCGCTCGCCCCCTATGGCGCCCGCGCCGAAACCTTGAAGGAAGCCGCCCGCTTCGTTATTGCGCGCGAGAACTGAACCGCAAAGGACACCATGTCTGACCGCCCGCATACCCCGCTTCTCGACCAGGTGACCCGTCCGGCGGACCTGAAACGGTTCTCCGACGCGCAGCTCACCCAGCTCGCGGGCGAGCTTCGGGCCGAGACCGTCTCGGCCGTCTCGGTCACCGGCGGCCACCTGGGCGCGGGTCTGGGCGTAGTGGAACTGACCGTGGCGCTGCACGCGGTGTTCGACACCCCCCGCGACAAGGTGATCTGGGATGTCGGCCACCAGTGCTATCCGCACAAGATCCTGACCGAACGCCGCGACCGCATCCGCACCCTGCGGATGAAGGACGGTCTGTCGGGCTTCACCAAACGCTCCGAGTCGCCCTATGACCCGTTCGGCGCCGCCCATAGCTCCACCTCGATCAGTGCAGCACTCGGGTTTGCCGTGGCGCGCGACCTGGGCGGGGTGACGCCCGAAGGGCTTGGCGACGCCATTGCCGTGATCGGCGACGGTTCCATGTCCGCTGGCATGGCGTTTGAGGCGATGAACAACGCGGGCCACCTGAAAAAGCGCCTGATCGTCATCCTCAACGACAACGAGATGTCGATCGCCCCGCCAGTCGGCGCATTGTCGAACTACCTCTCCCGCCTCTATGCCGAGGCCCCGTTCCAGGAACTGAAAGCCGCCGCCAAGGGCGCGGTCTCGCTCCTGCCCGAACCCTTCCGCGAGGGCGCCAAGCGCGCCAAGGAAATGCTCAAGGGCATGGCCGTCGGCGGCACCTTGTTCGAGGAGCTCGGGTTTTCCTATATCGGCCCCATCGACGGGCACGACATGCACCAGCTCTTGCCGGTCCTGCGCACCATCAAGGCGCGCGCCACCGGCCCGATCCTGCTGCATGTGCTGACCAAAAAGGGCAAGGGCTATGCCCCCGCCGAACGCGCCCGCGACCGGGGGCACGCCACCGCGAAATTCGACGTGGTGACGGGCGAGCAGAAAAAGGCGCCCTCGAACGCACCCTCCTATACTTCGGTCTTTGGCAAGGCGCTGGTCGATCAGGCCGCCCGCGACGACAAGATCGTCGCCGTCACCGCCGCCATGCCCGACGGCACAGGGCTGAACCTCTTTGCCGAACGCTACCCCTCGCGCTGTTTCGACGTGGGTATCGCCGAACAGCATGGCGTGACCTTCTCCGCCGCGCTGGCGGCGGGCGGGCTGAAACCTTTCTGCGCGATGTACTCGACCTTCCTGCAACGCGGTTACGATCAGGTCGTGCATGATGTGGCGATCCAGCGCCTGCCGGTGCGCTTCGCCATCGACCGCGCCGGGCTGGTCGGCGCCGACGGCGCCACCCATGCGGGCAGTTTCGACATCGCCTATCTGGCCAACCTGCCCGGCATGGTGGTCATGGCCGCCGCCGACGAGGCCGAACTGGTCCACATGGTCGCCACCGCCGCCGCGCATGACGACGGCCCGATCGCCTTCCGCTATCCGCGCGGCGAGGGCGTGGGTGTCGAGATGCCCGAACAGGGCAAGGTGCTGGAGATCGGCAAGGGCCGGATGATCCGGAAAGGCGCCCGCGTCGCGCTCCTCTCCTTTGGCACAAGGCTGGCCGAGGTGCAAAAGGCCGCCGAGGCGCTCTCGGCCAAGGGGATCACCCCCACCATCGCCGACGCCCGCTTTGCTAAACCGCTCGACCGCGACCTGATCCTGCAACTGGCTCACGATCACGAGGCGCTGATCACCATCGAAGAAGGCGCCGTCGGCGGTTTCGGCAGCCATGTCGCGCAACTGCTCTCGGACGAGGGCGTCTTCGACCACGGGCTCAAATTCCGCTCGATGGTCCTGCCCGACACGTTCATCGACCAATCCAGCCCCGAGGACATGTACGCCATCGCAGGCATGAACGCCCCCCAGATCGAGGCCAAGGTACTCGAAGTGCTGGGCGTGGCGAAGATCGGGGAGAAGAGGGCTTGACCTCCGCAATCCCGAACATGAACGAAGTCATGCTCCCATGCCTTAGGGCCTTGGCAAATGGCGCGACCAATGCAAGGGAATGCTTGCCTGACCTTCAACGGGCATTCGGTCTCACCTCGGAACAGATGGAAGAAACTATTCCAAGTGGACTGCGCACTCGGGTATTTGATCGCGCGGATTGGGCGATTTTCCACATGATGAAGGCGGGTCTCATCGTACGTCCCAAACGAGGGTTCTACGTCATTTCCGATACTGGCCGCGCTGTTCTGGCCGGACCAAAATCAGAACTGTCTTTGTCCGAACTGAAAGAATTCGCCCCATACCGCACGTGGAAAAGCTCGGCCGCACCGGCCAAAAATGGAGATCCCGAGTTCACCGAAACACCGCTTTCTCCGGTTTTCTCGACCCCGCAAGAACAGATTGAACAGGCGCTATCACAGATTGCGGATGCTCTGGCTTCGGAGGTTCTCGAAGCCGTCCTCTCCCTCTCTCCCGCCCGGTTCGAAAAGCTGGTTGTCGATCTCTTGATCGCCATGGGCTATGGCGGCGGCGATCTGGAGCGCGGGTTGCAGACCAACCTTTCCGGCGATGGCGGCATCGACGGTATCATCAACGAGGACGAGCTTGGCCTCGACGCGGTCTATGTCCAGGCCAAACGCTATGCCCCCGACAACAAGGTGGGCCGTCCCGCGCTCAATGCCTTTGTCGGGTCGCTGACCGGCGAGGGCGCGACCAAGGGCGTGTTTGTCACCACCTCGGATTTCTCGCGCGAGGCGCGCGACTATGTCGCGCGGGTCCAGCAACGGATCGTCCTGATCAACGGCGACCGCCTTGCCCGCCTGATGATCAAGCACGAGGTCGGCGTCCGGGCGCGGCGCACCTATGTGCTGCGCTCGGTGGACGAGGACTATTTCTCGGATATCTGAGCGGGTACCCTACCCCATCAGCAGCCGCTCACGCAGGGCCGAGATATCGCCCGCCGCCAGTCCGATATCCTTCAGATATCCTTCGATTGAACCATGCCGCCGGTCGATATGATCCAGCATCGCCGCCATGGTTGGCGGTGCGCAGGCCAGGAACCGGGCATGCGCCTCGGCATCGCCGCCGCTCTGGCGCGTCCGCTCCAGCAGCTCCGCGACCAGCGCCGCGATGAACTCCCCGGTCAGCGCATAGTCGGCCAGGATGGTCTCCCGCTCCACTCCCGCCGTGCCCAACAGCAGCGCCGCGATGATCCCGGTCCGGTCCTTGCCGGCGGTACAGTGAAACAGCACCGCCCCTTTCGGCGCCACAGCAATCCGTGCCAGCACCGCGCGCACCGCCTCGCCCCGCTCGATCAGCGCTGTCAAATAGAACGGCACCAGCGGATCGTCGTGATCGCCCGCGCGGATGCGCTGCATCGTGGGCGCCAGATCGTCATAGACCGGCTGGTGATGGAACAGCACGTCGGGATGCCCAAGGTAGGGGTTCGGCTCGTCGGCCAGTTCCGCCGCCGACCTCAGGTCGATGACCGAGGTCAGCCCCTCACTCCCCAGCGCATCCAGCCCCTCTGCCGTGATCCGGTGCAGCCCGTCGCCGCGCAGCACCCGCCGCCAACGCGTCAGCTTGCCGTCAGCCGTCGGATACCCGCCCAGATCGCGCAGGTTCTGCACGCCGGGCAGGATCAGATGCCGCTTGGGGTGCTTGATCATCGTCATCGGAACGCGCGCAACCGCGCCTCTTCCAGCACCGCCAGTTCGCGGCGCTCAGGCGACAGCGGCGCAAAGGCCACCGACAACCCGTGCGGCCGCAAGATGCACAGGCCCATGCTGGTGCCCTCGACAATCCGCATGTCGCGCTGCTCCAGGATATCGACCGTCGAATTCAACCCCATGCAGGTGACCACCGGCACTCCCCGCCAGTGATGCACCTGGTCCAGATGCACATGCCCCGACAGCACCCCGACCACGCCCCGCCCCTCCAGCGTCTCGCCAAACACGCGCGAGCTTTCGGGGTCGAGACTGGCCCAGGGCAGCGTGCGCGCGTCCATATGCGGCGGGTGATGCGCGACCACCAGTTTGGGCAGATCCGGCGCCCGGTCCAGCGCGGCGTCGAGAAAGGCGATCTGTTCGGCGTCGATCCGCCCGGCCACCCGCCCCGGAACCAGCGTATCCAGTGTGATCACATGCAGACCCGACACGACCCGGTCGTGAAAATAGGGCCCATCGCCGGTGCCGGTCCCGAACACCTGCGCAAACGCCGACCGCTTGTCGTGATTGCCCAGCGCCAGAACCAGCGGTGGCACCAGATCGGCCAGGATCTCCCTGAGCAACTCATAGGACGGCACCGCGCCCGTATTGGTCAGATCGCCGCTGGCCACCACCAGATCGGGCGCCGGGTCCATCGCGTTGATCAGGCCGACCACATGCCTGAGCATGCCCGCCGTATCCGTCCGCAACGATGGGTCGCCCACATCGGGGTGAGAGACATGGAGATCCGTCAGATGAACGATACGTGTCATAATAGTCCGCCAGCCTGCAAAAGCGATTTCGTGTACGCGGTCCCGGGACTGCGCATGATCTGCGCCACCGCACCCTGCTCCACCGTCTTGCCGTGTTCCATCACAAGAACGTGGTCACAGATGCTGCTCACGACCGCCAGATCGTGACTGATGAAAAGAATGGCAAGCCCCAGCTCATCCTGCAAGTCCATGAGCAGGTTAAGGATCTGCGCCTGCACCGACATGTCCAGCGCCGACACCGCCTCATCCGCCACCAACAGCGCGGGCCGGGTGACGATGGCGCGCGCGATGGCGACACGCTGGCGCTGCCCGCCCGAGAATTCATGCGGGTATTTCCCCGCATCCGCCGGGCGCAGGCCGACATGGTCCAGCGCCTCGGCCACCTTGCCGCGCTCCTCTGCCCCGGTGGCGCGCAGCGGCTCGGCAATGGACCAGCCCACGGTGCGGCGCGGGTCCAGACTGCCATATGGGTCCTGGAACACCATCTGGAACCGGGGCCGCAACCGGCGCAGCGCGGCTGGCGGCAAGGCCGCCAGATCCTGCCCGTCAAACAGGATACGGCCCGCGTCCGGGCGCTCGAACCCCATGACCATGCGCGCCAGCGTCGACTTGCCCGACCCGGATTCCCCCACCACGCCCAGCGTCCGCCCCGCCTCCAGCGTGAAACTGGCGGCATCGACCGCCGTCAGCACCGGCGGCGGCGACCAGAGCGCCTGCCGGGGCAGGCGATAGCGCCGCGTCACCGCTTCGACCGACAGCAGCGTCATGCGCCCTCCTCCGCCCGGTGACAGATCATGGTGCCCCGCAGCGGCGGCCGTTCGCCCCGACACATGTCCAGCTCGACCGGGCAGCGGCCAGAAAACCGGCAACCGGGCGCCAGCTCGGCCAGGGGCGGCACGCTGCCGGGGATGGTCGGCAGGCGTCCGCGCCGCCCGCCTGTCGCGCGCATGTTGCCGGGGCTGGGCCGCGCCGACAGCAGCCCTTGCGTATAGGGGTGCCGGGGGCGCACCAGCACCTCGCCCGTCGCCCCCCGCTCGACGATATCGCCGCCATACATGACCATCACCCGCTCCGTCGCCCGCGCAACGGCGGCCAGGTCATGCGAGATGAACACCAGCCCCATGGTGCGCCGCTCGGCCAGCCCGACCAGCAGCTGCGTCACCCGCAGTGCCACGTTGGCATCCAGCGCCGTGGTCGGCTCGTCGGCGATCAGAACCCCCGGATCACAGGCCAGCGCCAGCGCGATCAGCACCCGCTGCCGCTGCCCACCCGAGATCTCGTGCGGGAACTGGCGCAGCCGCGCCTCGGGATCGGGAATGCCCACTTCCCGGAACAGCTCCAGCGCCCGGGCGCGGGCCGCGTCGCGGCCCAGTCCCAGATGCACCATCATCGGCTCCATCACGGTCTCGCCCACCCGCTTGATCGGGTTCAGCGCCGCCATCGGTTCCTGAAAGATCATCGCGACCCGCCGGGCGCGCAGCCGCTGCCAGGTCGCCTCGCCCGCGCCCACCATCTGGGTCCCGTCAACTGTCAGGCTGCCGTTCACATGGCCCGCATCGGGCACCATCCCCATCAGCGCCAGCCCCAGCATGGTCTTGCCGCAGCCCGATTCGCCCACGATGCCGATGCGGTCGCCCGGCGCGATGACAAACGACGCCTCGCGCACCGCCTGCCCCGCCCCCATATCCACCGTCAGCCCTGCCGCCTCGATCATCGCTGCCGTACCAGTCTGGGGTCGGTAACGTCGCGCAGCCCGTCCCCCAACAGGCTGAACCCCAGCACCGCGGTGACGATGCACAACCCCGGATAGATCGCCAGTTGCGGCGCCAGATACATCAGCGTCTGCGCCTCGGACAGCATCCGCCCCCAGGACGGCGCCGGGGGCTGCGCCCCCAGTCCCAGGTAACTCAGCGCCGCCTCGGCCAGGATCGCGATGGCGAACTCGATGGTCGCCTGCACGATGATCGGCGCCGCGATATTGGGCAGCACATGATCGCGCGAGATCGTCACCCGCCCCATGCCCGCCGCCCGCGCGGCATAGACATATTCGCGGGTCCAGATCTGGTTGGCCGAGGCCCGCGTCACCCGCGCGAATACCGGGATGTTGATAAATGCGATGGCGATGATCGCCACCATCAGCGACGGACCGAACACCGCCGCCAGCATGATCGCGAACAACAGCGCCGGAAAGGCGAAACCGATATCGGCGATGCGCATGATCACATCCTCGACCACGCCCCCCATGGCCGAGGCAAGAAGCCCCAGCGCAACCCCGATCACCCCGCCCAGACAGACCGAGATCAGCGCCACGGCGACCGAATTGCGCGCCGCCACCATCAGTTGCGAGAACACATCCCGCCCCAGCTGATCGGTGCCCAGCCAGTGCAGCTCGGACGGGGGCGCGAACTTGCCCCGGATGTTCAGCAGCGTATGGTCATGCGGCGTCCACACCAGCGACAGCGCGGCGGTTCCCGCCACCAGCGCCACCAGCACCGCGCCGATGATCAGGTTTGGTGGCAGTCTCGTCATGACCGCGCCTTCAGCCTGGGATCAATTGCCAGGTACAGCAGATCGACGATGAAATTCGCGGTTACCACGATGGCGGCAAACAGCATGACCAGCGCCTGCACCGTCGGCAGGTCGCGATTTGCGATGGACTGAAAGATCAGACGCCCCAGACCGGGCAGATAGAACACGTTCTCGATCACGATGGTCCCGGTCACCAGTGCCGCGAATTGCAGGCCCACGATGGTCACGATGGGGATCAACGCATTGGGCAGCACATGCCGCCACAGCACCCTCCGCCGCGAAAACCCCATCGCCCGCGCGGTGCGGATATAGTCGAGCCGCATTACCTCCAGCGCCGAGGACCGCGTCACCCGCGCCAGCACCGCCGACTGCACCAGCGCCAGCGCCACCGTCGGCAATATCAGCGACCTCACCGCCGCCGCCGGTTCCGACCAGCCCGGAAACCCGCCGGGCGGCAGCCAGCGCAGCTTGACCGCGAACAGCAGCACCAACAGGATCGACAGCCAGAACGCCGGTACCGCGATACCGAGCTGGCTCAGGAACATGATACCCCAGTCCCCCGCCTTGCCATGGTTGGCGGCGGCGGCAACGCCCAGCGCAACCGCCAGGATCACGGTCACCACCATGCCCGAGATCGCCAGCGACACCGTCAGCGGCAGCCGCTCGGCGATCAGCTCGGACACCGGCACGCGGAACGACTGGCTGATCCCGAAATCACCCTGCACCGCCCCCGCGATCCAGGCCAGATAGCGGCTCAGCACAGGCTCGTTCAGCCCCAGCTCCTCGCGCAGCGCGGCCAATGCGTCCTCGGTCGCATCCAGCCCCAGGATCGACAGCGCCGGATCGCCCGGCAGGATGTTCATCACCGCGAAGACCACCACTGACACGGCCAGCAGGGTCAAAACGAAACTGATCGTGCGGCGGAAAAGGAAGTACCCCATCAGTCGGCAGCAGCGCGCCGGCCCACCCGGCGCGCCGCCTTTCCGGTCAGTTCACGGACACACCCGCCAGTGGCTGGAACAGCACAGCACGTGAATCCCAGAACCCCTCGACCCCGGTCTTGTAGACCCCAAGCTGCGGCAGCTGGAACAGGAACCCGTGCACCGCCTGATCGGCCAGATACTTCTGCGCCTCGGCCAGCAGCGCATTGCGCGCCGCGTCATCGGCCTCGGCGCTGATCCGGTTCCACAGGTCGGTGTAGCCGGCATCGTCATAGCCATAGAAATACTTCGGCCCGCGCGCAAAATTGCCCATGTCATTGGGCGAGGTATGGGCGATGATCGTCATGTCATAATTGAGCTTCTTGTAGATCTCGTCGATCCAGAACCCCCATTCGACATTCTCCACCTTGGCGTCGATCCCGGCCTCGGCCAGCTGCGCCTGGATGATCTCGGCCGAGCGCGTGGCATAGGGAAACGGCGGCACCCGAAGGGTCATGGTCGTCCCGGCAACCCCCGCCTCTTCGAACAGCGCCTTGGCCTTGGCGGTGTCATGCGGATAGGTGCCGGTCAGATCGACATAGGCGGGCCCGTGCGGCGGATAGAAACTGCCGATCGGCACCGCCTGCCCGTACATCGCGCCGTCGATGATCTCGCCCCGGTCGATGGCATGGCTCACCGCCTGCCGCACCCGGATATCGTTGAACGGCGCCTTGGAATTGTTCATCGCCAGGATCACCTCGCCCTCGGTCGATCCGGTCACCACCTTGAACCGCGGATCGGCCTCGAACTGCGGCAACAGCTCGGGCGCCGGAAATCCGGGAAACGCGTCGATTTCGCCGGCCAAGAGCGCCGCCGAGGCCGCCGCCGCATCGGCGATGAACTTGAACTCGACCCGCTCCAAGGCGACAGAACCCGCATCGCGATGATCGGGGTTCTTGACCAGCACCAGCTTGTCGCCCCGCGTCCAGCTGTCGTATTTGAACGGCCCGGTGCCGACCGGGTTTGCGTTGTTGGCCTCAACCGACTCGGGCGCCACGATAGACACGTCACCCTGCGCCATGTTGAACAGGAAAAACGCGTCCTTCTGCTTCAGCTTGATCTCGACCGTGCCCGCATCGACAACCGTCACGCTTTCAATCGGCTTGAACAGACCTTTCGACGGGTTGACCGAATCCTCCGCCATCGCCCGGTCGAAACTGAACTTGACGTCCTCGGCATCGAACCCGGTGCCGTCATGGAACATGGCCCCATCCACCAGGTCAAAGGTATAGGTCAGCCCGTCCTCGGACACGGTCCAGCTTTCCGCCAGTTGTGGCAGCACCTCGCCCGCCTCGTTCACGGTGGTGAGCGATTCGAACAGGTTCTGCGTCAGCATCCCGTCAATCGACGCGGTCGCATCCGCCGTCGGATCCAGCGAGGTCGGCTCCTGCTGCAACCCGATGACAATGGTGGTTCCGGCCCAGCCCCCTGTCGGCGACAGCGCGGCGCACAGTGCCAGCGCGGCGATGGCCACGCCAGATCTTGCAAGTTTGGATGACATGGATGTCCTCCCCCTTTTCCATTGTTTGCGAACACATTCTGTAGAAAGTTCTTTACCTTTTCTTAAAGGCTGCATGAGCGACCCTGTCAGCGTCAACTGTTTTCGCCGCAGAGTACGGCCCGCCTACCCCGGGGATTTCCGGCCATCCATGCGCGCCGCCTTGACCCGCCGTCACAGGTCGCCTTCAATGACCGGCAACCACCTTGGCCCCGCTCCAAAGGAAAACCATGCCGCCGCGTTCCTCCAGAAACGTCCCGACCGCCCGGCCTTTGGAGCGTGCCACAAGGGCCCGATTGGCAAACCTGTCCCGAAAAACCCGGCAACTCTGTACGATGGCCGCCGCAGCAACCCTGTTCACGGCCCATGGGCTGGCGGCCGACGAGGTGTCCCTCAAGGTGACCGAACAGCTCGCCTTAAAAGGCGCGCCAATCCCCTATTCGATGGTCCTTCGCCTCGGCGACGTCAGCCCGACCCGGATGTCGGTGGGCGCGTATCTGGACCTGCGCGGGTTTCAGGCACAGGCGCCCGCCCTGCTCTCCAGCGTCCTGCAAGAGGACTGCAAACAGAAATTCGCGGTGGCCATCTCGGACGTTTCGACCAAGGCCGACACCATTTCCGTGCGCGGGCAGTTTCAGGCCAAATTCTTCGGCTGCAACTCCAAGGACCCCAAGGTGCATTACCGCCGGTTTCTCCTGTTTGGCCAGAACGTGAATTTCCAGGCCACCGCGCGCACGGTTGTCACCCATCCCTGCATGCGGGCCAGTCTGGTCGATCTGAAACTGGACCCCCTCGGGCTGCTGGGCGGCGCCGCCGACCTGTTCGGCCTGACCGAACTGGCCGAACGCCTGATTGTCGAAAAGGCCGAAGAGGCGCTGTCAGACCACCCCGTCTGCCCCAAACTCCCGCCCGAAATCGCAAGTCTCGAACCGCGATACACCTCCGGCGGTATCCGCGAGATCGGCGTGGGCGGCCTTGGCGCCAGCCTCAGCGGCTCGGTCAACACCAGCGCCGCAACGATCCTCGATCTGGTCCGGGTCATGAAGGATCGCGGCATTCTGGGGCCGCAAAACCAATGAAAACTGTTTGGACCCTCGTCGCGCTTCTCGCCCTCACGATGCTGGCGCCCCAGGTCTCGGCCAACGAGGTCGACCTGACCTTTGACAGTGACCTGACGGTTCTCGACCGCAAGATTCCCTACAGGCTCAGCCTGCAACTGGCCGAACGTGGCCCGACCCGCATCGGTACCGAGGCGCTGCTCGACCTGACAAACCTCCAGTCCACCCTGCCCGGGATCGTGAACGGGCATGCGCTGGTGGACCTGTGCACCCTCAGGGCCGAAATTCGCGGAATAGAACTGGCCGCTCAGGGTGGCAATTTCGTGTTTTCGGGTACGCTTGCCGCCGATATGTATAGCTGCGAGCGCGACGGGTTGACGGCCACTGACCGGGGACCGCTGGTCTTGTCACAGGACATGACCCTGACCGTCACGGCCGGGGTCCATATCGAGGACAATTGCGTCACCCTCAACCTGGCCGACATGGCCATCGACCTCACCGGCGCGGTCGAACTCACCGACGCGCAGAAACAGGCCTCGGAAAAAGCCGGGGATCTGCTGGTGGCGGTTGTCGAACGCCTGATGGCCAACCACCCGGTCTGTCCGAAACTGCCACCCGAGCTTGCATCGCTGGAACCGCGATACGACACCGGCGGCATCACCGAGATCGGCGAAGGTGGCCTCGGCCTCTCCCTGCGCGGCTCGACCGATGTCAGCACCGGGACCATTCTGGATATCTTGCAGGTGCTGCAAGAGCGGGGCGTCCTGCCGCCGAAACCGTGAAGCGGGCCGGTTTCCCCACGGAAAACGCCGTACAAAACGGTCAATTGCCGTCCCGGGACCGGTACAAAACGGTCAATTTCCCGTACAAGGGCCCGGTTCAGCCCTCGTGCGCCAGCGCCTCCAGCCCGACCTTGTAGTTGGGATATCTCAGCTCGACACCCAGCTCCTGCTTGATCTTGTCGTTCCGTACCCGCTTGTTTTCACTATAGAAACTCCGCGCCATCGGGGTCAGGTCAGCCTCGTCAAAGTTGACGGCGGGCGGCAGCGGCAGACCCTGCAACTCGGCCGCATAAGCAATCACATCCTGCGGCGGAACGGGCTCATCATCGCAAACATTGTAGATCGCGCCGGGGTTTGGCCGCGCCATGGAGGCGGATAAAACATGAGCAATATCAGTAACATGTATGCGCGAGAACACCTGTCCCGGTTTGATGATCCGGCGCAGTCCGCCCTTGCCCAGCTTGGAAAACGGCCCCCGTCCGGGACCATAGATTCCGGCCAGCCGAAAGATGTGAACCGGCAGATCGGGCACCGCCTGCCATTGCTCCTCAGCCATCACCCGCCAGCACCCGCGCGCCGCCGTTGGCGCGACCGGTGTGCTCTCGTCCACCCAGGCGCCGTCGTGATCGCCATAGACCGCCGTGGTGGAGAGGTAACCAACCCATTGAAACTGCTTGGCTCTTCTGGTGATTTCCTCTCCCAGAGCCGCCAACACCGGATCCCCCGCCGCATCCGGCGCGGTCGAGATCAGCAGATGCGTGACCCCGTCAAACGACACCTCGCCGCCGGGCCACAGAACCGGTTCGGCCCCGGATTGCCGGATCGCCTCCATCTGCTCGGGGTTGCGACTGGTGCCAATGATCCGCCAGCCCCGCGGCGCCAGCTGCCGCGACAGCGCCCGGGCGGAGTATCCATGTCCAAACGAAAGAAGCGTGCCTGTCATGCTCCATAGTTGCGACCCGCTGCCGGAACAATCAAGCGCATGATCGCCGCACTTGATTCGAATCCGCACTTGGGCCTTCAATTGTGCATGAGCACAAAGACACCCGATCTGAACGCGGCCTATGGCCTGCAATCGCCCGAGGACAACCGGCAGCTCTATGCCGAATGGGCCGGCGACTATGACGACGGCTTTGCAGCGCGCGAAGACTATCAGCTGCCCGCGCACACCGCGCGCGCCTTTGTGGCGGCGGGTGGCCAAGGGCCGGTGCTGGATGTGGGGGCGGGAACCGGCCTCTGCGGTGCCATTCTGGCCGGGCTTGGCGTCGGCCCCATCGACGCCGCCGATATCAGCGCCGAGATGCTGGACCGCGCCATGCGCAAGGACATCTATCGCGACGCCATCGAGACCGACCTGAACCAGGGCATCCCCGCCCCGCGCGACAGTTACTCCGGCATCGTGTCCTCGGGCACCTTCACCCATGGCCATCTGGGCCCCGAGGTTTTTCCCGCGCTTTTGCGCGTCGCCCGGCACGGCGCGCAATTCGCGATCTCGATCAATGCCAAGCATTTCGAGGAGAAAGGCTTCGACCTTGCCCTGCGCCGGATGGAGCAGGGACAGATCGAGAACCTCAAACTGCCCCGGGTCCGCATCTATGGCGATCTGGCCGCCGGTCCGCACAAGGACGACATAGCGTTTATTGCCCTGTTCGAGAAGTCCTAGGGGCCTGAACCTAGCCCCGCCCGCGATAGGTCGGCACGCCCTGATCGGGGATCCAGACACCCGGCACCTCCGGCCCGGTCTGATAGAACACGTCGATCGGGATACCGCCACGCGGATACCAATAGGCCCCGACCCGCAGCCATTTGGGCGCCAGCAGCTCGACCAGCCGCTTGCCGATGGAGACGCTGCAATCCTCGTGGAACGCACCGTGATTGCGGAACGAGCCGAGATAGAGCTTCAGCGACTTGCTTTCCACCAGCCAGTCGCCCGGCACATAGTCGATAACGATATGGGCGAAATCGGGCTGCGCCGTCAGCGGGCAGAGCGAAGTGAACTCGGGCGCGGTGAAGCGCACCGCGTAATCGGTGCCCGCCTGCGGGTTGGGTACCTTTTCCAGCACCGCCTCCTCTGGCGAATTCGGCAGCTCGGTCTTGCCGCCCAGTTGGGTCAGGTTCGCATAGATGTCCTGATTGGCCATTGTCTTGCTCCTCTCGGCGCCTCAAACGCCGCGTTTGTTGCCCCAGACCAGCACATGCAGCTGCGGCAGGATAGTGGGGGTGAACCATCGGTCGGCCAGGGCCCGACCGATCAGCCATTCATAGCGTGTCATGATACCGTCCATGTCGATGGCGGCATCCTCGGCATCGGGCGGCGGCGGCGTGTGGTTGCCCGGTTGCAGATAGATCGGCAGGTTCGGATAACGCGCTGCCGCCTCACGCGCCCAGAGGTAATCGGTCTCGTCGAACACCACGATCTTGATCACCGTCACCGCATCGCGCGCCTGTGCAATACAGTCCGCGAACCGGTCCCAATCGACCGTTTCGCCGGACGAGGGCGGCTTGGGGCTGAGGATCAGGGGCGAAAGCTGACGGAACCAGCTCCGCGCAACGGACCCTTGGGTTTCCAGGGCAAAGCGATAGCCCTGCGCCTTGCCCATCTCGATCAGCGGGCCAAAATCCTGGATCGCGGGATTGCCGCCCGACAGCGACACCGTCAGCGGCACACCGCCCGACAGACGCACGACCTCGGCCCAAACCTGTTCCGTGCTCATCGCGGCCCATGTGTCGCGATAGGCGCTGTCCACCGCATGCAGGCTGTCGCACCACGAACAGCGGTAATCGCAACCGCCCGCCCGCACGAATACGGTGGGCGCGCCGATCACCGCGCCCTCACCCTGGATGGTGGGGCCGAAGATCTCGGCGATGCGCAGCGCGGTCATGGCCGGTACTCGGCCCAGGTCTTGGGCGTTTCGCTGACCCGCACGGCGCTGGTTTCCGCCCAGCGCGCCTTGCAAAAATCATAGACCTCTTTTGCCAGCCGCTCGGACGTGACCATGTCATGGCCGAACACCTCGTTCAGGTGGCGGTGGTCCAGCGCATCGTCGATCCAGGTCTTGAGCGGCTTCAACTCGCGGTAATCGCGGACAAAGCCGTTGGCATCCAGATCGGCAGCGGCCAGTTCGACCTCGACGATATAGTTATGCCCGTGCAGCCGGGCGCAGGGGTGATCCTCGGGCAGATGGCACAGCTGGTGCGAGGCCGAGAAATGGAACTCCTTGGTGATCCGGTACATCAGCGCCCCTCCACCGCCGCGCGCCAGAAATCCGGGTCGGTATAGACGGTCGGGTCTGAGACGCCTGCCAGATGGAACGCCTCGCGCCGCTCGACACAGGTGCCGCAGCGGCCGCAATGCACCTCACCCCCCTTGTAGCAGGACCAGGTATCGGCAAAGGGCGTGTTGTGGCGCGCGCCCTCGCTCACGATGGCCGATTTCGGTTCGTGCACGAAGGGCGTGTAGAGCCGGACACTGGCATAACCGTCCAGCGCGTGGGCCTGCATCGTCTCGAACGCCTGGGTAAAACCGGGGCGGCAATCGGGATAGATGAAATGATCACCGCCATGCACGGCGGTCGCCACCGCGTCAGCCTGTTTGGCCGCGGCGATGCCGAATGCGATGGCCAGCATGATGGCGTTGCGGTTGGGCACCACGGTGATCTTCATGGTGTCTTCGGCATAATGCCCGTCGGGCACGTCCACATCGTCGGTCAGGGCGCTGCCCGACAGATGAGCGCCGATCTGGCGCATGTCAATCAGGTCATGCGGCACACCCAGCCGCGCAGCCGCGCGGGCGGCAAAGTCCAATTCCTTGCGGTGGCGCTGACCGTAGTCGAAAGAGATAAGGCCGATCAGATCGTGCTCGGCGGCCACCTTGTGGGCCAACGATACCGAATCCAATCCGCCAGAGCAGATGACAAGTGTCTTCACATTCAGGTCCCTTGTTTTCATAAGCCGGGTAGGCTGCGACCGGCGCCCGGATGATCCGGACCGCGCGCCTGTAACAGAGACGCGGGGTAAAGGTAAAGACCCAGCACCTGAGTCGGTAAAAACGTGAAAGGCCGACCGAATGAGCGGCCCGCGGGAAACCTGTCGACCGGTTCAGGTATACATCTGCTTCTTATAGGCGCGGGTGCAGGTGGTGGCCTCGGCGCTGCCGTCGTGAAAGGTGCCGAACCATTTGTCGAAGGGGATCTCGGAGGTGCCGTAATTGCACTCGAAATAGCGGTGATGCAGCTGGTGAAAGAAATCCCCGGTCTTGGCCGCCTCGGTCTCGCCCGCCTTGATCTTCTCGAACCCCGAATGCGACAGGATCGGGCTGACCTGCTGGAAATAGATATGAAACAGCAGGTGCAGCGGGTGAGAGGGCACCACCAGGTGAATGAAATAGGTCGTGAAATAGAGGATATTCTCGTACCAGTGGTTCGAGATGCCGGACCATGGGCCGATATTGACATTGCGGTGATGCACGGCGTGCACATGCTTGTAGAGCTTCGGGTGATGCTCCAACCGGTGCACCCAGTAGAAATGCAGCCCCGACCACATCGGGATGAAGAACATCCAGACCACGAACCAGACCGGCGCCTGCGCCCAGGTGATGGTGGGCACCCAGCCATTGGCCATCATCCAGTAGATCAGCCATTGATAGACCGTGCAGACGGTCATCGCGCTGCCCAATGTCCACCAGATATTGTCCCAGACCTGGTTGCGAAAGGTAAAGGTACCGTTGTCACGGGTTAGGTCGCGGCGGTCGAACTTCTTGTACTTGCCCTGACCCTTGCGCATGTAGAGCCACCAGTGCAGCGCGCCCGCCACCAGGATCTGCGGCACCATGTTCAACAGCCACACCCGGAACATCCAGCCGGGCGCAAAGCTCTGCATCGCCTCAAGCGGCGGCAGGAACCAGGCATAGGCCGCAACGGCCAGCGCCAAACAGAGGGTCAGCGAGGTCAGTTGCAGCCACGCCCCGCGATACCAGCGCAGAACCGCCGCCGGGCGGGGCGGCCAGACAAACAGCGGGTTCAGGCCAACTGGGTTCACTGGGCGATAATTCCAGCGTGCCGCTTCGGCGTCCTGACTGAAATCGGTCATCGTCTTTCCTCGTTTCTGGACAAGCACCATCCTCCGGCGCCCAGGGGCCGGTTCGGGCAAATTGCAAATCTCAAAGTGTCAGCTGGCGTAGGTCGACCCTTCACCATCCAGCACCGCCTTAACCTCGCGCAGATGCGCCTCGGCCTGGCCTGGATAGTCGTCAAGCTCCTGCGCCGTCTTCTCGGCAATCTCGTCGCTCAGCAGCCTGAGCGGGCGGCCCGTCTGCAACGCGCGGATATAGGTCTCGGCGGCGCGCTCGAAGTAATAGAGCCGGTTCAGCGTATCACCCACGTCGCTGCCGATCACCAACACCCCATGGTTGCCCATGATCATCACCCGCTTCTTCGGGTCGCTCAGCATCGAGGCACAGCGCTCGCCCTCGCTTTCGAACGCCAGCCCGCCAAATTCATCGTCGATGACATAGCGGTTGTAAAAGGTCGCGGTGTTCTGGTCGATCGGCGGCAGGGTACTGTCGGCAAGGCTCGCCAGCACGGTGGCAAAGATCGAATGCACATGCATCACGCAACGCGCATGCGGACAGTGGCGATGGATCGAGCCATGCAGGCCCCAGGCAGTGGGATCGGGGGCGCCCGGCATCTCCATCGTCTTGGGGTCATTGGCATCCAGCAGCAGCAGGTCCGAGGCGCGGATGCGCGCGAAATGCATCTGGTTGGGGTTCATCAGGAACTGCGTCCCCTCGGGGTTCACCGCCAGGCTGAAATGATTGGCAACCCCTTCATGCATGTTCAGCCGCTCGATCCAGCGGAACGAGGCCGCAAGATCGACACGCTCCTGCCAGTGGTCGATATTGGGGCGCAGGCTGGTGACGGACATGGGTTTGCTCCTGATCTCGGGTTGGCGGTGTGACTGTCCAAAACCTGCCTTTAGACATCAGGTTTGACCAACGAAAAATTCGCCCGTTTCGCATTAGAAACACTTATGGCAAGGTTATGGGATGCAGAACCCCCTCCCCCCGCTGGGCTGGTTGCGGACCTTCGAGGCCGCCGCCCGCCACCTGTCCTTTACCGGCGCCGCGCGTGATCTGAATATGACGCAAAGCGCGGTCAGCCAGCAGATCAAGGCGCTGGAATCGCACCTTGGGCAGCCGCTGTTTCACCGCCGCCCCCGGGCGCTGGAACTGACCGAGGCCGCGATCACCTATCTGCCGGTGGTGCGCGAGGCGTTCCGCACCCTGATCCGGGGCACCCGCGCGGTGACCGGCGATCACCAGAACACGGTGCAAGTGCAATGCAACATCACATTCGCGGTCAACTGGCTCGGCCCGCGCCTGCCCCGGTTCCGCGTCCAACACCCGGATGTGCGCTTGAACATCTTCACAGAGCTTTGGGAACCCCGCGAAATGGCCGAGGGCGCGGCGGTCGAGATCCGCTATTCCCTGCGACCGGCGGATACGGTGCGGACCGAATTGCTGACAACCGATCGCTATTTCCCGGTCTGTGTTCCGGGCTATCCGGTCACTCTGGACAACCTGCATGAACAGCCGCTCTACGACTGTTCGAACCTGCTGTCGAACTGGGCAAGCTGGGCCGAAGACGTGGGCCTGCCTTGGCCCAACCCGCCGATCACCTATGCCACCACCTATATGGTCGGGCTTTCCGTGGCCATGGCCGGGGGCGGGTTGTGCATGGGGCACAAGGTGATCGTGTCGCGCCTGATGGCCGAAGGACGCCTGATCGCTCCTTTCGATCACAGCGTGCTGATGCCCGAGGCCTATTACCTGCTCTTGTCACCCCAGGCCGAGGAGACCCCCGGCGCGGTCGCCTTTGCCAACTGGATCCGGGCCGAAATCGCCCGCGAGGCCGGGTGATCCGGGAAAGGGGCGCTCCCGCCCGTCGTCGATGCCGCTGACGCGGCACCTCCTCCCGTTGGGCCGGGCAGCGCGCCCGGGGCGCGCTGCGGTCAGGCGCTGTCCTTGGGCCGGCTCGGCACCCAGGCATAGCCATTGTCGCACTGGATATAGGCCTCACGCAGACCATGCGGCTTGTCGGTCGGGGCCTGCAAGACCGTCGCGCCAAACCCCTCGGCCCGCGCCACCGCCCTATCGGGATCGCTGTCATAGAGCCTGATTTCGATCCCCGTCCCGCGCGGCGGGTTTTCTGGCAAAAGCCCCAGCATCGGGTTGGCGTGATAGGTGCCGTCGCTGTGCAACTGGAACACCTGATCGCCATAAGTGACGATAGCGAAATCCGCCGTAACCTGATGCGATTGCATCCTGAACACCGCCTCCAGAAAGGCACATTCCGCCGGAACGTCCCGTACCAGCAGGTTCAGCCCGATCCCCTTGAGCGACCGCCCGAACCCATCCGCATCTATCGTGTCATAATCCATTCCGGCAGGGTCACGCCGACCGCCCGCCGCTGTCAAGCAGGCAATGACGAAGCTTTGATGAAACCCTTTCGGCGGGGCTTGCACCCGGTCGCGGTTTCGGAAAAGCTGCGCCATGGAACACAAGACTTTCCCCGATTGGGCCGATGTGGCCCCCCGACTGATCGCCGTTGCCGCAGGCCGTGAACCGGCGGACATGATCATCCGCGATGGTATCTGGATCAACGTGCACACGCGCGAGGCGCTGCGCGGCCACTCCATCGCCATTGCCGAAGGGCGGATTGCCTTTGTCGGCCCCGATGCCAGCCATTGCACCGGCCCGGAAACCCGGATCATCGAGGCGAACGGGCGCTACATGATCCCCGGCCTGTGCGACGGGCATATGCATATCGAAAGCGGCATGCTGACCCCGGCGGAATTCGCTGCCGCCGTCATCCCGCATGGCACCACCACCATGTTCACCGACCCGCACGAGATCGCCAATGTCCTTGGCCTCGCCGGTGTGCGGATGATGCATGACGAGGCGCTGATGCAGCCCATCAACATCTTTACCCAGATGCCGTCCTGCGCCCCCTCGGCGCCGGGGCTGGAGACCACCGGATACGAAATCACGCCCGAGGATGTGGCCGAGGCGATGACCTGGCCCGGCATCATCGGGCTGGGCGAGATGATGAATTTTCCCGGTGTCACCAATGCCGACCCCAAGATGCTGGCCGAAATCGCCGCCACCCAGCGCGCGGGCAAGACGGTGGGCGGGCATTACGCCTCGCCCGATCTGGGCCCCGCCTTTGCCGCCTATGTGGCGGGCGGCCCGGCCGACGATCACGAAGGCACCTGCGAGGCGGATGCCATCGCCCGGGCGCGTCAGGGCATGCGCAGCATGATGCGGCTGGGCAGCGCCTGGTACGACGTCGAATCCCAGATCACCGCGGTGACGGAAAAGGGGCTCGATCCGCGCAACTTCATCCTGTGTACCGATGATTGCCATTCGGCCACGCTGGTGCATGAGGGCCATATGAACCGGGTGGTGCGCCATGCCATCGCCTGTGGCTGCGACCCGCTGGTGGCGCTGCAAATGGCGACGATCAACACCGCCACCCATTTCGGGCTGGAGCGCGAATTGGGCTCAACCGCACCCGGCCGCCGGGCCGATGTGATCCTCACCTCGGACCTGCGGGAACTCCCCATCGAACTGGTGATCGCGCGCGGGCAGGTGGCGGCCGAGAACGGCAAGATCACCGTCGATTGCCCGCATTACGACTGGCCCGATACGGCCCGCAACACCGTGCATCTGGGCCATGCGCTCAGCGCGACAGATTTCGAGATCAAGGCGCCAACCGGCGCCAACCGGGTGCGCGCCAATGTGATCGGCGTGGTGGAAAACCAGGCACCCACCAAGGCGCTCAAGGCGGAACTGCCAATCATCGGCGGGCTGGTCGAAGGCGAAGGAGATGTCTGCCAGATCGCGCTGGTCGAACGCCATCGCGCCACCGGCGGCGTCACCAACGCCTTTGTCTCGGGCTTCGGCTATCAAGGCCGCATGGCCATGGCCTCGACCGTGGCGCACGACAGCCACCACATGATCGTGGTGGGCACCGACCGCGAGCAGATGGCGCTGGCCGCGAACCGGCTGGCCGAGGTCGGAGGCGGCATCACCATCTGGCGCGAGGGCCGGGAACTGGCGCTGGTGGAACTGCCCATCGCGGGCCTGATGTCCGACAGCCCCGCCGCCCAGGTCGCCGCCAAGGCACAAGCCATGGTCGAGGCGATGGTTACCTGCGGCTGCACGCTCAACAACGCCTATATGCAACACTCGCTGCTTGCACTGGTGGTGATCCCGGAATTGCGCATCTCGGACCTGGGGCTGGTCGATGTCCGCACCTTTGAAAAGATAGACCTGCTGGAACCGCTTGCATGACCCAACTGAATACCCCCAAGACCCCGGAACCGGCCCTGTTCACCGATGCGGCAGAGGCCGTCGCACGGCTGGAACAGCTTTATGCCCAGGCCACCGGGTTTCTCTGCGACAGCTTCACCGCCGCGATGCAGGGGATAGACCCCGGCACCCGCTATCGCGCCTATTACCCCGAGATCCGCTTCTCCACATCCTCTTATGCGCAGGTCGACAGCAGGCTCAGCTATGGTCATGTCTCGCATCCCGGCACCCATGCCACCACGGTTACCCGGCCTGACCTGTTCCGCACCTACCTGACCCAGCAGATCGCGCTTTTGATCCGCAACCATGGTCAACCCGTGCAGATCGGCCCGTCATCCACCCCGATCCCGCTGCATTTCGCGGTGGCCAACGCCCCCGATCTGGTGGTTCCACACGAGGGCGCCACCGGTTTCACCCTGCGCGACGTGTTCGACGTGCCCGATCTGGCCACCACCAATGACGATATCGTCAACGGCACCCATGTGTCCGATGACGGCTCGGGCCCGCTGTCGCTGTTCACCGCGCAGCGGGTGGATTACTCGCTCGCCCGGCTGGCGCATTACACCGCCACCGACCCGGCGCATTTCCAGAACCACGTCCTGTTCACCAACTACCAGTTCTATGTCTCCGAGTTCGAGGCCTATGCCCGCGCCCAGCTGGCCGACCCGGACAGCGGCTACACCAGCTTTGTCAGCACCGGCAATGTCGAGATCACCACGACCGATGCCCCGCTCGACACGCCCGCCAAGCTGCCGCAGATGCCGTCGTATCACCTTAAACGCGCCGACGGCTCGGGCATCACCCTGGTCAATATCGGCGTCGGGCCGTCCAACGCAAAGACCGCGACCGACCATATCGCCGTGCTGCGCCCGCATGCCTGGCTGATGGTTGGCCATTGCGCCGGGCTCAGGAACACCCAGGCGCTGGGCGATTTCGTGCTGGCCCATGCCTATCTGCGCGAGGATCACGTTCTGGATGACGACCTGCCGGTCTGGGTGCCGATCCCGGCGCTGGCCGAGATCCAGATCGCCCTGGAACAGGCCGTGGCCGAGGTAACCGAGCTTAGCGGTTATGACCTGAAACAGATCATGCGCACCGGCACCGTCGCCACCATCGACAACCGCAATTGGGAACTGCGCGACCAATCCGGCCCGGTGCAACGCCTCAGCCAGTCGCGCGCCGTGGCGCTCGATATGGAAAGCGCCACCATCGCCGCCAATGGCTACCGGTTCCGGGTGCCCTATGGCACGCTTCTCTGTGTCAGCGACAAGCCGCTGCATGGTGAATTGAAGCTTCCCGGCATGGCGTCGTCCTTCTATACCACCCAGGTCAGCCGCCATCTGCGCATCGGAATCCGGGCGATGGAGGCGCTGCGCGGCATGCCGCTGGAACGCCTGCACAGTCGAAAACTTCGGTCCTTCGACGAAACAGCCTTCCTCTGACCGCGAAAAATGCCGAAATCCCCATATTTTTGGGATTTTTGGTGCTACTATTCGTTGTGTTTGATCACAAGATAAAGTTAGATTGCCGCGATGAGGCCCAATGGATCGGGCACGAACAAGGAGACCAAGAAATGGCAAAGCCTATGACCAAGACTCAACTCGTTGCCGCACTGGCCGAGGAAATGGGCAGTGACAAGAAAACCGCCGGCATGGCACTGGACGCCATCGGCGCGCTGATCACCCGCGAAGTGGCAGGCGGCGGCGCCGTCACCCTGCCGGGCGTCGGCAAGATCTATTGCCGCGAGCGCCCCGAGCGTCAGGTGCGCAACCCGGCCACCGGCGAGACCTTCACCAAGGAAGCCGACAAGGTCGTCAAGGTGACTATCGCCAAAGCGCTGAAAGACAGCGTCAACGGCTGATCCGCACCGGACCCGAACGACAAGGCCGCCCACGGGGCGGCCTTTTTGTTTGGCGATATCGCAATACCGGGCCTATCCGCAACGCGGGGCTTAGCTGACTTTCATTGAGCACGTGCCGCAGATCAACTTGATCCCTAGCAGGCCTTAGGCAGACTCGTTTCACAAGAATCTCTTGCTATCTTTCAACTGGCAACCTGTGGCGATGAAACGGTTCGCCGAAAAACCCCAAATGCCATAATGGCGAGAAAAACCATGCCCCCACCCAGGACGAACGCCACATTCACATCGCCCAGATAATCCGAAAGCCCTCCGGCCAGCGTCGGAGCGATCATCATGATCAGATAATACATCGAGTAGAAAACGCCGGTACCGAAGGCACGCGCTTCGGCAGAAAGAACCAGGCTTGGCAGCGCGACCAATGGTCCAGGTGCCAATCCGGCAAACAAACCGCCCAAGACAAGCGTCGCAGGGACATAGGCCTCCGGGAGATAGAGAACCGCTGGAAAAACCATCATCTTGCCAGCCAGGCTTGCCAGAATGACCCAATTTGCGCGCCCGGTCCGATCTGCCAGCCATCCGCCCAACGGAATGGAGAGAGAGGCCGCGAATATGTAGAGACTTATGGCGGAACTTGCGGCCGTGATCGGCATCCCGCGATCTGCCAGAACTAGCGTGCCAAAGCTGAAGATCATGGCGAATGCGGCATTGTAGAGCGCCCACAGCGCCGCAGCCAATGCCAGCGGTGTCCAGGGAAGAGAGGTGAATTTGATCGGCGCATTGCCGGTTACTGCACCCTCGGGTGCCTTGTAGATAACCACAAAAGACAAAAGCGCGAGAACCGTACAGATCGTCAACACGGTCCATGCTGTCTGGAGATCGGCGCTGGCAGCCAACGCGGGAAGTATCAGCAGGCTCAGACCGATCCCGATTGGCCAGGAACTTATGAAGATCGCCAAAGCCGTTGAAACAGCCCGCCCTGCGAACCAGTCGATGACCATTTTGGTCATCAGGACGTTCAGAACGACTCCGCCTGCTCCAGAAACAATTCTGCCCGCCACGGCCCATCCCAAGTTTGAAGCATAGGCCACCATCACGCCACCCAGAACCATCAGCACCAGACTGGTTGCAACCGTCCGCTTGTCGCCAAACCAGGTCGCCACCGCACCGCCACCAATCGCAACAATGACCCCGGGGCCAAGGTAGAGACCGATCAAAAGACCGATATCTGTCAGGGTAATAGCGAGACTTTCCATGATGAATGGGGACAAGGCCGCTATCGATTGGAATTGGACCGCCATCACCGTTCGCGCGAAGAACAGCACTAACAGAATAATCCATCGCATCGGCATAGATACATTCCTTGCAAGAACGACACGATGAAAGCTTTTTAGTATGTGTCGCCCCCAGCATATGTTCGGATTTTGAAAGCAAACAAGAAATTTAAGTGGAGGCTCCTCGCAACTCGGGGGCTTGTGTCCGCTCCGGGATCATCCAGACCAACACGGCTTCACAACATGGCCTTTTTCGTCCCAAGGGACGCGGATGTTTACCTCGGGCCATTTCCGGCGCAGGGTTGCGGTGCAACCTCGGAGGCCCGCCATGAATGAACATCCCGTCTGGTCCTATGTCCACCGCGCCCAGGCCGATCTGCACGCACTCTCGAATGCAGTCTGGGCCACGCCCGAAACCTGCTATGCCGAAACCCGTTCCACCGCCGCCCATGTGGCCGAGCTGAAACGCCAGGGCTTTGCCGTCACCGAAAACGTCGCCGGCATCCCGACCGCGGTCATGGGCGAGGCCGGCGAGGGTGGCCCGGTGATCGCCTTTCTGGGCGAATACGACGCGCTGGCGGGGCTGAGCCAGGTCGCCGACCTGGCCGAGCGCAAGCCGATGGTACAGGGCGCCAACGGCCATGGTTGCGGCCATAACCTGCTGGGATCGGCGGCGATGCTGGCGGCCATCGCCCTGCGCGACTGGCTGCACGACACCGGCACGCCGGGGCGGGTGCGCTACTATGGCTGTCCCGCCGAAGAGGGCGGCGCGGGCAAGACCTTCATGGTGCGCGATGGCGCATTCGCCGATGTCGATATCGCCATTTCCTGGCATCCGCATTCGATCCCGGCCGTGATGCTGGGCAGTTCGCTGGCCAATGCCCGCGTCGATTTCTCCTTCACCGGCCGCGCCTCGCATGCCGCCGCCTCGCCCCATCTGGGCCGCAGCGCGCTTGATGCGATGGAACTGATGAACGTGGGCGTCAACTACCTGCGCGAGCATATGCCCGACAGCGCCCGCATCCATTACGCGATCATCGACGGCGGCGGCATTTCGCCCAACGTGGTGCAGGGCCAGGCCAAGGTCCGCTACGTGGTGCGGGACAAGACCGCGCCCGAGATGCTGAAACTGCTGGCCCGTGTTCGCAAGGTGGCACAGGGCGCCGCGCTGATGACCGAGACCGAGGTGCAGGACGAAGTGCTGGCCGCCGTGTCCAACCTGATCCCCAACGACCCGCTCTGCGCCGCCATGCAGCGCAATCTCGACCTCTTGGGTCCGCCCCCGTTCGACGATCTGGACCGCGCCTATGCCGCCCGGTTCCAGGCCACCATGACCGAGGAGGATGTCGCCACCGCTTATGAAAGCGTCGGCATGCGCCCGCGCGCCGATCTTGCCCTACCCGATTTCGTAGTGCCCGAAGGCACGCCTGTGCCGCCGCTCGCAGGGTCCACCGACGTGGCCGATGTCAGCTGGGTGGTGCCCACGGTTCAGCTTTGGGGCGCGACCTATGCCATCGGTACCCCGTTCCACTCGTGGCAGATGGTGGCCCAGGGCAAGAGCCCGCTGGCGCTGAAGGGCATGACACACGCGGCCGCTGTCATGGCCGCGACCGGGGTCGATGTCATCCGGGACGCCGACCTGCGCAAACGCGCCTGGGACGACCTTGCCGCCCGGATCGGGCTAAAGGGGTATACCTGCCCGCTGCCCTCCGACGCCGAACCGCCCATCGCCGCCATGGCCGGAAGTTAACCACTGCCCCAGCCCCTGGTGAAAACCCGATCCGGAGAACACAGATGACCAGACAAGACGCCTACGGAAATCCGATCACGACCGAGAGTGCGGCGGCAGCAGACCACTATGACCGGGGCGTCCGGCTCTTTCTTGCCGGTCAGTTCGGGGCGGCAACGGAGTTCGAACAGGCCATCGAACAGGACCCCGGATTTGCGCTTGGCCACGCGGCCCTGGCCCGGGCGCGGATGATGTCCGCCGATATGCCGGGGGCAAAGGCCGCGATTGCACAGGCAGCGGAACTTGCGCCACAGGCGGACCAACGCGAGCGCCAGCATATCGAGGCGATGAACCTCTTGCTGAGCGGGCAGCCAAAAGCGGCGCGGCAGGCGGTACTGGCCCATGTCCGCGACTACCCGCGCGACGCTCTGGTCGCGCAGCTGTGCACCAACATCTTTGGCCTCATCGGCTTTTCCGGCGAGGTCGGGCGCGAGGCGGAATTGCTCGCCTATACGTCGGCCCTGCTGCCCCATTACGGCGAGGACTGGTGGATGATGTCGATGCACGCCCTGTCGCTGTGCGAAACCGGGCAGGTCGACGCCTCGCTGCGGCTGATGGAGCAATCGCTGGCGCTCAACCCCGACAACGCCAACGGTTCGCATTTCAAGGCGCATGCGCTCTACGAGGCTGGGGACACCGCCGCTGGCCGGGCCTATCTGGCCGACTGGATGCGTGGTTATGACGACCGTGCCGTTCTGCACGGGCACCTGTCCTGGCACCAGGCGCTCTGGGCCCTGCATGACGGAGACAAGGCCGAGATGTGGGCGCTGGTGGATCGCAGCATCGGCCCCGGCGCGGCCAAGGGCCTGCCGATCAACGTGCTGACCGATACCGCCGCCATCCTCTATCGCGCGGAACTGGCCGGTATCACGGTGGACCCGGCACGCTGGACCGCGATCAGCGATTTCGCCGCGCGGTTTTTTCCCGAAACCGGGCAGAGCTTTGCCGACATGCACGCGGCCCTTGCCCATGCGATGGCCGGTCAGGGCGACCGGCTGGCCCATATCGCCGAGACGGCCAAGGGATTTGCCGGCGACATGGTGCGCCCGATCGCCCGCGCCTGGGGCGCTATTGCACGGCAGGATTGGACAGCCGCGCTCTCCGAACTGGCCCAGGTCATGGCCACAAACGAGCGCCTTGGCGGCAGCCGTGCGCAGCGCGACCTGATTGAGCTGGCCTATGTCAATGTTCTGGTGCGGCTGGGTCTCACGGAGGAGGCGCACCGCAGCCTGCAAACCCGCCGTCCCGTGCTGTTCCCGGCACCGCCAATTCACGATCTCGGGTGATCCCGGACCTCGGCCCTTGAACATCGCCGGGTTTTCCGAAACTGTCCGCCCGATTGCACAGAAGGTGGAGAGATCATGGACTTGCGCGCCATCGCCATGGGGCTGGCATTTGCCTTCATGTGGTCCTCGGCCTTTACCTCGGCCCGGATCATCGTCGCGGATGCCTCGCCTCTCTTTTCGCTGGCCTGCCGGTTCCTGATCTCGGGGCTGATCGGTGTGCTGATCGCGCTGGCCATGGGCCAGACCTGGCGGCTGACCCGCAACCAGTGGAAAGCCACCATCATCTTCGGCGTCTGCCAGAATGCCCTTTACCTGGGGCTGAATTTCTACGCGATGCAGACGGTCGAGGCCTCGGTCGCCGCCATCATCGCCTCGACCATGCCGCTGCTGGTGGCGCTGGCCAGCTGGGTCTTCCTGGGCGAACGTCTGCCAAGCCTCGGTGTCATTGGCCTCCTGGCCGGTTTTGTCGGCGTCGCCCTGATCATGGGCGCCCGGATCGACGCGGGCGTCGATCTGTTCGGGGTGTTCTTGTGCGGTGTCGGCGCGCTGGCGCTGGCGGCGGCCACGCTGGCGCTGCGCGGAGCGACCTCGGGCGGCAACTTCATGATGGTGGTGGGCCTGCAAATGCTGGTGGGCTCGGCGGTGCTGTTCGTCGCGACCCCGGTGTTCGAGACCGTGCATGTGAACGTGACGCTGCCGCTGGCGCTGGCATTCGCCTATACCACGCTCATTCCGGGGCTGACCGCGACCTTTGTCTGGGTTCTGCTGCTCAACCGGATCGGCGCGATCCGGGCCGCCACCTTTCACTTCCTCAACCCGGTGTTCGGCGTCGCCATCGCCGCCGCCCTGCTGGGCGAGCGCCTGGGCGCGCTCGACCTTGCGGGCGTGGCAATCACCACCGCCGGCATTCTGGCGGTGCAACTGTCCCGCCAGACGGCGGCGCGCAAGCCTTAGTTTAGAAGCGCCTCGATCTCGCGCTTCATCCGAGCCGAATCGGGGCGCACGGCCGAACCGAAGGTCGCCGCAACGGTCCCGTCCGGCGCCACCAGCACCTTGTTGAAATTCCAGCCCGGCTCGAACCCGGTCTCGGCCTTGACCGCCTTGTAGAACGGATGCGCCCCCGCCCCTTTTACATGCAGGATGTCGGTCATCGGCAGGGTCAGGTCATAGTTCAGCGCGCAGAACTCCTTGACCTCGGCCGCCGTCGCCAATTCCTGGTTGAAATCGTCCGACGGCACGGCCAGCACGATCAGGCCCTTGCCCCGGTAGGTCTCCCACAGGTCCTGCAACCCGGCATATTGCCCCGTGAACCCGCATTGCGACGCGGTGTTGACCACCAGCACCGGCTGCCCGCGCCAATCCTCCATCGACAGCGTACCGCCGTCGATCGAGGGGAACACGCCCGACACCGGGGCCGCCTGAACAGCCCGGCCAACAAGCAAAAGAACGATCAGAAAAATGATACGGAACATCTTTGCTCTCCTTTCCCACAGTCTACGTATGCCAAAGCCACCCGGATCAATGCACGTCTGCGCGAGCGGCATGAAACAACCCTTTGCTTTCGGCAATCCGATCTCAAATACTGCGCCTAAGACCCTAAGCGGAGGTTCCATGACCCGTTACACCAAATCGCCCGAAGCCCTTGCCGCCCTGTCGCCCGAAGAATTCTACGTGACGCAACGCAGCGGCACCGAACGCCCGGGCACCGGCAAGCTCTTGCACAACAAGGAACCTGGCATCTATGTCGACATCGTATCGGGCGAACCGCTGTTCGCCTCGTCCGACAAATACGAATCCGGCTGTGGCTGGCCCAGCTTCACCAAGCCGATCGAACCGGCGCACGTGACCGAGATCGAAGACCGCACCCACGGCATGATCCGCACCGAGGTCCGCTCGAAACACGGCGACAGCCATCTGGGCCATGTCTTTCCCGACGGTCCGCGCGACCGCGGCGGGCTGCGCTACTGCATCAACTCGGCCTCGCTCCGCTTCGTTCATCGCAACGACATGGAGGCAGAAGGCTACGCCGACTACATTGACCAAGTGGAGGATATCGCATGAGCCTTGAACGCGCCGTTCTGGCAGGGGGATGTTTCTGGGGGATGCAGGACCTGATCCGCAAGCTTCCAGGCGTGAAAGCCACCCGCGTGGGTTATACCGGCGGGGATGTGGCCAACGCCACCTATCGCGATCACGGCACCCATGCCGAAGGGATCGAGATCACTTTCGACCCGGCCCAGACCACCTATCGCGACCTGCTGGAGTTCTTCTTTCAGATCCACGACCCGACCACGCCGAACCGCCAGGGCAACGACATCGGCCTCAGCTATCGTTCCGCGATCTATTACGTGGACGAGGCGCAAAGGGCCGCCGCCCTCGACACCATCGCGGATGTCGACGCCTCCGGCCTCTGGCCCGGCAAGGTGGTGACCGAGGTGGAACCCGTAGGCGATTTCTGGGAGGCCGAGGACTATCACCAGGACTATCTGGAAAAGCATCCAAACGGCTATACCTGTCACTTCCCGCGCAAGGGCTGGGTGCTGCCCAAACGGGCCAGCGCCGCCGAATAACCAGAAAAACAGAAGCGGGGCGCGCAAGCGATGCGCGCGCCCCAACTCACTCGTCGGCCACGCGCGGCCGCCCGCTGGCCTCGACCGTAATGGTCGCCTCGACAAAGACTTCGCGCCCCTCGACCGGCACCTGCCGGATGTCGCGCGACACGATCACCCGGACATCCTCGGCCCCGGCGGCGCGAGCCTCCGCCTGCGCCTCGGCGCGTAGAACCTCTTCAAGCAGCCCCAGCGCCGCCTCGGCCGAGCCGAAATCCTGCGGCCCCTCCTCCAGATGCACGCGGTACCGCCCCTCGGCCGGGGCCGTCACCGTACCTGACTTTCGAAAGGTCACCCGCCCGACCACGGCGCCGATGGCATTGGCGACGCCTGCATGTTCCGGCAGGATCATGCCGCAATGCAGCCGCGCGCCCACCGCCGGGTAATAGCTGGGCGCCGATGCCCCCAGCCCGACGACCTCAACGTTCAGCGCCATGTCGAGCTTGAGCAGCCCGCGATGCCCCGCCAGCCCCTTTTGCGTCAGGATATGCCGCGCCAGTTGCTCAGGCGGCAAACCGAAATCGGTGTCATCCTCTGCAAAAGCGGCCTCCAGCAAGGTCAGCGCGGTCTGCTCGGTCAACTGGTCGATGATCATCTGCGCCAGCGCCTCGGGGGAACCGGCCAGCCGTTCGCCGCTGCCGGTCCTCTTGCGCGCATAGAGCTCCAGCCCCTTGCGCGCAGCCTCACCATCCCACGCATCGAGCCTGCCCAGCACATGGCTCGCATCCGAGGGTGTGATCCCCGACACCTGCACGATCCCCCGGTCGATCAGCCGCGACAGGGCGCCCTGCTCCATCCTTGTCCTCAGCAGCCCCGACAGCGGCAGCACCCGTGTGCCCAGCCGGTCCAGCAACACGGTCTCGCGCGGCCCCAACCCGTCGGTCGGCACCCCCGGCAGCATGCGGGCAAACCGCACATCGTATTCGCCCACCGTCGCGGCCCGCAACTGCTCGTCCAGCACCGCATGCACCACCTCGCCCGCCTCGGCGGCGATCAGCGAGACCGGCAACACCCGGCGCGGCCCCAGAAAGACACCGCCCTGCAAGCCCTCGGCCACCACATGCACCTGGCTGTCCCCACCCAGGCCATGGGTCCGCATCGCCACCGCTTCGACCATGGTCCGGAACCCGCCCACCTGCGCGCCCGCCGGGTCGATCTTGGGCCGCCCTTCCTTGATCAGGGCCACATCCGTCGTGGTCCCACCGATATCCGAGACCAGCGCATTCTCGACCCCGGTCAGCCAGCGCGCCCCTACGATAGAGGCCGCCGGACCGCTCAGGATGGTCTCGATCGGCCGCGCCCGCGCCTGCTCCGCACTCATCAGCGCCCCGTCGCCGCGCACCACCATCATCGGCGCATCGATCCCCAGATCGGCCAGCGTATCCTGCGCCCGTCCGATCAGGCGGTCGATCATGCCGATCAGCCGCGCGTTCAACACCGCCGTCACCGCCCGTTTCGGGCCGTTCAGCTTGGCCGACAACTGGTGCGAGCAAGTCACCGGCGCGCCGGTCCGCTCGGCGATGATGCGCGCCGCCTCCAGCTCATGCGCGGGGTTGCGCGTGGCGAACTGCGCCGCCACGGCATATCCCGAAACCCCCGCGCCCGAGGCCAGGAATTCCTCCAGCGCGGCCACGTCCAGCGGCGCCACCTCGCTGCCCGCATGGCTGTGCCCGCCCGATATGACCAGCGCCGGGTCACCTTTCAGGGCCTCGCGCAAGCCGTGCTTGTCCAGATCGCCCTGGCTGAACCCGATGTAGATCAGCGCCACCCGACCGCCCTGGCCTTCGACCAGCGCGTTGGTGGCCAGCGTGGTCGAAAGAGAGGCCAACCCGATCTGCCCGGCCGAAACACCGGCCTCTTCCATCACCGCCCGGATGGCCTGGCCGACCCCGATGGCCAGATCCGACCGCGTCGTCAGCGCCTTGGCCGAGGCGATGACATCGCGCTCGTCCCGGATCAGCACCGCATCGGTATAGGTTCCGCCTGTATCCACGCCCAATGACAGTGTCATACGGGTTCTCCCTCTCGTTCGCTCTGGCCTGAATACCGGCTTTCTCCGACACGTCCCGCCTGTTTGCGGCACTTATCCCAGCTTCTCGACCGCCCAGGCCGCGGCATCGGCCACCGTGGCATCGGCATCCCCCACCAACCGCTCAGCCACCGTCCGCAACTCGGGCAGGCCGGAATTGCCAATGGCATAGAGGACATTGCGCACGAACCGGTCCCGCCCGATCCGCTTGATCGGCGAACCCGAGAACATGGCCCGGAACCCGGCATCGTCCAGCCCGGCCAGTTCGGCCAGGCGCGGCGCGGTCAGCTCCTCGCGCGCCGCATAGCGCAGGTCGCTGGCCGCCACCGCGAACTTGTTCCACGGACAGACGGCAAGACAGTCGTCGCAGCCATAAATCCGGTTGCCCAGCTTGCCGCGCAACTCCGGGTCCACCGGCCCCTTGTGCTCGATCGTCAGGTAAGAAATGCAGCGCCGCGCATCCAGCCGGTAGGGCGCCGGAAAGGCATCGGTCGGGCAAACCGTCAGGCAGGCGGTGCACGACCCGCAATTGTCCCGCTCAGGCGTATCCACCGGCAGATCCAACGTGGTGAACACCGATCCCAGAAAGGCCCAGTTGCCCCAATCCCGGCTCACCAGGTTGGTATGCTTGCCCTGCCAACCCAGTCCCGCCGCCTGCCCCAACGGCTTTTCCGGCACCGGCGCGGTATCGACAAACACCTTCACCTCGCCCCCCGCCTCACCAATCAGCCAGCGCGCCAGCCGCTTCAGGCGTTTCTTGACCAGGTCGTGGTAATCCTTGCCCCGCGCATAGACCGAAATCGCGCCCCGGTCGGGTTGGCCCACCACCGCCATCGGATCCTCATCCGGGGCATAGCTCTCGGCCAGCATGATCACCGACCGCGCCTCGGGCCACAGCGCCGCCGGATTGCCGCGCCACTCCATCCGCTCGGCCATCCAGCCCATCTGCCCGTGAAACCCGGCCCCGACAAAGGCGGCCAGCCGCTCCGGCACCTCGGGCACATCCCAGGGGCGGCAGATACGGCAGGCCACGAACCCTTCCTCCAGGGCGCGCGCCACCAGCCTCTCCTTCAACTCCCGGCTCATGCTTCTTTCTGGTCCAAAATACTCCGGGGGAGTCGCGCCTTGGCGCGGCGGGGGCAGCGCCCCCAAACCCGGTCAGAAATCGAGATCGGCGTAATGCGGCGGCGGCCGGAACCCGGGCACCTGATCGGCCAGGATCGACCGGAACGAGGGCCGCGACTTGATCTTTGCATACCAATCCTTGACCACCTGGCTCCGGTTCCAGTCCACGTCCGAGATATAGTCGAGCGATGACAGATGCGCGGCGGCGGCGAAATCGGCCAGCGTCATCTGGTCGCCCGCCAGCCAGCGGCGGTGATCCAGCAGCCAGGCCATGTAATCCAGATGATACTTGATCGCCCGCGCCCCGTCCTTGACGTTGCGGCTGTCGGGATAGCCCTTGCCGGTGACCTTCTTGTTCACCCGCTCATAGAGCAGCTTCGAGGTCACCTCGTTGTGGAACTTGTCGTCGAACCAGCTGACCAGCCGCCGCACCTCGTACCGCCCATCGGTGTCCTTGGGCATCAGCGCCGGATCCGGTCGGGTTTCCTCGATATATTCGCAGATGGCAGCGCTTTCGGCCAACATGCGCCCGTCCAGCTTCAGGACCGGCACCTTGCCCGCCGGATTGCGGCGCAGGAAATCCGGGTCGGCCTCCCAATACCGCTCCTCGACCAGTTCGACCTCGACCTTCTTTTCCGCCAGCGACAGGCGGACCTTGCGGCAGAACGGCGAAAGGGGAACGTGAAACAGGCGCGCCATGGTGATCCGGATGATTTCAATTCTTGCATGTCAGCAATAGCCCCGCCAGCACGGCAAGTGCAAGTTCCCACGCGCATCGCGGGCAAGCCGCCGCCGGTTTGCGACACGCAATCGTGACGCCCCACCGCTTGACCACGCCGCGCCGCAGGCGCAGATCCGGGCAAACAGGACGGCCCGGACCATGCCAGAACACCATCAGCCCGATATCAGCTTTGCCCGGCTCAACCAGATCGACCCGCCCCAGATCCTGGCGCATATGTCCGACCCCCGCGTCGCGACCCATATGCCGCTGCTCACCGAACCCTGGACGCCCGAGATCTGCGCCGGATTTGTCGCGGCCAAGGAAGCCTGCTGGCAGCGCGACGGTCTGGGTCACTGGGCCTTTCTCAACCACGGCGACTATGTCGGCTGGGGCGGGTTCCAGAAAGAGGGCGATGAATGGGATTTCGGCCTGGTCTTGAAGCCCGACGTGTTTGGGCTGGGATTGCCAATCGCGAAAAAGGCCCTCGCCCATGCAAGGGCAGACGACCGCATCCCTTTCGTGACCTTTCTCCTGCCGCCCTCGCGTCGGCATCTGGGGGCCCTGAAACGCCTGGGCGCGACACAGCTTGCCGACATCGACTACGATGGCGTGCGGTTCCTGAAATTTCGCCTCGAAACCGCGTGAGCGCTATTCGAAACAGGCCGCGCGCCCGTCGGCCTCGATTGTCGCGGCCCCGTCCATGATCCCCGCCGCCCGCTTGCGCAGCCGTGCCGACGGATTGGCGGCCGACCGCTCGCGCGGATTGGGCAGCACTGCGGCGATGCGCGCCGCCTGCTGCGGGCTCAGCTTGTCGGGTTCCACCCCGAAATAGTGGCGCGAGGCCGCCGCGACCCCGAACACGCCCTCGCCCATCTCGGCCACGTTCAGATAGACCTCGACGATGCGGCGTTTCGACCAGACCAGTTCGACCAGCGGCGTGATCCCGGTCTCCAGTGCCTTGCGGATCCAACTGCGCCCCTGCCAGAGAAAGACGTTCTTGACCACCTGCTGCGACAGGGTCGAGGCACCGCGCCCGCCCCCTTCGTCAATCGCTGCCCGGATCGCTTCGACGTCAAAGCCCCAATGCAGGCAGAAATTCGCGTCCTCGGCCGCCACCACCGACCGCGCCATCACCGGGGCGATATCCTCCAGCGGCATCCAGTCGCGCTCCACCGAACCCAGCCGCCGGTACTCGCTCCAGATCGTGTGGGTGATCGGCGGATTGACCAACGTGAACAAGACCACCAGTGCCACCAGCACCGAAAGCCCGGCAAAAACAGCACGGCCAGCCCAGCGCATGACCCAGCGTACAGGCTGCAACTTGGTTTCGGCCTTGCGGGCCTTTTTCTTTCTTGTGTTCGCAGTCCGCTTGGCCATGACCGCCTTTTAGCGCAGTTCTGTGCCGATCTGAACGGGCAAAGCCATCCGGCTCAGGCCGCCGACAGAAAATGTGCTTCTGCCGATCGCGCAACCCGTCGCGCGGTCTGCCATCCCGGCTCTGCGGGGATCGCCAGATCCCGAAACAATGCCGCCTCGGCATTGTCCGCTGCCGTGTCTTCGATCTCTTCAAAAGCGCCGGGAAAATAACTTTCGGTCGGGATGCCCTCGGAGAAAACGATTTCATGCCGCGCGAACAGCAGGTGATAATAGGTAATCTTGTGACGCGGCGCGAACCGTATCGTTCCGCCGTTCACCAGCAGTCGCGCAGGAACAAACACCTCGGTCTCACCACAGGCCAGTTCGGCCTGCCACCCGGTGATCAGCATCCGGTGCTGCTGGCTGACATAGAGGTCGCGAAAATTGCCCAGCGCACCGGCAGCAAACAGCACCGGCGCCAAAGCGCCGTCGCCGCGAACGGTCGTCTGCGCCAACTGCACCAGCGGCTGGAACCCGTTGTCCAATGTCCGCACCATATCGCCTGGGCGCAGGGTTTCGACCGGGATCGGGCCGCTTTCAATCTCGATGAACGTGCCGGCGGCAAAACACGCAAATCCCGGAAACCAGTTGGTCGAGGTCGTATCCAGCGTGTCGATGCTAAGCTGCGTGTTGCCATTCTGAAGATCCGGCAAATCATCGAAATCGGCATTCATATCCAGGGCAACGGTCTTGAACGTGCCGTCCCCCATGTCGATTCGGATGAACGAGGCCTTCTGCCCGGGATCCCCGCGCACATTGCCGACACCCAGATACTGATAACTCAGCATCGTCAGCCCGCCGTCAAACGAGACGTATTCGCCCGACAACGGGTCGTTCAGCTGCGTGTCGACATCGACAAAGGTCAGAACGCTTGTCGAGTTGTTGACGATGTTGATCGTTCCGCCAGCAACGAACGGGTCACCGTTCACGTTCTGCGCGGTCAACGTGATGTTCGCCATGTCTGCTCCGCCCGGTTTTCCGGGTCCGTTTTCGGGCACGCCGGGGCGCGCACCTGCCTCACGAAACAGAAAAAGGTAAAATTGGGGCGAAAATGTGGCGACCTGCCCAAGGTGTTAGCCATGGTACCCGAGACAGAAAAAAACGACCGGGGAGTTCTGACACCCCGGTCGCGTCTCGTTTCACGGCGAACCGGCCCGATGGCGGGCCGGATCCTCGGATTTATTCGGCGGGCATTGCCAACGTATCGAGCGTCAGCGGATAGGCCAGCTTGTTCAGCATCTCCTTGGGGCAGACCTGAAGGAAATTCGCCTTTTCGCTCTCCCAGTGTTGCAGGATGTCGGCGGCCTTGCGGCTGCGGGTTTCTTCCGCGTGACGCTCGACCAGATCCTTCAACTGCGCTTCCCAATGGTCCACCGTCACCGGGCAGGTGACCAGCGTTTCCATGTTCATCAGCACCTGCGCCTTGCCTTCGGGATCGTAGAGATAGGCCATGCCCCCGGTCATCCCGGCGCCGAAGTTGGCGCCGATCTGACCCAGGATCACCGCCACACCCCCGGTCATGTACTCGCACCCGTTCGAACCGCAGCCCTCGACCACCACCTTGGCGCCCGAGTTGCGCACGGCGAACCGCTCGCCCGCCCGGCCTGCTGCAAAGAGATACCCATCGGTCGCCCCGTACAGCACGGTGTTGCCGATGATCGTGTTCTCGTCCGCCTTCAGCGGGCTGACCTGCGGCTGGCGCACCACGATGGTGCCGCCCGACAGGCCCTTGCCGACATAATCGTTGGCATCGCCCGACACTTCCAGCTTCAGGCCGGGCGCCGCAAACGCGCCCAGCGACTGACCGGCCGAACCGCGCAGCTTGATATGCAGGTGGTCGCCTTGCAGATCGTTGCGCATGCCGAACCGTTTCACGATATGGCTCGACACCCGCGTGCCCACCGTCCGATGCGTGTTCTGCACCGAATAGCTCAGCTGCATCTTCTCGCCATCCTCCAGGAACCGCGCGGCATCGCGCACGATCTCGGCATCCAGCGTGTCTGGCACCAGGTTGCGCGGCTTGGCCCGGTCATAGACGATGTTCTGTGCCCCATCGACCGTGATCAGCAGCGGGTTCAGGTCCAGATCGTCCAGATGCGCCGAGCCACGCGACACCTGCGCCAAGAGGTCGGCACGCCCGATCACCTCGTCCAGCGACCGCGCGCCGATGCTGGCCAGGATCTCGCGTACTTCCTGCGCATAGAAGGTGATCAGGTTCACCACCTTCTCGGCATTACCGGTGAACTTGGCGCGCAGGCTCTCGTCCTGAGTGCAGACGCCCACCGGGCAGGTGTTCGACTGGCACTGGCGCACCATGATACATCCCATCGCGATCAGCGCGGCGGTGCCGATACCGTATTCCTCGGCTCCCATCATCGCCGCCATGACGATGTCACGCCCCGTACGCAGCCCGCCATCGGTGCGCAGCGTCACCCGGTCGCGCAGGTTGTTCATCGCCAGAACCTGATGCGCCTCGGTCAGGCCCATTTCCCAAGGCAGACCGGCATACTTGATCGAGGTCGCAGGCGAGGCACCGGTGCCGCCGTTATGGCCCGAGATCAGGATGATATCCGCCTTGGCCTTGGCCACCCCGGCGGCAATCGTGCCCACGCCCGAAGACGCCACCAGCTTCACCGTCACCTTGGCGCGCGGGTTGATCTGTTTCAGGTCATAGATCAGCTGCGCCAGATCCTCGATGGAATAGATGTCGTGGTGCGGCGGCGGGCTGATCAGGGTCACGCCCTTGGTCGAATGGCGCAGACGCGCGATCAGGTCGGTGACCTTCATGCCGGGCAGCTGACCGCCCTCGCCAGGCTTGGCCCCCTGCGCCACCTTGATCTCCAGCTCCTCGCAATGGTTGAGGTATTCGGCGGTCACGCCGAACCGGCCCGATGCCACCTGCTTGATCTTGGCGGACGGATTGTCGCCGTTGGACTCGGGCACGAAATGCGCCGGATCCTCGCCGCCCTCGCCGCTGTCCGACTTGGCGCCGATGCGGTTCATCGCCACGTTCAGCGTCTTGTGCGCCTCGGGGCTGAGCGCACCCAGCGACATGCCCGGCGTTACAAACCGCTTGCGGATCGAGGTGATGCTTTCCACCTCTTCGATCGGCACCGGCTTGCCCAGGGGCTTGATGTCCAGCAGGTCGCGCAGATGGATCGGCGGATTGCTCTGCATCTTGGCTGAATACTGCTTCCACAACTCGAACGACGCGCGGTTGCAGGCCATCTGCATCATGTGCATCGTGGTCGCTTCCCAGGCATGGGTCTCGCCCGACTTGCGCGCCTTGTAGAACCCGCCGATGGGCAGCACGTCCAGCCCGCTGTCCCAACCCTTGGCATGGATCTCCTCGGCCTTGGTCTGGATCCCCTTGATCCCGATGCCCGAGATCCGGCTGGTCATGCCGGGGAAATACTCGGCCACCATGGCCCGGCTCAGGCCCACCGCCTCGAAGTTCAGACCGCCGCGATAGGAGGACACGACCGAAATCCCCATCTTGGCCATGATCTTCAGCAGGCCCTGGTCAATCGCCTCGCGATAGCGGGCGATGTTCTCGGTCAACGTGCCGTCCAGCAGGCCACGATTGATACGGTCGGCAATCGAATCCTCGGCCAGATAGGCGTTGACCACTGTCGCGCCACAGCCGATCAGCACCGCGAAATAATGCGGGTCGATACATTCCGCCGACCGCACGTTGAGCGAGCAGAAGGTCCTCAGCCCCTTGCGCGTCAGGTGGCTATGCACCGCGCTGGTGGCCAGGATCATCGGCATCGCCACCTTGCCCGGCCCCGAAAGGTGATCGGTCAGCAGCAGGTGCCCGGCACCCGAGCGCACCGCTTCCTCGGCCTCGGCCCGAATCCGCGCCAGTGCGGCGCTCAGCCCGGCCGATCCTTGCTCGAAACTACAGTCGATCTCGACCAGCGGCGCGTTGAAGTTCTTCTTCAGCGTCTCCCACTGGGCATTGCCGACAAACGGGCTCTCGGCCACGATGATCTCGGTCTGGCTGCTGTCCTCGTCCAGCACGTTCTTGAGGTTGCCAAACCGCGTCTTCAGGCTCATCACCCGGTATTCGCGCAAGCTGTCGATGGGCGGGTTGGTCACCTGGCTGAAGTTCTGGCGGAAGAAGTGGCTCAGCGGACGGTACTGTTTCGACAGCACTGCGGCAGGCGTGTCATCACCCATCGAGGCCAGCGCCTCCTTGCCATCCTCGGCCATGGGCGCAAGGATCTGCTCCAGTTCCTCAATCGAATAACCCGCCGCGATCTGCCGCTTGCGCAGCTCCTCGCCGGTGAACAGAGACTTCTCCTCGACATCGCCAAGCTGGTCTTCGAGATTGTTGATCTTGCCGACCCAGTCGCCAAACGGGCGCGAACCCGCCAGTTTGTCCTTCAACGCGCGGTCGTGGTACAGCTTGCCCTCGGCCATATCGACGGCGATCATCTGCCCCGGGCCCAGCGCGCCCTTTTCCAGCACGGTTGCCTCGTCGGTGGGCACCATGCCCGCCTCGGACCCCGCGATCAGCAACCCGTCGCCGGTCACCACATAACGCATCGGGCGCAACCCGTTACGGTCCAACCCGCCACAGACCCAGCGGCCATCGGTCATCGCCAGCGCGGCAGGGCCGTCCCAGGGCTCGATCACCGAGTTGCAATAGGAATACATGTCGACCCAGGCCTGCGGCAGTTCCACCGCCTGCTTGGACCAGCTTTCGGGCACCAGCATCGTCTTGGCCATGGGTGCGTTGCGCCCGGCGCGCACCAACACCTCGAACACCGCATCCAGCGCCGCCGAATCCGAAGACCCGCCCGGCACGATCGGCTTGATGTCCTCGGCCATCTCGCCGAAATACGAGCTCGCCATGCGGATCTCGTGGCTCTTCATCCAGTTCAGGTTGCCCTTCAGCGTGTTGATCTCGCCGTTATGGGCCAGCATGCGGAACGGCTGCGCCAGCCACCACTGCGGGAAGGTGTTGGTGGAATAACGCTGGTGATAGATCGCGAACGAGGATTCGAACCGCTCGTCCATCAGGTCGGGATAGAACACCGCCACCTGCTCGGCCAGCATCATCCCCTTGTAGATGATCGACCGGCAGCTGAGCGAGGCGAGGTACAGGCCCGAGATCCCGGCCGCAATCGCCGCCTTCTCGATGCGGCGACGGATGACATACAGCTCGCGCTCGAATGTCTCTTCGTCCACGCCCTTGGAGTTCGAGATCAGGATCTGCTCGATCTCGGGACGGGTGGCGTTGGCCTTGTCGCCCAGACAGGTCACATCCACAGGCACATGGCGCCAGCCGTAGATGTAATAGCCCATCCGCAGCACTTCGGACTCGACGATGGTCCGGCACCGCTCCTGCGCACCGAAATCGGTGCGCGGCAGAAACACCTGACCCACCGCGACCAGCTGGTCCAGGCGCGGCTCGTGCCCGGTGCGGCGGATCTGGTCATAAAAGAACGGAACCGGGATCTGCACATGGATACCCGCGCCATCGCCGGTCTTGCCATCGGCATCCACCGCGCCCCGGTGCCAAACGGCCTTGAGCGCGTTGATCCCGGCCTCGACGACCTTGCGGCTCTTCTTGCCGTTGACCGAAACGACCAGACCAACCCCGCACGAGGAATGTTCCTCCTCTTCGGAATAAAGCCCGTTCTCGGCCATCCACTTGCGCTTGGCTTCTTCGGCCCGCACCCAATCGGCATCGTACTTGGTCATTGGCTGTCTCCTAGATCAGAGGGGGCATACATGGCTTCGACCTCGGCTTGGGTCATCTGCCGGCGTTCGCCTGCGAACGCATAGCCCTCGGGCTTCTTGTCGATATAGAGTTCAAGTTTCAGGGCGTTGCCGCCCGCATTGTCAAACAGGCCGGCCGCCATCTGCGTCTGGCCATGCATCTGTCCCTCGGCCGTGATCCGGTACCACAGCGCCGAGCCGCATTTGCCGCAGAACGCCCGCTCGGCCCAATCCGAGGAACGATAAACCTCGACCGGACCCAGCGCCGCATAGCCCGGCTCGACCGGAAAGCTGACATAGGCGCTGCTGGTCCAGCGGCGGCACATGTCACAGTGACAGGCGCCCAGCGCCGCACGGGCCGGGGTGGCGGTGACAGTCACCGCACCACACATGCATTCTCCGTGAAGTTCCGTCATCGCGGGCCTCGCTCCCGATTGTAAAAGGGGGTCTTCGTTTGCCGAGCAGGCACCTTACTCCGCCGCCATGGCGGATTTGGCGCCAAACCCTTCCAGGATCGCCTCGGCACAGTCGCGCCCGTCGCGGATCGCCCAGACCACCAGGCTGGCACCGCGCACGATGTCGCCCACCGCATAGACGCCCGCCATCTCGGTGGCGCCGGTGCGGAACGCGGCCTTGACCGTACCCCAGCGAGTGACCGGCAGGTCGGGCTGACCAAACAGCGTGGGCAGGTCCTCGGGCTCGAATCCCAGCGCCTTGATCACCAGATCGGCCTCTTCGACATAATCGGCCCCCTCGATCACCTCGGGCGACTGGCGGCCGCTGGCATCGGGCTGGCCCAGGCGCATCTTCTGCACCATCACGCCGGTGACCTTGTCGTCGCCGGTGAACCCCTTGGGCGCCGACAGCCATTCAAAGACCACGCCTTCCTCCTCGGCGTTCTGGGTCTCGCGCTGACTGCCCGGCATGTTGGCCCGGTCCCGACGATAGAGGCATTTGACGCTGACGGCACCCTGACGGATCGCGGTGCGGACACAGTCCATCGCGGTATCGCCACCGCCGATCACCACCACCCGCTTGCCATCGGCATTCAACCGGCCATTGTCGAAATCGGCAACCTCGTCGCCAAAGCTCTTGCGGTTCGAGGTGGTCAGATAGTCGATCGCCTTTTCAATACCGCCCAGACCGCTGCCCGGCAGCGACAGATCGCGCGACTTGTAAACGCCGGTCGCGATGATCACCGCGTCATGGGCGGCGCGGATCTCGGCGAACTTGGCCGCGTCCACGTCGCAGTTCAGCTCGAACCGAACCCCGCCATCGGCCAGCAACCGGTTGCGGCGCTCGACCACGTCTTTTTCCAGCTTGAAGCCCGGAATGCCGTACATCAGCAGCCCCCCGGCCCGGTCGTACCGGTCATAGACCGTGACCTGAACCCCGGCCTGCCGCAGCATGTCGGCGGCGGCCAACCCACCGGGACCCGCCCCGATGATGCCCACGCTTTCGCTGCGCTCCGCCACAGGCGAGGCGGGCTTGACCCAGCCCATGTCCCAGGCGGTATCGGTGATGTATTTCTCGACCGCGCCGATGGTCACGGTGCCATGGCCCGACTGCTCGATCACGCAATTGCCTTCGCACAGACGGTCCTGCGGACAGATGCGGCCACAGATCTCGGGAAAGGTATTGGTGGCCTGGCTGGTCTGGTACGCCTCTTCCAGCCGCCCCGTCGCGGTCAGCCGCAGCCAGTCGGGGATGTTGTTGTGCAACGGGCAATGCGACTGGCAATAGGGCACGCCGCACTGGCTGCACCGGCTCGCCTGCTCGGCGGCCTTGGCTGCGGCATACTCGGCATAGATCTCGTGAAAATCCTCCTTGCGCGCAGTGGCTGCACGCTTTTCCGGCATGTCACGTTCGATCTGCACGAATTTCAGCATCGGTTGCTTGGCCACGGGGGTAAACTCCACGAATTTCCTGTTGCGCGATTTGGTATATGAGCGCCGAAAAGATTAAAAGTCAATCATGCTGACCTACTTTGGCTTTCCAGCAAAAAAATCGCGCCCCTCGTCAGACTTTTTGAATTTTTTAGGTATCAACCCGGACCTAAAAGGCAACTTTCCTTTTTCCAAGGGCCAGTTATACCCGGCAAGCAACCTGTTTCACGCGGATTTCCATCGGCCATGCCCCTTCTCCAACTGATTCTCGTGGCGCTCATCCAGGGCATTACCGAGTTCCTGCCGGTCTCCTCTTCGGGTCACCTGATTCTGCTGCCGCAGCTCTCCGGCATGCAGGACCAGGGACAGACCATCGACGTCGCGGTTCACGTCGGCACGCTCTGCGCCGTGGTCTTCTATTTCTGGGCCGATGTGCGCGACTGCCTCTCCGGCCTGCCGCGCGCGCTGACGGGCAAGACCGACACGCCGGGCGCCCGGCTGGCCATGGGGCTAATCGTGGCCACTATTCCCACTGTGATCGCGGGCGCGCTGCTGCACTTCACCGGGCTCAGCGATGCCTTGCGCTCGGTCGCCGTGATCGGCTGGACGATGCTGGGCTTCGGGTTGGTGTTGTGGTGGGCGGATCGCACCGGCCCGCAACAGAAACACACGGCCGACTGGGGCATTCGCGACGCGCTGGTCATGGGGCTCTGGCAGGTTCTGGCGCTGATTCCCGGCACCTCGCGCTCGGGTATCACCATCACCGGCGCCCGGCGGCTGGGATACACGCGCGGCGATGCCGCCCGCATCTCGATGCTGATGTCGATCCCGACGATCATCGCCTCTGGCGTGCTCTTGGGGGCCGAAGTGGCGGTGACCGCCGATGCCCAGACCGCGCGCGACGGCGCCATCGCCGCCGCTTTCGCCTTTGTCTCGGCCCTGCTGGCGCTCAGCCTGATGATGCGCCTCTTGCGCTCGGTCAGCTTCACGCCCTACGTCATCTACCGCGTGGCGCTGGGGCTGGTGCTTCTGGTGATCGCCTATACCTAGGCGCGCAGATTGCGCGCCGAGGCCTGGATCTCGTCGTACTGGCCATTGGGGCGGAACTTCCACAGAAAACCGGGCAGGACCGCCTCCATCGTCTCGGGCACGATGCCCAGATCCGCAAACCCCTTGGCGCCTTCGCTCACTACATTGTCGCGGCGCAGGTTCTTCAGCTGATCGCGCGTCAGGATATTGTTCGGGAACAGCTGAAAGCTGACGAATTTCGCCAGATCCAGCATCCCGGCCATGATCCGCGCCACGAAAAAGGGCAGCCCGACGATGATGCGCTTGCGATGGATCACGCCCAGCATCCGCTGCATCAGCGCGCGGAAGGTTTCGACATCCGGCCCGCCCAACTCGTACACGCCCGGCGCCGCCTGGCCCAGCGCGCCCTTGACCGCCGCCCGCGCCACGTCATCGACATAGACCGGCTGGAACTTCGTATCGGCGCCGACGATGGCCAGCACCGGCCCGAACCGGGTCATGCCCGCAAACCGGTTAAAGAACTGGTCCTCGGTCCCGAAAATCACCGACGGCCGCAGGATCACCGCATCCGGGCGGTGCCGCAGAACGCCCGCCTCGCCCTCGGCCTTGCTCCGGGCATAGGCGCTGTCGCTGTCGGCATCTGCCCCGATGGCCGAGACATGAACCACACGCGCCACACCCTGCTCGGCCGACAATCGCGCGATTCGCTCCGCGCCCTCGGCCTGCACCGCCTCGAACCCGTTCTTGCCCAGGTCGTTCAGCACGCCGACACAGTTGATCACCGCATCCGCCCCGCGCATCGCCTGCGCCACCGACTGATCGTCGCGGACATTGCACAGCACCGGCTCGACCTGGCCCACCGCGCCATAGGGCCTTACATGCATCGCCTCGTTCGGCCGACGCACCGCAACGCGCACGCGCCACCCCTCTTTCGCCATGCGCCGCGCGATATAGCGCCCGACAAAACCCGATCCTCCATAGATCGTGACCAGTTTCGACATGAGAAGGCTCCTGCTGACTTTGGGTCTTGATCCGATCTACCCTCGCGCGGGCGGGCAAACAAGGCGCAATAGTGCCGCGCGTACCCGCCAAGCCCCCTGTTTCCCCAACAAATCCCCACAATCCGCAACCCGCCGCCCGGCCATCGCAAAAAACTTTCACACCAGCCGCAAAATCCGGTTGACGCCCCCCGCGCCTCGGCTTAAACGGCGCCTCACGACACCTGCCCAGGTGGCGGAATTGGTAGACGCGCTGGCTTCAGGTGCCAGTGACCGCAAGGTCGTGGAGGTTCGAGTCCTCTCCTGGGCACCAATCGTATCTTGAAATCCCCCATAGTCTCAACGAAAACAGGCGCATAGCTGCCTCCTCGGGTCCACATTCAGGTCCACAAGGGGTCCACATATGGGTTTCGTGATGAAGTTGAGAGGTCTCTCCGAGCTAGGTCAGGGTCGCTGGGAATACCGGCGGCGCGTCCCAGAATCAGCCAAAATGGCACTGGGCAAGGGTGAGTGGAAGCGGGTGATCAAGGCTCGGTCTGATGCTGACCTCTTACGCAAGTACGCGCTTGTTGAAGCTGAGTTCGAGAAGGAGGTCGCCGCTGCCAAGTCTCCCCGTAAGAAGTTGACCCCTCGGGCAGCGTGGGAAGAAGCCATCAGGGAAGCTGATGAATTGGCATCGGGTGTCTTTGGTGCGGGCGGTGCCGGTGATGACCCAAGCTCAGACGATTTCATCCCTGAACACTCTCGGGAACTTTTGGCGGAGAGCTTGGCTTCGCTAGGTAGGTCGCCTTTGGTGGTTCAGGCCCTAATGGACCCTCTGCGGTCTCCCCCCGCGTTCACCGTTGAAGATGCCCGTGAGGTTTACGTGAAGGAGAAACTTGGGGGCGGCGTCGGCTCGGAGCATCGGGGCACATTGGTTCGACTGGAACGGGTCATGCGCCATGCCGAAGACGCGGGCATGCCAGCAACTACGCCACTGCCCAAGCTGACCCGCGAACATGCACGCAAGGTGCGCGACCACATGCTCTCTCGTGAGAAGCTCGGGGGCGAAGGCCGCGTCTCGCCCGCATCGGTGAAGCGAGAGCTGGGGTTGTTGCGGACAGTGATTTCCTACGGTGCGTTAGAGCTTGGTCTCCTGAACTTCGACAACCCCTTCGACCGTCTGCCTATTGAGGGGCTTTCTGCGGCAACGGGGGCGCGGGTTGCGGCTCGCGAGAAGGTGGAACCCCTCCCGGCGAAGATCGTTTCGGCCATGCGGTCCAAGCTGTCGGGCGAACTCCAGTTGATCTGGCGCATTCTCACCGGGACGGGCTGCCGCCTAGGCGAGGTCACGGGTCTTCGGATGGAGGACGTTGAACTTGGCGGTCAGACACCGTGTATCCGCATCCGGTGGCACGAGGGGCGGCGTCTCAAGACCCTGTCAAGTATCCGCTCGGTTCCCCTGCTCGGGGATGCTCTGGAGGCGGCGCGGGAGGCCGTAAAGGCCGCAGAGGGTCAACCCAACCTGTTCCCCCGCTATGCCCGTGAGCGCGGCGCTGACGCGGCATCTGCTGTCCTGATGAAGCACCTGCGAGGGTTCACTACCGACAAGCGTCACAAGGTCCATTCCCTGCGCCACGGCCTCAAGGACCAGATGCGAAAGGCTGGGGTGGACAAGGCGTCTCAGGACATCGTCCTCGGTCATGCTCCGGCCAACATAGGGGAGACTTACGGGGGCGAGGAGGGGCTGCTAGCGGTTGCCCTGAGGGCGTTGGAGGCAGTGGAGAATGCAAATACCTAGTCCTGCGGTTGACCCGGTTTTGTCAGCGTTGCTAGCATCCTAGGGTCAGCACCTATAAACAGGCCCACCTCAACGGCGGTTTCAACCAGCAGCGAACTTTCGGCAAAAGGTCGCAACGACCGGGTTGCGGGACTTTCCCGACTTTCGGTTATCCTGCGTGAAACGATGCGAGCAGCCCTGACCTGCCGTTGAAGCGATACCGAGCATGCGGCGGCGCGGCCCGTCGAACCGGACTTTCGCTGCGCATGCGTCCTGCGGGTGCCGTCGGAGGTCAGGTGTGCGGAAAGAACGGACTCGAGCTACCGAGGCTCGATAGCTGGAAGAACGCTCTTCACTGCGTTTGCTATGCCGCTTGAGCTATTTGCCGCAAGAACTCTGATAACCCACGATTCAAAGTTTTCCCTTCTGGTCCCTTTCAAAACTGACGCCAAGGTTGCGGTGATCCCTCTTTTATTGTCGTAATAGCGCAGAAGTGCCGCCAAGTCTTTCTGCTCTATGGCGGCCCTAATCTCTCGTGTTCGAGCTTCTACGATCCCAGAAATATCCAGATTTTCAGTGCGAATATTGTATTCCCGAATTAGTTCATCACTCGATGTTGAGCCTGAGAAATCGAGCTGCTTCAGCATTCGATCAATGCGCCTTTGGCAATGGCGGGTGACCACCTTGTCAATCTTTTCATCATTATCGAGTAAACCGAATATTCCATTGGAGACGTCATCGAGCTTTTTCTGCAAGTCCGCACCAGTGAAGCCATCTGATTCGGCAATCGCGGAGCAAACGACTGGAAGTGCGATAAGATTCTCGACCTCCGATACGGGAATGACCTTGATCCCCAAGCCTTCAAAGTAAGCGACATCCTCATCGCTGTAATCATCACCGTCCACGATACCAGAACATGTTACCCGGGTGAGACTCGCATTGGCCCGCATTGAAACCACTGAATGGATTACTTCGGAGCAAGAAGACTTTGGAACAACCGTCCATTCTGGATAGCATGCACGGTATATTGCGTAGTCAAGGCTATCATGCGTGCCCTCTACAAAGAGGATGGGACGCCTACTGCCTAGAATGAGCGTGACCAGTTCTTCCGGGAATCCGGTGTTGTCCGGAATCTCTTCAATCGCCCAGTGGGGCTGAGGTGAAAAATCTCGAATGACATATTTTTTTGCGGATCGCGCTGCCGCGAAATCAAGGTCGTGAGTAATATAAATAAATCCGCAATCCCTTCGAGTGGCTTCTATTTCATCCCAAAGCTTCGCCATTATCGAGCGATGAACATGAAGCTCTGGTTCATCGACGATCAAGACCGTTCCTTCCGCTGCAACCAGTGCTTGCCCTATCATGTAGAAGATTGCTCTCTCCCCATCACTCATATCGGAGGCAGGGTAGGTTCCACCAACGCCACCGGCTGAAACTGTGATGTTATCCCCGGAGATGATAAGTTGACGGTGAGGAAGAAGGCGGTTCCAGATTTCTAGAAGCTTGTCGAACTTGGTGATCTCGAAGCTGTCTTCGCTTTGATCTGCGCCCGGCTTATGCCGATGATAGGCTTTCAAAGAGGTGTTGGACTGATCGGCAAAAAGCGCTTGGATGAGATAATCGAAATCATTCAGCAGATGGGTCGCGTCTTTACTGCCCCACCTGTGGCTGCGCCTATGTTGCACTGTAGCATCGTTCGATGCGCCGCCGGTGTATCCAAATCGCAACCCGGAGAGCGCTTGCCTTTCGCTGATTTTTTGAACCTCAGGGTTCATCGAAAGCGCACGATGTGCAGATACGCGGTGTGCCGCATCTTTCAGGTTATTTTCGATATGAACTGTGAGACGCGTTTTTCCGCCACCGTTCGCTCCGACGAATATGACAGTCTCGCCTGGGTCGAACTCTACTGCGAGAGCTTCACCCGGGGTGGGGATAGAAAAATTGAAGGTCATAGTGCTCTGCGATTTATTATTTTCTGGCGATACTATCGAGGGCTTGGAGCCTTCACAACGGGCGCTTTTGGCTTTTTATACCGGCGCACCGCTGTTTGACGATGCCAGTGCCGCGTCGAGCCAATCCAGCGTCAACCGGCAGCACGAGGTCGTCGTACTTGTCTTGGGACAGGAACACGGAGGCGAAAATCTTCGACTCGTGGTTGTACTCGTCCGCGCCGTGGAAGTGGATCGACCCGATCTCGTCCTTCATCCAGCCTTCTTCGGGCTTGTCGTCCTCTTCACCGATGATGGACAGGGTGTCGACTTTCGCGGTCTCCTTCAGCTTCTCGAGCGGCACCGGGTAGATGGTCACGTGCAATTTCGTGAACGTCTCGTTCTCGTGGTCGTCCAAGGTGATCGCGTGCAGGCGACAGTTATCGAGGGTGCCCAACGCGCTGATATACTCGTGCGTGTAGAATCCGGATTCTTGCTTCGGCTCCCTGTCCCGCTCCAATTCCCAAGCGGTCTGGTTGGAAATTTTAGGGAAACGAACCGTGCGTGCTTTCTGTCTCCCGCGTGAGACACGGGCCTCTTACGCCCTCAAGACGAAATCGTATATTCCTTTTCGCCTTTTCGGAGATCGACAGATAAAACCCCCGCAGCAACCCGCAAGGGCAACCACAGGGGTATCGATAGCATCAGCCGTAGATGTCCTTGTGGGACAGCTGCTGCCGGAGATGCTTGCGCATGTATTCCTGTTCCCGGCGCTCCTTTTCTCGCTCCTCGGCCAGCGCCAGCGCCCTAGCATTCTCCTTCTGATAGTCGGCATACCGTTTCATACCTTCCGCTGCCCTCTCAGCCGCGCTCGGGGCTGCACCAGAGCCAAAGGTATTGGTGGCCATTTGGTTGCAGCCGGGGTTGACTTGATTGGGGTCGCCCTCGCTGACGACGATACCGTTGCGAATTGTCTTGGTGGTCATGGGTGTGTTCCTTGAAGGTTTCAGTTGGTTGGAATGAAGGTGGCCGGGAGGGCTTCCAGCTTGTCGGTGGGCGCTCCTAGGCCAGCGCCGACCCGCATCAGGGCTTTCCGGGTGCGGAAGTACCCCTTGGCAACCCAAGGCCGCTCCGCAGAACCTTTGTCGCGCTTCTGGAGTATCCACTGAATGCCGCCCTTGCAGGTGATGACCCTGAGGTCGTCAGTCAGGTTGGCGACGACGGCAGCATAGTCGTCTGAGGTCTCGTGATTTGTGTTGGTCATGATGTCTGCCTTTCGGGCATGAAAAAGCCCCCGCCGGGTGAACCGACAGGGGCGCGTTAAGGTGGACTGTGGGCGGTGCGTTAGCCGCGCGAGAAGGAAATCAGCTTCTGCTTGACAGCGACCTCGAAGGAGACCTGCTGGCCATCGACGATCACGTTGAGGCCACCACCAGGGCGCTCAGAGAATTGCTTGCCTGCAGCGGTCAGCAACTCTCTCACGCGGGCACCTTCGTAACGGTCCATGTGGGGCAGATAGGCGTCGGCCATGGCCTGCAGTCCCTCGGTGTTGTGATGGACGAAGTAGTTCCGCGCTGCTTCCAGCATGTTGGCCTTCCTTATGGTGTCGGAGGTAATGAATGCCTGAAACGCTTCGCCGTTCTCGATACCCGCATCGGCCATGAAGTCGGTGGCGGCGTCATAAGCTCCTTGCCAGACGGTCGCGACCTTGGCTTCCATCTCGGATGGTTCGACGCCCGCCATGGACGCCATCCGCTCGATTGTGGCCTTATCCATGTCGCCGGTGTGGAGAATGCTATCCACGGTCTTGAACAGGTTCCCCGGCATCTGGTTGGCCATCAGGTCAGCCATCGCGGCATCCCCAGCCTCCCCGAAAGTCACCTGAGGGGCGTCGTTTTTGGTGCCCGTGTCGGTGCCCTCAGCCGTTGCCATCTGGGCCTTAGCCTTCGCAGTCGGGTCGCTGATGGTCAGCTTCTCCGAAAAGGAGCCATCATGATTGCGGGTCACAAGGCCCATCGTTGCGGCGACGTTCAGGGAGATGCCCATGCCCTGATACATGATCACGTCGCTTCCCTTGGGTGTACGGCCCACGACAACACTGCCGCCTTCGGTGCGGACGGTTGAGAGCAGACCAGTCGTTTCGTCATCGTTGGGTTTGAACGAGTGGTTGTGGCCCGTGGAGTGGGTCAACTCCCCATTGCTGACCTCGTAGCCGCCTCGTCCCACCTCGTAGGCAGGCGCTCGGGTCTGATGGTGATCTTGCTCGGCGGGGGCAAGGTTGGAGGTTGAGGCTTCGATGTTGCCTGCTGCGGTGATCCAGTTCGACATAGTCGTGTCCTTATTGAGAGATGTGGTGGTTGGGGTGGAGGATGGCGTGTTGCCGTCCATGGTGTTCTGCCAACGCCTTGGCCTCGTCGAGGAGGTCTTCAACGGTCCAGTCGAGGAGGTGCGTGAAGTCCTGCGGGAGGGCCTTAAGGATTGAGAAGAGATCGGAGGGGATGCGCTGCTCCCGGAGAATGGCGTCGGGAATGATGCGACCACGCCAATCGCTATCCTTGTTGCGTGTGAGGAAGATACGGAGGCGCAGGAACAGCGCGCCTTTCGAGGGGGCGGCAGATACCGTGAACCAGAACCCAGTGTCGTTCCCCTCACGGCCAATTCTGGGCGCTTGAATGGAAATCAGAACGGGTGCCGAAGTGAATTTGTTGTGGGCTACTTTGGTCGGAACTATCAGCCGGTAGCCGCGCTCAGGGCACCTCCAGATTTCCTGAGGGTGCGTATCTTGGTTGTCAGGGTGGCCATGCGGGGGCCACGCATCCAGTGTGTATGACGTTTGCATACGGTCTTTCCTTTTTGGTGTGTGGGGGAGGCTGGTTACTCGGTGTCCTCAGGCCATTCGGGCTTAGGATAGAGACCAGCGAAGTCAGGGGTTCTCGCCAATCCGGCGAGACCCTCGACAATCAGGCGGTTCAGTACATCGGTCTTTTGCGGACGGGTGCCTGTATTTACCGCCATCTGGTCGCAAAGGACTTCGATAAGGGCAACGATAACGGGACTGCCGTTCAGCCTTAGGGGTTTCTGCGCATGGGGGTTGTCCCAATGGGCATCCGAACCGGGCCGGGGCTTGGCTTTCTCCTCGGCCAAGATCAGTTTGATGGGCTGGACATGGTCTAGGACTGCGCTTCGGAGTTGGCGGCTGTTCATGCGCCGCCCTCGTCCTCAACACGCTGACCGATGCTCCGGTACTTCGCGCGCTCGTTCAGGGCATCATTGAGCAGCCGTTGAAAGGCATCCTCAGTACTCTCGTCCGGTTTCACCAGCGGTTGCCCGCCATGGAGCTGGGCAGAGAGGCGCTCGGAGGTGGCCCTGAGGGTTTCGGCATGGCGACGTTGCTGTTGTCGTCGCGTGAACTTGTTGTTGCTCATACCGACACCCGCGCGAACTCGGGCATTTCAAGGACACCGTGCATCCCGTGCAGGGCCATCAGGGACACGATATTGGGGAGGGAGATGTCGTCGCCCGTGTTCCTCTGGTGGCGGATGCGGAGGGCTTTGAGGAAGCCGATTAGGTCAGCCCTGATGCGAATGGTCGAAAACTTGCCCGTGGGGTTCGACCTGATTTCCATGGCCTCAGCCATGCTGCCGACAGCCTCGGCGATCTCGCGAACTGGCATCAACTTGGCGATCTCGTCACGGACGGCATTTCCGTGTTCTGCATTGGTGAGCCGCCGCTTGCCCCGCAACGGGTCGCGTCCGGTTTTGTAGTATTCGTGAGGAGGAACCCATTTGGTGTGCTTCATCGGATATTTCCTTGTTGGTTGAAGGTGGAATTGGGAGAGGCCCCACAGGCGGAACCTGCGGGGGCGCGTTGAGGTAGAGCGGTGGGATTGGCGTCAGAGAGTGTTGATGCCCATGGCGAGGGCAATGGCCTGACCATCGGGACTGTCGATCCCTATGCCCCTATCGAAGCAGGCCTGTGAGAGGGCGATCTTCCTTCGGGCCTCTCGCTTGCTGTTACCTGGGGCGGTGGTCACCGTGACGAAACCATCGTCGTCATGACCGTCAATCAGGTCGTCAGGCGGGGCATCGTCATAGCAGTCTTCCTCGTCGTAGGAGACCCGGCTGTCAGCCAGCGCATCAACCCGAACCTGCACCTCAGCTACGATGCTGGCGACCCTGTCGTAGTCTTCATCGGTCACCGTTGAGGGCACCTCACGGAGTGGTCTGTGGATGCACCTAACTTTCTTCTTCGTGAGCCGCCTGCGGAGATTTGGCACGGGGCCTGTGTCAGTGGCTGACCGCACCTCAGCTTCCGGCAGTTCGGCACCCGTTCGGGCAACCTTGACGTAGGTCCTGATCGAGACCCCGAAAAACATCTTGGTGTAGGCATCGGCAGCCTTGGCGATGTTCATCCTGCCGCGACTGGAGGAGAAGGGGGCATCCCTCAGCAGTTCGGGCCGGGTGAGGATGTTCCTGAGGCCGCTGTCGCAGGGAACGAAGGAGAGGATGTCCTTCATCACGCCCAAGCGTTCACCTGGAGGGGCACCGTAAAGCATGTCCATGAGGTGGCGGGCACGGGCTGCCTCAACCTCGGAACGCTCGAAGTTCTCAAAGTAGCGGTCGCCACGGGTTGCATTCTTTTGGCAGCAGCGGGAGCAGTATTGCTGGTTTGAGCGGCGCGGGATGAACTCAATACCGCAGACCGGGCATGAAATCTCCTCGACCGCCATGACCTCGGGAGAGGTGGCGTCAAGCATTGTCGTAACTTTCGTTGATGGTCGGGGTGTCGAAGGCTAATCCGCCTCCGCACATGTAATGGAAAACCAAACGGGCCTCGTTCACGGGGAACCGGAAGCTAATCCGCCTCCGCACTCGTAGAGGGGAACCTTAAGGGTCACATGTCGGTGGTGTTATCGGTGGAAACTTCATCATGGCGGCTCTCAGCCGACAGGAAGTAGAGGGAACCGTGAAGGGCATGTGCTGGGTCGACCAGATACTCTGGCAACTCATTAACGGGGCACCAGCAGGTAACCTTCACTTGGCGCTATCGCTGGGCAGACCCATTCCGATGGCTTCGCCACGGAGGAGATATTACCGTTAGCATCAGCTTGTAGGTCATCCAGAGGCCCATGTTCGGGTCCAATCGAACGGCTCACCTCTGGTGCAACTACAGGGGCACCTTTAGTCAGGCTTTGCCTTGGAAATACCAAGGAGAAGATGTTGCCTTCGCATCTCCTTGAACATGGAACCCGAGCGGGCACCTTCACGGGCAACTACTCGGACAATCTGGTGGGCACCTTCACGGGCATGCGAACGGGTGATGAGGGGGTATGCTGGGGCTTGACGTGAGGGGTTCAGGCTCAGAGTTTTCGCGAAGCTGTAGTCATCTCCTTGGTCTCCCCAGCCGAAGGCATTGGGTCTGTTGTCACGGGTTGGCGAAAAAGGGGCGATAGATCACTGTCACAACTTGGCGAAACCCATTGAACTACACCCCTCGAAAGACACGCGAACTCGTAAAACGGCTGCGACCCCACCACGAACATGCTGATGGCAGGGCCGCTCTTACCAACCGCATGGCAATGACACCTGACGCTGACAACGCCGCAAGCATGGGCCACCGGCAGACGGTTCTTCTATTGCTATGCTGTGGGTTCCTTGGAGGTTCAGCAAAATCGGCTCGACAACCTGCCCAGAATGAGACCCGTTAGGTTTCCCATTACATGTGCGGAGGCGGATTGTTGGCTGCGGAAGTCGAACAAGGCCCGCGAGTTGCAGCCTGTCCCCCTCAGAGGCACCGTGACGGGCACCCCCAAGGAGGTCGCTGAGTTTTTCGCGATGTGGCTGCGGATGTCAGCCGAGGGCTTTGAGGAAGTTGCGCAGACGCTGCGGGTGATCTCCGTAGGTATGCACCAGCGCCTTGATGATTGAATTGCGGACAATTGGATCGACGTTGTCGAACTTACGGGTGAGTAGGATGTCAGTGATCTTCTCTGCGTTGGTCTGGGCGAATGCCTTGTCCTTGGTCTTCGGTGCATCGGGGTCCACCTTCCCGATCTCCTTCTCGATCTCGTCCAGCTTGCGTTGGCAGGCGGCACGTTCGCTCTCGGTGCAGGCTGGGTCATCCCTCAGTGCCCGCAGACGTTCCACCTTGCGGAGGTCGTCGAGGGTGGCTGCTCGGCGCTCGGGCTTGGTTTCCTCGCTGGCGCTGGGCTTGGGTTTCCCGAGGGCCAGCACGTCGGCGATGCTCTCGCATCGGGCAAATTCGCATGGCTGTGCGATTTTGGTCTTTGCGATCTTCATGTAGTTGTTCGCGGCCCGGTCCTTGAACGAACAGTTCACCTCGACCCACGGCATGAACTCCCCGTGGGCCAGCCCCTGCTTCACCTCGATCAGCATCTCCCCGATCTCGGCAGCGGTCTCCTTGGCGGTGCGCCCGAGGGTGACCACCTTGCGGTGCTTGTCGTTGATCTCCATGGCCAGCTTGGCGGTGGACGTGAGGGCAGGCGTATCAGTAGCCAGGGCGGCGGCGGTGGCAGTGGCGGCGAAGTCAGCGGTATGGAACGTCATGGGCTGGTCCTTGGGTTGTTGATCGTCGGCTGGGGGCGGTGTTGAACTGGCGTTGTCGGACTGGGCTGGGTTGGGCTGGCGGTGGGGTTGGGGCTATGCTGTGGGTTCCTTGTCACGTTTCCGTAGTCGCAACTCCGAGGCAGGCGGCCTTGGCCAGAGCGCATATACTAAAGAGCGTCATTCGCGGGGTTTCGCGGCCATGACCTCCAATCAGATTGGTGGTGAAGGCCAAAGAAATTCCATGGGACATCGCAAGGAACACCCTGACTTAAACTCAGGGTCCACGTCAGGTGCCTGCAGATAGTTCCACCCAAGGCTTCAACGCCACAGGGTCAGAAGGGTAGGTCTGTAGCCTTTGACAGGCTATGCAGCCTTTCCGGCACCGGTTAGACGGTAGACAGACTGCCTACTGATACCCAGCCGACGCGCAATCTCAGCAGGTCCGACGCCTTCATCTCGTAGCTTCTTGACCTCCTCCGGGTCGATGCTGGCGGGCCTCCCCTTGAACGGGCTGTCTTCACCCTTGGCCTTGGCCGCTGCAATGCCCTCCATCTGCCGAGCTTTCCTGACCTCGGTCTCGAACTCCCCGAAGGCCGCAACCATCGTGAAGAACAGCCGCCCCTCTGGCGTGGTGGTGTTGATGGTCTGTTCAAGCGCCACGAGGTCAGCCCCAGCCTCCTCTACCTGCTTGGCAATGGTCAGGAGGTCGCTGGTCGAGCGGGCCAAACGATCAAGCCGAGTGATGACGACGCAATCTCCTTTTCGCAGGCTGCGCAGCATATGCGCCAACTGGTCTCGCCCCTCGCGCTTCGTTCCGGTGGCCTTCTCGGCATAAAGGTGACGCTGGGCAACCCCGGCCTTTTCCAAGGCGGAGGTCTGAACCTCAAGCGACTGCCCCGCAGAGGATACCCTTGCATATCCGATAAGGGCACCTCCACGGGCTTCAACGGTTTGTCTCAGTGCTTCGAGGTTGGCTGTCATGGTTGGGTCTCCAAGATGTAACGGTAGAGTATCTGCTTTTTCGTTACTGTCACATAATTGGTTAATCAAGCCATATGTTACGTCATCGAAGCCTGTGTCGCATGTAACGGGAGAGTATACCCATGCGTTACGCCGCTCGGGCTTTGTGTTTGGTCACCATCAAGCTGACACACGGAAGGTCGATGATAACCTCTCCCGGTGCTGGGCGGCTGAACACAGTGCTGATAGGGGCGGTTTCGCGCTGGGCAACGAACTCAAAACGACCGAGGCGGAAAGCGAAGATGATCATGAGAAAGGTTCCTTTGTTTGGGTTGTGCCTACTTCATATGGGTGCCCGTAAATACCTGTCAAGATATTGTTTTTATTGAATAAATGGAGATTTCCCGTGTGTGGAGATAATGGTGTTGTTGGGGGTGCCCCACGGGGGGACAGCGGGGGCTTCTCTATCTATCTCTGGCTGTCGGATTTTTGCGTTGAAATAAAGCGGCCCTTGTGGTTTGTCAGACGGGCTATGGTTGTTCCACGACGAATGTAATTAGCCAAAGGTAGAATATGATGTCGAACTTGTTTTGGAACCTACTCGGCATCGCCATTGTGGTAGCATTCGTCGCATCTGTAGGGTGGCCACTGTGGGTTTCGGTACCTGTAGGCATCGTACTTATGGCAATTGTGGTGGTTTTCTTGGGTTTCCTAAAGGCTAAGATCATAGACCACATCAAATACGGCGGGCGTTGATCTCCCGTCACCCTTGGACGCCGCAGGGCCATCCCTAAGCGACCTCAACAGTTTCACTTTGCGCAACCGCTGCACCCGCCGAATGTTCTCCTCGAAGCGCCCCCTCACCATGGCCGTGAAGGTTGCCTCGATGATCTGCTGGCGGTTCGGCTCGATGATCTCCCCAACGAGTGCCGGGGTGGTCTCTTTGGTCGGCTGCTCCTCGACCCCATCGGTCATGCTGTAGCTGCCCGTCTTGCGGATGGAGGGCAGGACGTCACGGGTGACCCACTCTTGGAACGGCTTGGCCTGCGGCTTGTCGCTGCGAGTAATAACCTTGTAGAGGCCGCTCTCTGATATAAGGATGAGTGGCGTCCCACCCTTCATCGGATAAAGGGTGGCTCTAGCGACCCTCTGTACCTCATCGGAACCGAGATGCCTCACTGCGTTTGTCGGACTGGCTATGGTCAGTAATTTACAAACATCCCCAGCGAAGAACCATGGCTCACCGTCTAGCTGCACAGACCGAAGCTCCATTCCGTTGAAGCTGTAGGTCTGCACCTCAGGTTCCCCCTTAGGTTCCTCCTGCGCGGCCACCTCCTTGGTGTTCGCCTCATCGAGTGCCTCGACCTTGGCTGCCATCTCTGCAGCTATCCTGCGGGCGGAAGCAGCCACCTCAGCATCGGTCGCCTCGGCCAGACAGGGCTGCCCACCCTCGAATTTGATGTTGAGGGTCATGGAAAGTCCTTTCAAGGCGAGGTTGGCGGTCGTTGTGATGTCGTTGGTGAACAGCATGAGCAGCCGCTTACACACCTCTGCGTGGACGACGATCAGGCGGTGGATGGTGCCATCAGGTGCGCGCACCTTGAGGGTCTGCACTGCCTCGGCCCCGAGCTTTTCAGCGAGGAAGTCGCCTACGAGGTAATTCGGAGTTGGCACACCAGCTGCGATCAAGAAGTCGCGGGCGCAGACCCATGCTTGGCCTTTGCCTTCACGGCAGCGTTCACGGGAACCTTGACGTCCAATACAACCTGCCGCTAGGTTCACCTTCGCGGGTACACGAAACGGTCTCGCACAGGTCCACGCTCGGGAAGGCAGTATCACCTAAGTCATTGAGAACGTGAAAGTTTCACGGGTTCGATTTTTGGCAAGCAGGCTTCTCCTGGGCACCATTCTCCCCTCACATTTCCTAATGGAAACAATGCGTTACGGGTTACCCAGTTGCCCCAGAGGTGACACAAGGGGTAACACGCATGTCCGTTGTCGTCATGGAATCGGGAGCCTTCGTCCTCATGGCAAAGTATCTTCATCAGAAGCAGCAAGGGGGCGTTTGGTACTACCGACGTCGTTTGCCTGATGAAATCCGCAAACACTATCCGGACAACAATACGGGGATACTGTTCTACTCGCTCAAGACCAAAGACGAGAGGGAAGCGGCAAGGAAGGCAAACCGGGACGCTCTTCAACAAGACGCTCTGTGGAAGGCTATCCGAGAGGGTCAGGTTGCACACGGACCCGAGGTAATTGCTGCTGCCGAAGAACTCCTCCGAACCCACGGCCTGAAACCAGGGGATGGGTGTGGTGAAAAGGGAAAGGATTTGGGCTTGGAGCCGTTCCAAGACTTTTTGCACCGCGAAGCAGTCTCAATGGGCGCTCCGAGAGATTCGTCCGAAACTGAGAACGAAGAAGATCACGGGCGAGAATACTTGCCGCCTGTTCATCGCACTGCCGGCGACCTTCTGTTCAGCACGGCTCTGTTGCACAAATCCTGAGAGGGATTCATCTTGTGAATCCAGCGTGGTAGCTGTGCTGCATGAGCAGACCCAC